>CAJBMK010000088.1 GCA_903954165.1 uncultured bacterium | reverse complement strand
TGGGGAAAAAACGAGGGGAAAAAGGGATAGATTGATGGCGGACGGATGGGAGTCTCCGCTTACAGCGGCAGTACACCTTTTCCATTTTCTCACACTTCGGAAAGTGCTCGAAAATATGGAAGAAGGTTTTCGACTCCCCCGCGCGATGTGCGTAGGCACATCGCTTAGGTCCACAAAAATAAACCCGCACCCGCGGTTTTATTTTTGTGGACCTAGGGGGAGTCGAACCCCCGCTTCGTCAATGCGAATGACGCGTCGTACCACTAGACTATAGGCCCAATGAGGGGCATTGTAGCAAGAAATTGGTGAAAAGGGAATATTTCTTGCTAAAAATACTTCTTTTGATTTTTCTTGTTGTCACTCGACAATTTATTCACGTTTATTTTACGGAGATAGGTAAATGCAATGAACGATATGCATAGCACGAGAATCACAATCATGACGTTTAATATACCGCGATTGCGTTCGGTGTATGGGAGTAACGGCGCGGCGGCGGGGGTGAATGATTCGTTTTTTAATTCGGAAGACAACTGACCTTCGGGGAGTGATTCTGTGTCCAGATATTTCCATATCTTGGAAATATCGTATTGGGGTGCGGTTATTTTTCCGTTTCCGTAATACAGCGAATATGAAACATCTTTTGCGGCTTCAAATACTATTGAACGAACAATACTTTTGACAGTTGCAATAGAACCGATATTGAGGGATTCGTTGTCTTCGTTGAATATAATTACGCGCAAATACCGAGACGAAACCTCGTTATAATTAATCGTTGCGTTTGAACCGGTCCACTTTGACTTGGTGACGTTAAACAAATAATCTTCGGACAGAAAAGTCCATTTCTTGTTATCGGGGCTTGTTTGCACTACCGCCCGCCGGCTAAAATTTAGATTAGGAATGGAAAGCGTTACCGAATGTGTTGGAATTCCGCCGGAGCCCAAATCAATGACGACTTCCGTACTTTTGAATTCGGGATTTTCCGTCACATCTGTCGTAACGGTTGTTACGGCATCGTTCACTTCGGTTTTATTTTTGCGATACACTTCAACCTTTTTTACCAACTCAATCGTGCCTTCTCCGGGCAAAACCGCAACCTTAAGATACCGTCCCGTATTATCGGAATAATTTACGTCACCCCGGCTAAAACTGTCCTTTGTTACCTCATCGGTATAATTGTAAATGTAGCCGTCGGTCGGAATTTTAATCCACTGTAAAGAATCGATGGGCATTGGGTAATTTGAGTAATAGATTTCAACGGGACGACGATAATTTATTTCATCCGAAATAATATTTATCTGATTATGCAATGCGCCTGTGACACCCAAATCCACTATGAAAGAAAATGTCCCCCACTTTGACTTACCCTGATTGATAACCTGCGCCGGATAATAGTTGGTCGTATCCGAACCCGTTTCGGTCAATAGCTGATACGGAACCTCACGCGCACCGCTAAATACCCGCACATCCGCATAATTGCGAGAATGCGCGGCTGTTTCTTGGTCTAACGCGACACGTATATATTCACTCCCCTGTATTACTGACGGCAAAAAAACGTCTTTTTTATATTGAAAATCAGACGCCATTTCTTTTGCATAGACGCTCGTTGCACCACAGCAAACAAGAATAAAAATAAGAAATCGAAAGATAATTTTCATGCTAAAATTTGATGAGATGTTTGTATTTTGCATAGGTGAACGACGCGAGTAATGCCAAAATACCAAATACCATTGAGCTAATAATTCTATACAACGATCCAAAACTCCACACGTCCAAAAATATCTTGATTGCCGTTATGAGGAAAAATACGAGACCAAAACTCCGCGCCAATCGCGACCGTTTTACAAACCCGACACCGATAAGAGCCAGTGCGTATAATGTCCAGAATATCGATATTAACGTATTCTGCTTGTTTTTTGTCGCTGTGGACTGCTCGATATATGGACTTCCTGAATTTGCGGTACTTTTGTATTCTCCCTGAACCGCCATCTGCTCGGAATATGCTTTGTGAAGATTAAATATTTGCTTACCGTAATAATTTCCAATCTCCGACGACAGAGTAAATACCGTCATGAAGTTTGCAAAAATCACTAGCGCAATAAAATATTCTTTCACGTCGTGTGTTCTTTCGGTATTGTCGTCGCCACCGCCGTATAGCCGAAACGCGGTAGCCATCGCTACGGCTATTCCAATAGCCAAAACAGACAGCAGGAAACGATTATTTAATACAACCTGATCAATCGCATAATCAAAACCGCCTTCGAAAGCAAACATATGTATTAATCCGAACGAGAAACCTATTACGGAAAGTACCCGCATTTCGCGCGACCATTGTATAAATGAGAAATAGAACAATACAGCAGATAGAACAAACCACCCGATAGTAAGCCAGGGACCGCTCAGTTGAATCGGAATCGCAATCGCCACGAATACGACGGAAATAATTGCCAGAAATCTTCCAAGAATACCGTCATTACTGTTATTTGAAGAAGAAATGTAAGCCGTAAATATGTACAGAACAGCCAAAACGATTGCCATATATGCAAGCAACGTATTATTGTTTGTATGCAGTAGTATCGTCAGCAGGCCAAAATACGCACCGGCATTGCAGACAATAAGAAGTATATCGTACTGAACAACATTTTCTTTTTGCATTATTGAACGCAACACCGTCACAAAGTAATACACCGCAAACAACAATGACGCAAAAAATATTGTTATCCACATCTGCGGTGCGGTGTAAAAGGATTCAAACCATCCGATAAACGTAAACAAACTCAAAATAAAACCGACGTAATGCAGTTGGTGCCACCGCTTGAACATTGCAATAGCAAGAATGCCGAGATCCAAAATCAAAATATACGGCATTAAAATCCAAAAATTATTATCCGACGTTGAAAGAAGTACCGGCGTAACAAATCCACCGAAAACAGCCAGCATAGCCAAACCTTTTGAAGATTCCGCGATTGAAAGAATGCATCCAAATGCCGTAATAAGCACCATGAGAGCAAAAGCCGTAGTCGTATCAATGAAGTGAAAAAATGAATACGCTGAAAATATAGTCAGATAAAAGATACCGATACTGCCACCCATCAACATTTCAGCGTACCGTTTGTACGTATGTTTAATAAACTGTGCAAGGCTCAGCATCGCCAAACCAAAAATTATACCGAGTACAATTCGCCCCGTCGGCCCGATAATATTATTAACAAATGCGTACCGCAGGAAAAACGAGACACCGAGTAAAATTGCCACAATTCCAATTTTACCGAGCCATTGTCCGGTTTTTTCCTCCGTTGAAACAACCTCTTCTTCCCGTCGGGGGGCAAATGTTTGCATTGCGGGGACGTCGTACTGCGCGTCGGATTGTTTCGAAACCTCCGCGTTTTGAATTTCGGTCAATGTGTCTGAGTCCTGCTGTACGGGTTCCGAAATGACATCCTTTACACTGGCGGAAGAAATTACGCCAAGGCTATTTTTTGATTCAAGTTTTTGAATTCGCTGTTCAAATTGAGAAATTTTGTGGGTAGTCCACCATACAATTCCCAATCCTAACAAAAATATAAGTAAATACATAAAAGCGTTTCAAACGAACAAATTAATTAGACCTTCAGTATATCACGAATCGAGCCTTACAAAATACACTTTTCAACAAGAGCTAACTGCTCCGGCGTATTAATTCCCAAACCCTCAAGCACATTACCGATACGAACAACATCAACCGCCATATTCTCCGAAGTGGCAAACTGAAGCAAATCGGTAAGGTACAGTTCGTGAGCCGCATTTATATTTTGAATTGTATCAATTTTGCTCCACAACCAATCAGGGTCAAAACAATAATATCCGACATTTACCTCAGTCATCGCTCTGACATCCGGACTTGCGTCTTTGAGCTCGATAATTCTATCAAGTGTTTCGTCCGATTTTCTAATTATCCGCCCGTAATTATAATACACGGAATTTGTACCCTCATAATTCGGCACGTCAATAGTCGCCAATACCATAACGGCGTGAGATGCTTCGCGTTTTGACACCAGTTCACGAAGTGTCACCGCGCTTATAAGCGGAGCGTCGCCCGGAATCACCACAATGTGCCCAATATCGCTTCTGCTTTGCAATTCCGACCTGGCGACAGAAACCGCATGTCCTGTCCCCTGCTGTTTCTCCTGAAAAACGTAATGATACTTATTCCCGGTACTCTCTTTTACCAATTCCGCCTGATGTCCCACAATAATCGTCGGTTTTTCACAAATTGATTGTATACCGTCCAGCACGTGATGGATTATCGCCTTTCCCTTCACTTGGTGAAGAACTTTTGGCAAGTCAGAATTCATGCGAGTCCCCTTTCCCCCTGCAAGAATAATTACCTGTATTTTGCCGCCCTTATTTAAAGTCATGGCAGATAGTATACAACATGCTTATGTTGTAATGATACTTTACTCTTTTGTGAGAACAAGGTAAAAGAATAAATGTATTTCCGAGGATAGTGATATGTAAAGATTCCACCTTACCTATAGAAGTTTCCCGCTTCGGGTACACAAAAAAAACGCCTAAACGGCGTTTTGTTTGTGGACCCGAGCGGACTCTCCACCTACCGTGGCGGGTACTTTTCGATTTCATTTCGCATCAGAATGCTCATTCAATAACGAAAAGTCTTTCTCGTCCGCCGCAAGCAAAGCAGTTTGCTTGCTTCGGGTCCGCAAAAAAACGCCTAAACGGCGTTTTGTTTGTGGACCCGAGCGGACTCGAACCGCTTACCTCCTCATTGCAAATGAGGCGTTCTACCAGATGAACTACGGGCCCGGAGGGAATGTGTAGCTGTGCAAAAAAGGGCACAGTTGGTATATTCTACATTATTTTCTGTCTATCGCAAGGGTTATAATATGGTCGAGAAAATGTGGCAATGAAGAACCGATTGAATCAAGCGATTTTGACATAAGTGATTGGCGGGTGAGACACGGGAGGGAGTTTACTTCGAGAAAATATATTCCGCGGGGCGATACGATAAAATCGGACCTTGAATAATGGCGCAGGCTTAAGGTTGAATGAACGAGCACAGCCAAACGCTGTAATTCGTCTTTTTCCTCACGAGTAAAATTCCCGGGGCATATGTAGCGCGTTTTTTCATCCACATATTTCGCATTGTAATCAAAAAGTTTCTTGTCGACGGCGGGAATTATTTCTATCGGCAAAAAAGCATAGACGGGTACATCTCGAAACTTATCGGTTACGGCACAGGTTGCTTCTTTTCCTTCTATATATTCTTCCACCATGGCCTTTTCACACATTTCAAAAATATTCCGCAAACCGCTATTTATTTCTTCGGTCGTATCCGCAATCGTCACGCCGATTGAAGAACCAAGCGATACCGGTTTTATAACAAGTGGTCTCGGCATCGTTTTTAAAAGCTCATCGATATCGCCTTCATTATACTCATCTCGTTTAATGATTATATGGAGCGGTATTTTAACCCCCTGCTGTTCTACAAACTTTTTGGTCGTTAATTTATTCATCGCGACTGAACTCGGAAATTTTGGCGAACCCGTAAACGGAATCCCGAATTGTTCTAGCGTGTGCTGAACCTTGCCGTCCTCGCCGTATTCTCCGTGTAATGCATTGTACACGACGTCTACCCGCCTCAAAGCTTGCTCAGGTTCAACAGCCACGCCGCCAACATGCCACACGCCATACTTTGTGATAAAAATATCCACGGGTGCATATTTTTCCGGCAAATTATTCAAAACCGAAGACCCCGTATTGAGGGAAATCTCGTATTCGCTTGAAGGACCTCCGCGCAAGACTCCAACACGAATTTTTTGAGCGATTGTCATACAGAAAAGTATACCACAAACGTCATGCTCTCAAATAGCCCGAATAAAAATCACGACGTGAAATGAATTTTGTCATTAAAACAGAAAATATACGTCTACAGCACGAATTACTATTTTATGCATAAAAAAAGGGGCCATATGTTGAGCAACATACGACCCCCACATGTGACAGTGTCACATGGATTGCTTAAACTGAAAGGAATTAGCGAAAGCAACCACCTGTATCATTGTTGTAAAATTGCTTCTACAACGAAGACCCGATTAGTATATCATCGGCTACTAAATTGAATACTGTACAAACATATTATTTTTATTGTCTGACAATGTCTCGGCGCTTCCGGTGAAACGATAACGCAAAACGATGCGATTCACTGTTCGCCAATAAAATCTCTTTCTTATATTTTCCAATTATATGCGCGTCTCCAAGGATCGCTTTCGGCTTATGATGACTATCCTTCACGACAGAAACGACCGACACGCCACCGGCCACATCTTTCAACACTTTTTCAAATACATTTTTCTGAATAGCTCCGCCGTCAACGACAAAAATATCCGGCAATTGCCATTCAGTATGCGCCAACCGTCTTTGGAGGACCTCACGCAAGTTATCGGAGTCGCTATTCCCCTTTTCACCGCGAATTATAAATTTTCGATACGATTTTTTTTCTACAATACTCCCCTGCACAACAACCATAACACCGACGGCCGACATACCGCTCGTATGCGCGATATCGTAGGCTTCAATTCGTGCCTTTGGAATATCAGCATTTTCTCCGTTATCAAAATCTCTCTTTAAAAGTGAGACGTCGTGAATATGCTGTAACGAACGCAAAGTACGCTTAATCTCTTCGGCTTTCTCAAAATGTTGGAGCGCCGCTTCGCGCATCATATCCGCTTCCAACGTTTTATATATTTTCTTTTTATTTCCTTCAAAAAAGTGAACTATGTGCTGAATTCTTTTTTTGTATTCTTGTTTTGAAATCACGCCGTTGCACACGCCCGGACATAGACCAATTTGATAATTGAAACACGACTTACCGCTCGCCGGTTCGCACCTGTCCCGATAAGGAAATATTTTTCGTATGATTCGAAGCCCCTCGCGAAGAGACGCGCCTTCGGGAAACGGACCGAATGTGTGTTTAATTTTATAGGTCAAATTTCCCGATCCCGCCGTTTGCATTTCCAGCTCTCTGCCTCGAACTAATAAAACGCGCAAAAAATCTTCTTTCGTTATGACGACGTAATTGTAGCTTTTGTCGTCTTTTTCGCGGGCATTATAAAACGGCTGATGTTTCTTGATTAAATTCGCTTCCGCAATCAAAGCCTCCAAAACAGAATCAGTCACCTCAAAATCGAGAGAATCGGCCTTGGTCACCATATCGACGATTCGAGAACCGCGTGTAGAAATAAGGTCATTTGAGAAATAGCTTCGTACGCGACTTCGTAAAGATGTCGCTTTTCCTATATATAAAATGCGCGTACCTTGTTTAAAAAAGTACACTCCGGGCTCGTCGGGCAAGACATTATTCGTAAGGTATTGACTATTCACACCAATATTGTATCGTATACCAAGAATAATGCAACAAAAAGGAGCACAATGACCGTACTTCGGAAAGAACAGAATACTCATTACAGTGAAATTGAGGAAAGTTTGCGACGCCTCAAAGAGAACCTTGTATTACTCCAGGAAGGACAAGTCCAGCTTGAAAAAACAGGAGACAACAGGGAGGGAAATCGCGTACATAAGCTTTGCCAGGGCGGACGAATAGAAACAATGAAGGTGTGTATTCGAAACCTTGAGGAGCAAATCATGCTCATGCGGAAATCCGCACAATAAAAATGGCGCCACTATTTCTGTGGCGCCATTCTCTATTTGTCGGAATCTTTCACAATCTTACCGGCCACCTTTTTCTTCAAAGCCTTTTTTAAATACTTTCCCGTGTACGATTTTTCATTATTGGCAACGTCTTCCGGAGTTCCTTTTGCCACCACCTGTCCCCCGCCCTGACCGCCTTCAGGACCGATATCAATGACGTAATCCGACGACTTAATAATATCCATATTGTGTTCAATAACCAAAACCGTATTGCCCTTATCCACCAACACCTGCAAAATTTCGATTAGTTTTCGCACGTCTTCGTAATGCAAGCCGATAGTCGGTTCGTCCAAAAGATAAATCGTTTTCTGCATATGCGGTCTGTACAATTCGGAAGATATTTTGACACGCTGTGCTTCTCCTCCCGACAGCGTTGTGGCCGATTGCCCGAGCGTAAGATAACCAAGCCCAACCTCGTCCAAAGTCTTGAGACGGTCATAAATTGCGGGAATATCTTCGAAAAACTTCAGGGCTTCCTCCACCGTCATCTGAAGTACATCATAAATGCTTTTCTTTTTGAATTTCACCTCAAGGGTTTCTTTCATAAACCGTTTTCCCTCGCAGACTTCACACGGCACATATACGGTCGGCAAAAAATGCATTTCAACCGCGATTTCGCCGTTTCCCTGACATGCTTCACATCGTCCACCCTTCACGTTGAAAGAAAAACGATTTTGCTTCCATCCGCGCACCCGAGCTTCCGCAGATTCGGCGAACAACTGTCGAATAAATGTAAACGCTCCGGTATAGGTCACCGGATTTGAGCGCGGCGTTCTTCCAATCGGACTCTGGTCAATCAAAATTGCCCGTGATACATATTCGGTACCGGTAAATGTACCGCAATTATATACTTCATTTGACCGATAACGGCGTTCAAATCGAGCCTGTAAATTCTTGTGTAAAATTTCATAAACAAACGACGACTTTCCGGAACCGGACACGCCGGTAACAGTCACGAATCTTCCGAGCGGAACATCAACATTCATATTTTTTATGTTGAAAATATTCCCGCCCCGAATTTTCAGTGCTCCGGCTTCTTTTGTTCGACGTTCTTCGGGAATAGCCACAAGCTTGTCTCCTCTCAAATAATCCAATGTCATTGAACCTGACACATTCTTCGGTGCGGTCAAAAGCCCGTCAAGATATCCGGACGCGACAACATTACCGCCGTGAATTCCGGCTCCCGGACCGATATCTATAATATAATCCGCGGAATATATCGTATCCTCGTCGTGCTCGACAATAAGAATAGTATTTCCAATATCTCTCAAATGAAGCAACGTTTGAACCAAACGGTCATTGTCGCGCGAATGAAGACCGATAGTTGGCTCATCCAACACATACAGCGCACCGACAAGACCCGAACCAAGCTGGCTGGCCAAACGAATTCTTTGCGCTTCACCGCCGGAAAGCGTATGAGAACGCCTATCAAGCGTCAAGTATTCAATACCGACATTAATCATGAAATCGAGACGTGACTCAATTTCTTTTAGAATGACTTTTGAAATTTCTCGCTCCGTATCGGTCAGCGTCAGCTCTGCGAAAAATTTCCGCGCTCCGCTGATTGATAAAGCGGTTAATTCGACGATATTCAGCCCCTTACTTTTCTCGGTAGAACCGAAATAGACGTGCAACGCTTCATCTCGAAGTCGAGCACCCTTACATAGCGTACAGACTTCATTACCGAAAAAATGCCGCGTTCCCAAACCGTTACACTCGGAACATGCGCCGTGAGGCGAATTAAATGAAAACAAACGAGGTTCAATTTCCGGATACGAAAATCCGTCATATGGACACATAAATTTTGCGGATATCAAACGCTCGCCTTCCGGTGTTTCTATTTTAAGCAATCCTCCCGATTCTTCCAACGCCTTTTCAACCGCCTCCGAAAGTCGTTCCTTAACGTTCTGCTTTTTTACCTCATTCTTATCGGTCAAATCACTCACGAAAAATTCATCAACAAGAATATCAATATCATGTTTTTTCGTTTTGGTCAGTTCGATACGCTCGCGGAGTTTTTTCAGCACTCCGTCAACCTTTACCATGGTGTATCCCTTTCCGAGCATATCGTACAACAACTGATAATACTCGCCTTTTCTACCGACAACGACAGGTGAAAAAATCCGAAGTTTCAAAAGATTGTACGGCACACCCATAACCGATTGGGCCGATTCGGCGACGTTAATAGACGAAACAGTTTCTATAATCGTACTGATAATTTCTTCATGAGAAAGACGCTTAATAATACGATCGCAAATAAGGCAGTGCGGTTTTCCGACGCGTGCGTAGAGAATACGCAGGTAATCGTAAATTTCAGTAGTCGTGGCAACCGTTGAGCGCGGATTATTGGAACGAGACTTTTGGTCAATGGAGATAGCCGGAGAAAGACCCACAATCTCATCCACGTCGGGCTTTTGCATCTGGCGAAGAAACTGTCGTGCGTAGGAAGACAATGATTCTACATAACGTCGCTGACCTTCGGCGAATATCGTATCGAAAGCCAATGATGACTTACCCGAACCGGAAAGCCCCGTAAACACCACCAATTTATTTCTCGGCATTTCTACCGTGATATTTTTCAGGTTATGAGTACGCGCCCCCTTGACGATAAGTTTTTCGTCCTGATGCTCTGATTTAGTTTTATTATTTTTTGCGTTCATTGTCTCTTTCTAAGTGATAGCTATGCATTATATTGTTGTCGTTGAAAAAGAATTTGCCGTTAAAAATCTCTTCTTTCAAAAATATGGGGAACCAGTGTGAATCGTCATCCCACATTGAGTGAAACGGAATTTCGTCAATATCAAACCATTGCGGTCGCATCTCTTCCGATTCAACTGGCGTACCGGAGATATCCTTACCGATATAAATATGCGTTTCAAGAAAATCGTCTTTACCGTCAAAATAGAATTCAAGAATGCCTATTTTCTCTATTGTAGATACCGAAATCCCCGATTCTTCCTCCAATTCTCGAATAGCTGCCTGTTCTATTGTTTCTCCCGCCTCCAACTTACCGCCAAATCCGTTCCACTTTCCTTCCCCAAAACCGCGTTTCTTCATGCCGAGCAAAATTTTATTACCCTTACGTGGAATGCAAAGCGTCAACACCTTCTTACGCAATTCACGCCTTGCCAGACCAGACTTTATTTCTTTTTTTGTCGTTTTGTTGGCTTTCATTTTACTTTATCGGCACTCATAAACGCATTAAGCGCCCCAGTGCTCTATAGGGCGACCATATGTACATGTACGATAACACGATTACATAGATACTGACAAGTATAGGTGCACATTGGAAACCCTTGTCACAAACCTACCCACCAGTGTAAATGGTGGGTAGAGCATCTAATAATTATTGCTCTTTGAATGACGGATTGAGATTGGTGATGTGGATAGTTATTGGTTCAGAAGTAACTTCCACCGGGCTAGAATTGCCTTGACTAGGCAGTATTGCCTTAACTTTAACAATGTAATCACCGGATACAACAGGATTATCAATTGTAAACCGAATAGATTCCGTTGCGTTTAGATCACTAATATTTAATGTATACAATTCACGATCCGCTTTTTGTTTAAGTGAAATTGTCGCACCCGCACTTTTTAACCTACGGACCGTATTATCATCATCAATATATACTTCAGTAATAGTTACCTCCGATGCAGTATCTATGCAAGTAGCTTGATTTTTCAATTGAATATCGACAGGATCTGAATCAGCACTACTTATAACTATTTTCATTTTTGTTTCCAATGGCTTGAACACGAGAGCAAAATTCGGTGTACAATTTTTCACCAATGACGCACTCGGACAAGAAATAGCAGGAATGTTGAATGTTTTACCAATATATGTATACGCACCTGATTGAAGTGAAACCAAAATATTGTTAATTGTATTATTCATATTCAACCAACTTATATTCTGATTCGGGATATAATACGAACCTTCCGTATTTATACTTACCAAAGGTGCCCCATTCAATGAATCTAGATTTGAAATATTCCAAACCATCTTTGTAAATACGCCACCATTAAAAGGATTGTTTACTCCCCATGTAGCACCCCCGGCATTACCAGCAACAGCTTCAGTTACACTTCCATTAACGTTACAAATAAACTCTGCAACATATACGTTTGTCGTTGCAGTTCCTACCCTATATGGATTAGAGCTATCGTACACCTTAACACTAGGTGTATAAGTTCCTCCGCTAGGATAAGAACATGCGGGACTACCGTCTGATTTCTTGATTTCAAAACCATTACTTGCATTCACAGATGTTGAAATTTCGGCATCTGGTTTCCAACCTTCACTATCAGAACACTTATATTGGTATGCGACTGGAAGTGAATATTCCCCCGAAGTTAGATGTGCGGTTAGCGTTGTAGTAAATGAAGAATTTTCAAGAGAACCGTGATCTGGAGTTGCCGACAAAGTGACCGGAAGTGTTGTATTAGATCCATCACTATTACCTGGCTGTAATTTGTACGTATTTGTGCTGAGAATGTAATGGCCACCGTTTGGATTATACTTCTTTGTGCCACCGGATTCCTGCCCGAAATCTCCGTCATTCACAGTATTGCAACTATCGGTAAATTGCAGGTTGTCGCATTGGATTATGTTGCCGTGTGAAAAAACATATGTATAGGGTCCCACAGAAATAGTATGCTCGGCACCAAAGCCTGTTTCGTACGGATAATTATCAACCAAAATATCGGCGTTTGTAGATGCAATAAATGTTGTAACTCCAGCTTTACCCGAAACACCCGTTACACCTGCCGAACTCGGATAATAGGTTACTGTATCTGAGGTTTTATCTTTTCTGATTAGATGGTAATAGTTCACAAAACCTTCTGGTAGACCATTACCGTTCGCCGAAATACTCTTTCCGTACCAATTAAATCGCGATTCGATCTGTTGTGAAATATTTACACTGTATTCACTCCACTCGGATGTGGCGCCTTTGCTGTCGATAGCTTGAGCCTTTACGATGAAAGCTCCGGGACCTGTCCAACGATAACCCTGATTTTGGCTTGTTCCTGAATTTACTAAACCCTCGGACGGCAGTCTTGAAATAACGTTTATTTCAATATAAGGATCGAGCTGATACGTTACATTGTAAAAGATTTGGTCGCCATCAGGGTCGGTCGAAACGCTATTGAAAAACAAACTATCATTCACCGAACCTTTATTCGGGCCGGTAATTATTGGCGCTGTCGGAGGATGATTTACGGGAGCCGTTCCAAGACGGTATGTATGAGTACCGAGAATATATTGACCGCCGTTTGGATTATACTTTTTTGTACCGCCAGATTCCTGCCCGACATCTCCGTCATTCACAATATTGCAATTAACGGTAAATTGCGGATCGTCGCATTGGACTATTCTGCCGTGTGAAAAATAATATCCTCCGTTTCCTGTTTGTACGGAATTTTTCGCATAGAATGCGGTATTGGCGGTATCGGTGTCGGTCAATAAATCTTTGTTTGTATAAGCAATAAATGTTTTCGTCGCCGGCAAACCCTCCACACCTTCCTCGCTTGGGTAATACGTGGCGGTCATCGGATTAAGGGTATTTCTCAAAATGAAATACTTATTCCTAAAGTCGGTCGGCAAAACTCCCGGCTCGCCAGAAATACTATCGCCATACCATTCAAATAATTTTGAGAATGTTAAGGTAGACAAAATATATTTGCCATATTTCGCCTCATATTTACCCATACCTTTTGGAGGAAGCGGTGAACCAACATCGCTGTCGTTTATTAGCGTACAATTTGTGAAAGCTTTGTCCGTACACTGTTTGATGTTTCCATGCGAGAAGACGTAATTGCCGGTTTTTGTATTGACCATCGGGTCTCCGCCGTAAGCGGTTTTACTGTCGCCGATTTCAGTGAGAATATCAATTTTAGTTTTGGCAACCAACGTTTTTACGCCCACCGTACCGGCTACTCCGGCCTCATCCGGGAAGTATGATGTTATTTTTGTCGGCCCGTCGTATCGAATAAGATGATAATGATTCACAAAATCTGAAGGCAACGAACCGCTTGAATTTTCGTACACATCGGTTCCATACCATTCAAACTCCGGCTCAGGCTCGTTTTGCTTAATGTTTACGTTGTACGAACCCCAGTCAGACGTCGCGCCTTTGATGTCAATCGCTCGAGCTAACACAATGAAGTATCCCTGACCGGTCCATGCATAATCCTGATTTTGAATTGTACCCGACTCCACCAACCCTAAAAACGGCAAACGAGAAATCGGATTCGTTTCGGCGGAAGTATTTATTTTGTACGTCACTTCGTAATAGATTTGGTCGCCATCCGGATCGGTCGAAACAACGTTGTACTTGAGTGCACTGTTAATTAATCCACTGCTCGGGCCGTCGATTATTGGTTTCGACGGCGGACGATTTGTATCGGCGGCGACAACAGTGATTTTTGTTGTTGCGATCAATGGATTGTCGGTATTAAAGGCATCGTAGACGAAGACTGTCGGATTATTCAAACCGATTTTTACATACGTACATGAGAATGTAAACGAACCGGTGTTTTGTGAGACGTTCGCACTTGAAACATTCGACGCGATCATAGTTGCCGGACGTACAGGAATCGTCGGTGCCAAACCGTTATTACAATTATACGTGTATGAAACGGGTGCAACATAATTGCCTAAATCCACTTTCATTTCAGATGTAAACGGAACAGTTCCTGCGTCGGGGTTAGCCGTCAAAGAAAGTGTCATCTGATCATACACAAAGACGTGCGCGGAATCTTTGACCGGAACAGTGACGTTTGAATCGTCATAGACGAATACGGTCGGAAGGAAAATTCCGGAATTTACATACGTACAAGTAAACGTAAATGCGTGGTCAATAAGCGTGGCGGATTTTATTGTCACCGGCAATAACTCACTATCACCGTTACAATTGGAAGAATATGTGACGGCGCCATCTTCATTTTTTAATACGGCGGTCAATGTCGTAACAAATCGATTATTCGACAAAGCGCCCGTAGCGGGATTTGCCTTCAAAGTAACGGATAATTTGGCGCCAAGCTTTACAACCGAAACCGATGCGTTTGCCTCTCCTCCGTCGCCGACACATACAATACTAAACTTCGTATTTTTTGATAGTGCCACTTTTTCTTTGCCTGATATTTTTTTGTCGCCCGTCCAAAGTCCCGGCTGATCTGATGACGCCGTACAGGAAGTCGCCGATATAGAAGACCATTCCAAAACCGTTTCGTAGGGGGCGAGAGGAGAAACAGCCGTTTCCGCTACCGGATTTGGTGACGCCGTTAATGTTACCCGCGGTGCCGGCACCAATCGTATCGGAATAATTAACGTATGGGTATTTGTACTGTCATTTTTTGCGGTTCCGACGACGGTAAGCGAATACTTCTTGATATCAGTCACATTATTTCCCAAAGAATTATCCGCGGACAATCGGACGGTTTCCGCGCATGTTGGCGTACAATCGGTCGAATTTATAAGGGTGGCCGTCACATTCGGTCCTCCCGCAATCGGCGCAACCGAAAGTGCAAGATGGACATTTCCGCCGACACCTTGAACCAAATCCTTTGATATTTCAACTTCTGTTGTCGCTCCCTGGGTCAAAACAATTTCTTTTGGACCGGAAAGAGAAAAATCGAAACCTACAACCGGCGGAGGTACAATCGCGGTAACTTTTGTTGAAGCAATAACCGGAAGTCTCGTATTATTATCGTCATAGACAAATACTGTCGGAGTTTTTTGACCCACCGTATCGTAGGTACAATCGGTTACATTAAAGAAGCTGTACTCGCCGTCCGTTGTCGAATTTACCGCTGTTGAAATTGCATTTACGCCATTCTCATTCGCCGGCAGAGTACTTCCGTTGCAGTTGATGTGATATTTTACCGGTGAATTATAATTCTGAAATTTTACCTGTAAAAGAGGCGTAAACGGAATCGCACCTTTGTTTGGTACGGCTTCCAATACCACCTCGAGCCCGTCCGTAAATACCAAATTCGAAGCCACGACAGGAATGGTTGGATTATTATCGTCATACACAAACACCGTCGGCTGATGAATACCCGAAAAGCTGTAATTACACTTGAACGTAAACGAATCGTCGCTAACCAGTGCGGTAATTAATCTTTGCGATTTTAATTCGGGACCGCCCTCGCAATTGAAGCGATATTTAACGTCTCCGGTTTGGTTTTTTAATGACGCAGTCAGCATGGTTTCAAACGAACCGTCTACCAATCGTCCTGCGGATGGATTTGCGGTAAGAAGGACCGAAAGCGCTTTCGAATGTATTACATCCGCGTCAACAATAGCATCAGCCTTACCACCTTCACCGGTACACGTAATGGTAAACAACGTATACTTATCCATCGTAATAGTTTCACTCCCGGACAACTTTTTCACTCCAGCCCAGACCCCGACAGGATCAGATTTTGCGGAGCATGACTTTGCGCCGGTTGATGTCCACATTAATGTCGATTGATAACTTTCCAAATCTCCTATCGCGGTATCCAAAACAGGATTTGGACTTGCGGTAAGCACAACACGTGGCGCCGGAACAAATCGCACCGGTATAGATATAGTGTGTTTTATGAGAGAATCGTTTTTTGCCGTACCAACAACCGTAAGTGTGTAATACGTGACTTTAGCTATATTCACACCGACAAAATTATCCGAAGAAATTTGAACTACTTCATTACATGTCGGCGTGCAGTCGGTCTTGTGCGGAAGCGTCACAGTCAAATCCGGCGATCCGGATATTTTATTTATGCTTGCCGTAAGGACAACCTCGCTTGCATCACCTTCAACCACATTTTTTACGATTGTTGCGTCTGCGGAATTACCTTGGATAATTGTGATAAGATCCGGACCGCGCAATGAAAAATCAAAACCGGGCGGAGTTATTTCAGGCGAATATGCGGTCCACGGGGATTTCGATCCGTGAACATCAACCGCACGGACAATGAACGTATACGTGCCAACTTTCGGCCATGTGTTGTTCGCGCTTTGATTTGTGTTGTGTGCGACGAATGCATTTCCTGCGGGAACACGAACGATACCGTATACATCATCCGATTTTCCAGACCACTGTATTTCGTAAAACAGATTATCGCCGTCAGGATCAGTGCTTTTGAACAAATAGGTTTCCGAATGGAGCGGATTATTCGTATTTGAAGACGCCGATGTGATTACAGGTGCAAGTGGCGCCGAATTGTTCGAAATATTTACAACGAGCTTACCCCACGGGGATATCGCTCCGCTTGTATCAATAGCGCGAGCCTCGATAGTAAATGCTCCGTCGGTTGGCCAGGTTTGGCTCGACAACACAGCGATACCGGAAGCAATACTTCCCGTTAACGGCTGTATTTCGAGTTTTGAATCTCCATTCCATTTAATTTGATAATACAAATTGTCTTTGTCGGGGTCGGTCGAAACAAACGTATACGTTTGGGCAGTCTTTGAAAAATTAGTGTTCGCCGGCATCGAAGTAATAACCGGCGTCAAAGGCGGTTTATTATTCGGTACGCAGGATTTTTTGTCGAGCGACATTGTAAAACCAAGGTTACAGACCCAGCCGGTATAAAATAATTTGTCGTCAGAACAAGAACCGGCTACCGAAGCACAACTGTCTTTCCCCACAAAAAACGAATTATCCGGCTTCGTGGTAATTACATTTCCCGATACATCCGAACACATTTTTGAAACCGTCACTCCGGTTGGACACATAGATGCGGAGTCCGGCATAGCCAGAGGTATATATAGTACGTTTGGCGTCGCCGTTATATTTAAATTCGGATTATTGCCAAATGTTGTTACAATTCCTGAAGGACTAAAAGTATTTCCTCCCGAACCATACATTGAATAATTTATTCCCGGACCGCCGGAAAATAATCCCCCAATAAAGTTTAATACGTTTGTAAACACCGAAGGAGCAGGTCCGCCTCCCGGTGCCGTAAACATATTTTGAACCAAAGTAGGCTGTGTTAGTTCGGGCTGTGTAGCACCAAAAGTATAGCTAAAATTCGAAGGGCCATTTCCGGCGGCTGCGGGAGCACTTGGCTCGGCACCAAAAGTACCAAAATTGCCCGGTGTATTAATTGACCCGGGAACAGCAGAATCTGTCTTCGTGGCGCCAAATGTACCCAAATTTCCCGCATTATTATTATCGATTATCGGAACATTCGTATTGGTAACGGCGGGAGTTACGGCTGTATTTGTTCCGGCGTCTAATTTTTCCACAATCTTCGATTGAAGCTCGGTATTTTTCGCCAAAAAATCAGCAAGTTTCTTTCCCGTCGCAGCAATAAGAGCATCTACTTGATCAATTCTTGCCGACTCTGCTTCCACCCGCGCCAACTCAACCTGAAGCTCCGCAGCCTGTTCCGCTGAAATCTCTTTTCCGTCTCCATCAAAATACGATTTTGGTACCACCTTTTCACTCGGTGCGGGCTCATCGCCGGCCGGAGCGTCAACTTTACTTTTGAAGACCGTCGCGGATAAATCGTCACTACTAACTGCAACAGTACCGAAAGCTTTATTGGCATAAAAGAGCATATTCTCATCCATCATTGTCCGAAAATCGATCGTCGATTGAGGAGCGGAAATTTGCGGATCAAGCGGTAGAACGCGAGTCAGCGCGTTATTATTCATATAGGTCACAACTCCGGGAAACATGTGTGCAACGGCTGAATTTGCATCCTTTCTTATAGCAAAAAGCATAACATCTTCCGAGGCGGCCAATTTTGCCTTAGCTGGAGCCAAATTTCTCATTATGTATCGTCCTTCCAGTAAATTCTGCAACACGCTCGCTTCAACAAAAGCCAATTCATCACAATCCCCCTTTATAGACCCCGGAGCAACAGTACCGTCCGTTCCGACAACTCCGTCCAAAATTTGCGCAACTTTTTCCCACGGCTTACCGTCCGGTTCTGAAGAATCGTAGGAAAAATACGGGGTCAAAACGGAATGGACATATTCCGCCAGACCTTCCTTTGACTGTTCAAATAATCTCGGAATAAACGGATACATGACCGAAACAAGCGCTTCAATTTTCGGATCATGCGGTTCAATATACGAGGCAACATCATTAATTGGATATATAGAATTACCGACCGAAGAACTGTTTTCGGAGCCAACAGGCAACGTGCCAACCAAACTATACGACGACATATTCACTTTCCAGCCGTCGATATTTTTGTTTGGTGATAATAATTTCGACAATCTATTTTTTTCAATAGTAATTTCAGGATACGTTTCAAGAGGGACTGTGGCGCCCATTCCCTGGAAAAGATATATAGATTCAATATAGGTTAAACTATCGTTTGTATTCTTATACACAACACCGATGTGGCCAAGCGTCGCCGTATCACTCGTCGGGCTGACGGTAACTGTTACCGTCGCAAGACCGACATTTTTCGCCTCTTCCGGCATACCGAGACTCACAAATATAGAGCGAAGCAAAGTCGCAGCCGTTACGGCGAACTCCTGGCAATTTCCGCCCGGACGCGACATAGTTTGCGCCAGCGTTTGAGCAACACCGGCCAAATCATGTTCATAGGTAAAATAATACTGGTCGTAAAAATATGAATAGAATATTTTAATCACCTCATCCGGCGTCAATTTATTTGCGCTTTTTTTAATCTTCAATAACAAACCGCTCGAACTCTGCATAAACGATTCTACGATTCTATTCGTGGCGGGATCCGGGCGAGTTAATTCTTCTACCGTCAAACGAGTCGTACGGTCGGTTGAATTTTTTGCGGAAAATATTTTCCAATTATTATCCGTTCCGACGATTAAACCGCTACCGTCGGTATTGCCGAGAGAATCAAATTTCCCCATCTGTTTCGGCCACTTTTCCAGATCCGCATACGACGTGGCAGCCGCTAATTTAGCCTGAAGCTCTGCTACATTTGCCGGGTCCATATCAATAAATGCAAGACGTGCGTTTGATGCATTCGACTCGATACCTCCCAATTTTATATAGAAACCGTATATTTGTTTATTTGTAATGCTTTGACCGGCTGGCACAACCCACGGCAAAGCCGATTCCTCGAATGTTCTGTCATTATTTTTTACTGTCGAATTTGAATGAAAATGATTGGTAACCGACTTCACCGCCCAAGATAGCTCATCCGCATAATCATAGTACAGCGATAATTTTTTGTTACTATCGGCTTCCGCTTTCACGTCCGCAATATACTTTGAAAGTATTAATTTTGTAACGGCAAAAACAGTATCGGCTTCATTTAGAGCCCACGATAGTAATCCGCTCGGTTTAAAATATCTCGCTTCCGCACTTTTTGTTTGGAATAATTCATCATTCGTCGGGGTTGAGATAAGCACTCCGGTAAATATACTGCGTACTTCAGTCTTATACGCTACCGACTTCCCGCCCGGCACCATGTACGAATAAACATAGGTAATTTTACCCGAATCACATGTTCCCACAATCGAATATCGAACAATTGATTCATTACCTTTTTCAAAATAGTCGCCCCTGATCGGACAACTACCATCCGTATCAAACGTCGTCCGACTTGCCAAAACAGTAAGAGTATAACGATCTATTTTTTCTATAACCCACCCTTTTTTCAATGCCGTGACGACACGCGCAACTTCCTTATTATTTCGATCAAAACTGTACTCGGTAACTGTTCCAAAACTTCCGTCCGAATAAATAGTGCCCGCAATTTTTTTAAGCTTCTTCACTGAATCATCGGGGCGGTATGTCGTTGTAGTAAAATCAAGCTGAGTTTTTTCCTCCTTTAATTTTGAAACCAAAACTCCGTCGGAATTGTATGTATACGACATTTTATACATTCGTTGTCCCGTCGGATTAAAACTAGAATCAACCAGCCACATTTCCTCCTTGTCGATTTTGCCGTACGATACACTCAAAGAATCAGTACTATATGTTTTTAAGACCGCGGTATTTTGAGGACTACCCAAAAAGTTAATTACAATTTCGGTTGACGGCGTCGCACCGTTTGAAGAATAGGTAGTGACTTTTCTATAAGAAGGCACAACGGAGCCGTTATTCCCAATCGTGCCCGCAGATTCTTTCTGGAATAATATCTTCCCGCCTTTGTAGTCCGTAATAGTGAATTTATAAGCGGTTCCCGTGACCGAATAGACAACGGTAGAATTGGAAGAAATAATTTTTCTCTCAAAATTCAAACAGTCGGCCGAAAAACACACAACATTCTGTGTAATTCCGTCCAAAGATACAGCTTTTCGTTTGGCATACACAAAAGCGCCGTTGCGATATTCATGACTATACTGCTCATCACCGTCTGCAGAATAGCGTCGGTATCGTTCGAGTCCATTACGATTCTCTATTTGTGTGAAAAGTCTTCCACCGTCCGCTTTTGAATAATAGCGATATATATCGGTAACCGCGCCGTTTGGAGAATAAAATGTTTCCTGATACAAACCGCTGTCTTCAAAGTATTCGCTGTATTTAATTTTTTTGTCTCCCGATGTCACACCGCTCCCGGCCCAGATAGCCGACGCCACGAGCTTATCCCCGCTATCATAATATTCGGTATAAAAAGGCGCGCCGTTCGTGCGTGAAAAAAGCTGTTCACTCGTAATCGTTCGCGCGGGAACAGTTTCCGATTGATTACTTTCAACACTTGTACCTGAAACAGCCGAGAAAGCCTGTTCAAACCACGCAATATTTCCGGGAATTACATTGGTGTCCGCCGCCATAAATGCTTCAACCGACCTGTCGAATATTGCAAGATTTGAACTTTTTACAGTATCGCCGACAACAGACGGGACATACGCAACCTGATCATCCTTTTGCACATTAGGCCACAATGCTCCTTTTGTAATTCTTACCTCATCAATGTATCCGTCAAATGCTACAGGTACTTCGCCTGCAATGGCTTGCGTGCCGGTAATCGGAATAACTCCACCCATACTCAGACTTAGAGATTTACCGGAAAAAGGTGTCAGAGCAAATCTGGAATTAACATTATTCATAAAATAGGCGTTGCGCGATGCCGCCCCGTTGATTATATAGAGTAGCTCTCCCTTATACCTTTGAATAACTATATGATTCCATGTCTTTTCCTTCAGCATTATTCTGTACAGACTATCGCTTGACTGTGATGTACCTTCCGATAGCATAGAGTTATACCACGTCGGATCTACCACACTTGAAAGCGGACCGAATTGTAACTGAGTGTTCAAAAACGTACTATATATATGCGTCCGCAGAAAATAATTCGTCGTTCCGTCTGACAATTTTAGTAAAACGAGTGATTTATTTATATCTTTTTGAAAACCTCTCGGATATGCCCAAAAATCAATAGTAAAATCATCTGTCGCGCTAAGTGCCACTCCGGTATCATAGGTCACCGTTCCGCTTGTACTATTAAAAGACGCACTCCCAGTTCCCACTTGCTTTTGCCCGACCGAAACGACAGGCACGACACCGGAAGACATGACCGGCTCTTTACCCGAAACATCCAACAGGTTTGTATCAAAATGCAGCAAAAATGACGATGAAATATTTTCAGGTTTTATCTTTAGGAAAGATACATCATATGCGGGAGCAGAATTCAAAACATCCTGTGTGATTGCGCTTGTCGTTGGAATAATATAAGCCTGACCCGCCGCAGCCCCTGGCCACAGTGCCTTATCCTTGATAATTCTAAACTCATCGATGTCGCCAAGCGGATTCATCACCTGAGGCTGACCAAAATACAACCGGTTAATCTTCGGCAAAGAAAAGTCTAAAGCTTTATTCACCACCGTGCCAGCCTTGCCGTTTATTGATACGACAAACGACGAACCGTCCTTAGAATTGACTCTTTGAATCGCGATATGATTCCACTGATTTTCGACTATATCCGAAGATAAATTCGAAGAAACTTCAAAACTGCTATTGTTCTGAAAAACTATAAATTTGTAACCTCCGTTAAAGCGAGCAAGTTTTATGGTATCTAATAGGAATAATGAATTGACCTGATTTTGGATTGCATAAAATAAATTATGAGGTTTGCTTAATGTGGACTTAGTAGGATTAGAGTTATACTCTTTCCAAAATTCCAGCCCGTTATGTTTGAGGCCGTAAGGATAAAACCAAAAGTCTATAGTAAACTCCCCCGTTCCTAGACTAATTTCTCCCTGCGAGTTATTATTTTGCGGAACAAAGGAGATTCCCGATGAATCAGAGCCGCCGGTTCCTCCGGTTAGTTTCATAGTGCCGGAACCAAACTTTGGTAACCAACCATCACTCTGAGTCGGGCCGTCAAATATTGGATTAACCAAATTACCCACGGTCATCGGCCTTGAGGTGTTGTGTGAGTAATCACGAAAGTCCCCATCAAATCCCGCAAGGAATTCTAGAGTTCCAGAATTTGATGTTTGTGCGTACAACACGGAAGACTGTGTCAATATACACAGAAGTACCGCGAGAGTATACACAATTATTTTGACTATTTTGTTGATGGAACTCATTGAATTTATTAATGACAAATTTATTATTAGCAGGACGCACTCACCAACGCAATCTACTAGTTCGGACTAAAATCATAGCGCCCGCCCGGAATAGTCATCTCACGAATATTGCTTTTATTTACCGCAGCCTCATACGCACTTCTCTTTTTTTGCTCCTCCATATCGACTTTTTTCAAATCAGCCGACTGTTTTTTTAAAGCGTTCATCGCGTCTATGGTTGAACTGGAGATTTCTCGTTCATTCTTAAATAGTTTATCCTGCAAATCTACCATACGAGCCAAAGCATCAGAATTAATCGTCGTTTCTTTATGTACAGAAATTAAGCCACTACCGGAATTTATTTGATACAAATAGTATCCCACACATACCAGTACTAATAGTATCAATATCGAGAAGTATATTTTTTTTATTTTTTTGTGCATATGTTCTTTATTAACCTGTTGTAACTACTATTTATATTCGTCGACCTTCACTCATTACCGCGTTATAAACGGATCACCGATAAACACAGTAGCATTTGAGTTTGTCACAGACTTCCACGCACACTCAACAAAAGGCAATTCACCTTTATCGAAACACGCAAAAATAGTCGAATTAGTAGATCCCCCTCCAGGTTCATCAATATGAACCACAGCCGCAACCGGAGTATTGGAATAATTAGTTCCCCCAAAAGCCAGTTCATGAAACCATGTTCGAAAGGTTGACTGCCCGCCCGAACCACCGATAATTCCGTTAAATGATTCTTCCGTCATCATCAAGTACCAATCAGACTTTCCTGAGAACTTGACTCGATTTAAAGGTTTTTCAGGCGTATACATTGGAAACTCTTCACCATAAACCAGGTTATGGATTCCCCACCCATAATATCCCGCTACATCTATGGCGGGATGAGCCGAACCATCGATTCCAATTAAATCATTTACACTATCCCTATCTGTATGAAGGACAATACGACTCTCCGGAATAGAATTTTTCATACGCTCTACTCCCAGTTCAAATAGATTCGAATGAAGATACATTTTATCACTTGTATAACCGTCAGCATAATACAGGCCTTTTTCATAACCCGAAACATCTTTGGAAGAAATAATCAGAGACTTAACCGGCATCGCTTTATACATTCGCTCTAATTTATCGATATATGCAATTGTTTTATCTTTGTCCACCATATTGACATACGTAATCAAAGCCCTTGTTCCGGGATACAGTGAAGGTACAAAATAATTACTATCTATGCTGTCGATGATCTGCCCGCTATAGTTGTGCTCATATGCACTACCTACACTGATATTACTACTAAGATCATCTGGAATACTAAATACATACCGAGATCCACCATGTGGCTCACCAATAAACCTCATCGGCACCCCAGGCATCATGATTATATACTTGATTGTAGGATTATTATTTAGGTATGTTGTTAGTGGATTTTTTATCAATCTTAAGTAATCATCTTTGGTAACAGATTGATAATCGTGAATGGCATGATTCGGGTAAAGAAGTGTGGTTGTTTTTTCCGGTACACCAGCACATGGATCCTGAATACTAATTGAAGTTACAGCCGCTTTATTCATGCCAGGACGATGATTGATGTAATAATCTTTGACCTCAATACTATCAGGAGAAAGTTTATTATAAACAATCAAAACGTCCTTTGAAACATCTATGGACAATTCTTTCGGTATAGTTGTCGCATTTAAGATATAATCCCTACTTACCGAGGAAATACCATTTGTCGCGGTAAGAATTACATTACCGATATCGTTCTTAAACCGCAACTCACCGAGAGCGGGTGGAGTATAGGTAATTTTTACATCGCATATTTTTTTAGGAAAGGGCTTCTTAACTTCTTTACAATCCGTACCTGCATGTGAAAAAGGTGATTGCAATCCTTCAAGTGTAATAGATTTTAAAATAGGTATGACATTTCTTGATGAACTTTCTACCCCCTCCGTAATAAAGGATGCATTAATATCACTATCTGTTTCAACAGATATCGTCTTTGTCACACTTTCTCCTCCTTCTTTTAATACTCCAAATATCGGAGCGTATTCTCCGACCTTAATAGAACCCACCATTGGGGCAAAAACATCGAGATTTACGCCCAATAGTCGTGTTTTCTTTTTTTGAGAATCAGTAACATATGTAAAATCAAAATAAGTAGAAAACATTCGCAATGATTTATTATGCAGTGATTTAAATGCATGGTTAACAACAACATGATTAGCATCAGGAAGTAATTCAAGAATTAGAGTGCAATTACTTGATATAACATTTCCACACGTTCCCCCTAATCCGGGGTAATGTCCTCCCAACCATTGAAAACCTTCTTTCATATTAAGTTCTGAGATATTTGTCAGGGTTACAGGACTTATGCCTACATGCTTCACATTTAGTTCAAATATTTTCTTTTCAGTGGCCACTTCAGTTATATCCGGCAAAGTAATATTATTCAGATCCGTACCATTATCACCGACAGACACTTCAGAAGTCCCTGTCGAGCCTTCAATAATAATAGCCGGCGGTTCGTGGGGTATCGACACCTTAGCAACATCAGTTGAAACCACGGAGCCGGGTGTTGCACCAATTTGCTGACCTCGGCTATTCATGAGCCCTTTGGCGGAACCGATTACATTAATGGTCTTACTTTGTAGAGACACGCCGTCTGACGTGGTGATCGCGAATGATGCGGATGATGTCGTATTGGCTTCAGGATTATACATAACATATAGAGTACAACGCTGACTATTAGTTACATCATCACGACAATCACTCCCCTGGCTAACACTAAACGGGTTCTCGAGTGGAGATACTTTTATTTTCGAAAGTCGACTACCGGGAACAGAACTACTGACAGTAATTATTTTTGAAGCCGACCCCGAAATTTGGCCGAAATTTATATCGGAAAGACTAGTCGCCAACAATCCCCTCGGCTCGATTACGGAAGTGTTAACCAAAAATGATGTTGATTTAACATCCGAAGATACACCGTTTGCATAATTCATAACGATCACAAACGACACCGGTGAACTCCCACCGGGTTTCACTAAAGCTGACGAATTCTGTGAATTTAAAAAAGAATAATTCAATACAATCGTACAGTCGGCACTGATTATTTTTTGGCATGTTCCGCCGGTGCCCGGAAATGTGCCTCCGACAAAAGAAACGCCATTGCCGAGTCCGGTTACGGAATCTATAGTGGCATTTTCCGCACCGCTATATTTTATCAAAACCGATTTTGTCACAGTGTCCTTAAAAGATTTCGCACTCATCGTAACCGTATCTACCGATAGCACCGCGGGATTCTTTGGGTATTGTAATTCACCCTGAAGCTGAACTGATTGTGTTTGAGTCGTTACGCCGTCGGACGCTGAGACCGAAAGTGAATTCACATATTTTTGTTCCGAAGTCGGTTCAAACGCCACACTTACATCACATGAATTATCCGCGGACATTGTGTCAGGACAATTTTCGCTAATGGAGAATGGTGAATTAATACTGTCGGGGATTGTTACGGCGGTCAACTGACTTCCCTTGACTTGATTACTGAGCTTCAAAATCTTTGAAACTCTTGTTTTTTGATTTACGACACCAAAATCAAGACTACTTGGACTGACACCAAGTGTAGCTTTGGGCGTTGAAATAGTAGTCACCAAAAAAGGAACGGAAATATTTTGTTTGCCGTTAAAATAATCTATCGTAACGTAACGAGGATCGGAAACGACATTATTGGAATTCGACAATGCGGACTTTGCAACTAATTCCGGAGTAAATTTCACCCGAATAACACAGTCGGTCGAAATTGAACTTCCGCAGGGCATATTGGAACCGCCTTCATTAGTAATTCCGCTTCCGGCTTCCGTTAATCCTCGCACGACTACATTATCGGCTTTCAAATTACCCGAATATTTTATGTAAATTTCTTCATACCCCGACTGTCCGTACAAAACATTTTTGAATGTTTTGGAAGCAACCGTAAGAACTGCAGGTTCTTCTTTCCATGTGCTATTACAATCCACGCACACAGCTTTATTTGCCGAGTATGTTAAACCCTGATGAACACAAGAAATACGCGGATAAATAGTAACACTCTGGGGAACAATATTTTTTGAAACTTTTACCCAGCTAGTGCCTACGGTGGAACCCAATAAAGTGCTTAAATAACTAATATTCTGAAACACATGTGATGAATCGAGACTTCCCACTGAAGTTGGTGCAAAAGCAATATTTACCAGACACGTATCGCCGCGCTCAAATCCCTCAGCCCTCCAATTTACCGTAACCCAACGACTACCATCAAGCACCTCAACCCGTGTTCGTGATTTTGAATCCGCATTAATAGCAAGATTAACCGGAGATGTGACGGCTATCGCCTTGGAAACAATAGACGATGGGACGTTTGCTTCAGCAGTTACATATGAAAAACCAGCCGATAGTATACCGATTCCGACGCCAAAAAAGAGAACAGGGACAACGCGCGTCCTCATACGAAATTTCTGATTCAGGAAAGCCAAATATCCTAAAACAAAACATGCGTTTTTTTTCGCGTTCATTTACCTTGAATTATACCGCACGCGACCCGATAAATATGCAAATCTTATCCACAGAAAATTACATCGAAACACGTCCAAAAGCGACTGTAAACACGAATTATTTCGGACCGAGAAATAAATATAGATTTACTCTCGTATCTCTTAAATAAAATAACGGGGGGGTAATTATAAAACTTATCGTTCGATGAAATTGGGATTGAGGTTTGTGATGAGGATGATGACGGGGAGGAGTGAGGTTCTTTCTAATTTTTTTCCTTGATCAAAAGTAGCTTTTATGTACACCGTATACTGGCCTGATTTTACGGGAGAATCTATGTGGAAATGGACTGGAATTGCATTGGAGGATGACAAACTACTGCTATTGATGTGGTAGATACCTTTATTATCCGGTGAAGCATTGTTGACGGCGAGCGTAATTTTTGCGCTTCCCAAATCTGTCCCGGCGGGCAAGGCAACGTTTTCGTCAAACGCTATCGTGGACCATCCGTGCTTGTAACACGAAATATCCGACGCGCTATTGAAATCGAGATTCACCGTTTCGGAGTCGGCACTTTTTATGATAATTTTCAATTTCGGTCGAGCCGTTATGTCATTAAAATTGAGATGACAATCTTTTTCAACCGTTACTGATGAACATTTTAATTCCGGAAGCACAAACGTTTTTCCCGCTGTGTTTACATAATTTCCCGACGTCATTCGTACTTCAATAGTACTCGGGTTGGCTACGCTAATTTGTGAATTATTAATACTAAACGTCTCTGTATTGCCAATAATTTCCGGACTTAGACCGCTTGTCGTCCAGTGCATATTACTAAGGGAGCCTTTTCCGGAAGCGGGCCGGACGGACCACGTCGCTTTAGAATTACCGTTTGTTTCGGCAAGTACTTTATTATCCGAGTTACAGGAAAAACTATTAATATACATATTTACGGAACCGTTTCCGCTCCGGCCGGCGTTACCGTACACATACACGGTCGGTTTTTTGTCACCAACGGTCGCGTACGAACACGCATTCTTAGCTTCTAAATCAAAACTTTCTTTTACCACAAACGTTCCGTCACTTCCAATCATTGTATTTGGAATTGTAATGGTCTCGGGAGCCACGGGATGCATACTGTCACCGTCAAAACAGGTATAGCTATACGAAAGTATTTCCCCCGAATAATAATTTTTAATCCCGGCTGTTAACACTGGCGTAAAGGAATCGTTCACCGAAGTCAAAATATACGTATCTCTGTCTGCCGTCAAAGACACCGAAAGTCCCGTTTGAATATCTGAAGGATTATATGTTACGCCGGTAAAATCAATCCAGCCAATGACGTCGCTACCCCACGCATATCCGCCTATTATTCCCCCGCCATTATCAGTCACGCCATAGGTAGCCCCGTCAAGCCGTATCCAACCGTCCCAGCCGGAATTTCCGCTTTTATTTGGAGACAACGCGCGAGCCCACCCGGTCATTTTCATTGTACCGTTTGCGAGTTTGAATTCAGCCTTACATTCCGAAACGGGACATTGCATCAAATCGCTTTCCGTAAACGAAATCCAACCGATATTTGAAGACCAGGCATAACCGTTCATAAGACCGGTCTTTACATCAAACGAAACGCCGTATGTGCACGAATTTATTGTCGGACAATTCATACTAATCCAGCCGATATTTGAGGACCACGCATAGCCGGAAATTTTTGCCTGTTCCGTTTGTAACGCCGAAACTGATTGAATTCTTGAGCCCCAATAAAACAGCACGGCTGTAAGTAATACTATGAAAAAAACAACATATGCATATTTTTGTTTCATATCTGATACCAAAAATTCAACACGAATTGCGGGATTTTTTTTCATGCAAATAGTATACCTCATTCTGAAGCGGTAACGGAATGCGATATCCACACAAAACGCAATCGATTCGCGCGCGTTTTTTTTGCTCGGTTTTGAAACGCACCGTTCGTCACCGTTACTTTATTATTCGTTTTTCTATAATCGCCTTCGGCCCGCCAAAACGTCTTTTTTTTAATTTTGGCTCATCTTCCTCCTGTACAGCCTGCATAATGCGCAATTCCGCGATTTCGTCGCGCAAAAGGGCGGCGGTTTCAAAATCAAGCACTTTGACCACGTCGCTCATCTGCTTCTCCTTATCTTTAATGAGACTATTTAACGCTTTCGGATTCGCCAAAATCATTCCCTTATCAATAGCCAAAATTTCTTTGACGGCTTTTTTGTGCTCGCTGTCTAGCTCCTCGGTAATATCTTTAATTTTCTTATGAATTGACGTAGGAGTAATGCCGTGCTTTTCGTTATAGGCTTTCTGAATAGTTCGGCGACGGTTCGTCTCCCCGATTGCCCGTTCAATTGAGCCGGTGACTTTATCGGCGTACAAAATAACATACCCGTGAACATTTCGCGCGGCACGACCGATAATCTGAATCAATGATGTTTCAGAGCGCAAAAAACCTTCCTTGTCGGCGTCGAGAATTCCGATAAACGAAACTTCCGGCAAATCCAAACCCTCTCGAAGCAAGTTGACACCGATGAGGCAATCGAATTTTCCTTTTCGAAAATCCGTCAAAATCCTGATTCGTTCAAGCGTCTCGATATCGCTGTGGACATATTCAGTTTTAATTTCTTTTTCTTTCAGGTAGTCGGTCAAATCTTCCGCCATTTTTTTCGTCAGCGTCGTCGCGATAACACGACCGCCTTTGGCAATATTTTTTTCGGCCTCGGAAATAAAATCAACAATTTGCCCTTTGTAATCGGCCCGAGCAAGTACCGGACGAATAGAAACTTCCGGATCGATTAATCCGGTCGGACGAATAACCTGTTCGGCAATTCGTTCGCTCACTTCGCGCTCGTATGGACCGGGCGTGGCGGTAGTACAAATAATCTGTCCGACGCGGTGTTCGAATTCGTCAAATTTTAACGGTCGATTATCTTTGGCGCTCGGCAAACGAAATCCGTGTTCCACCAGCGTATTTTTTCGCGACTCGTCGCCCGCGAACATACCGCGCAATTGCGGAATAGCCACATGCGACTCGTCTATAATGGTCAAAAAATCGGGAGTGCCGTCTTCCTTATGCGGAAAATACGAAAGCAACGTATCGGGTGGTTGGCCGGGTGCTTTTCCCGAAAAATGACGGGAATAATTTTCAATTCCGTTACAATAGCCCACTTCGCGAATCAGCGCCACATCATATTTTGTCCGACGGCGAAGTCGTTCCGCTTCAATATTTTTACCGGCCGCCTCAAACTTTTTTACCTGTTCGTCCGCTTCGATTTTAATACCGTGAAGCGCTCCCGCAATCTGTTTTTCATCCGTAATAAAATGCTTGGCCGGAAACAGGAAGAAAACGGAAATGTCTTCGGCCGAAACGGTCCTCGAAACACCGTCAATCTTATCAATTCTTTCTATAATTTCCTCGCCCAATTCCAAACGATAAATAATTCGCTCGTTAACCGGCATAATCTCAATTGAATTCCCAATTGCCCGAAACTGTCCCGGCGATAAGTCAGCCGTCGTCCGTTCAAAATGAATGTTTACAATTTTTCGCAAAAGTTCCGCCCGAGTCACCTTCTGCCCTTTGTCTAAACGCAAATTTACACGCTCGTACTCCACCGGCGAACCCAAGCCGTAAATACAGGAAACCGACGCCACAATAATAACATCCTTGCGGGTTAAAAGAGCCTGCGTAGACGCATGGCGCAAGCGTTCAATTTCTTCATTTATCTGTGCCTCTTTTTCGATATAGGTATCAGTTACCGGCATATAGGCCTCGGGCTGATAATAATCGTAATACGATACAAAATAGTGCACCGCATTATCGGGAAAAAATTCGCGGTATTCCTGAGCCAGCTGTGCGGCCAAAGTTTTGTTGTGGGCGATAACCAGCGTCGGTTTGCCGATTTTCTGAATTATGTTCGCGGCCGTAAAAGTTTTACCCGATCCGGTCACTCCCAAAAGCGTCTGATAACGAAAACCCTTTTTAATGCCGTCCATCAACTCCGAAATAGCCCTCGGCTGATCGCCCGACGGCTCGAATGGAGACTTCATTGTAAACTGGCCGCTTTTTTGCATGGGAAAACTATACCTTGAAATTGACATAATAACAAGAATTCTTGAATGTCGCCGTGTCTGTGAAAAATATAATACAGACTCTTGAAACGTGACGCACAGTGATTACACCGTCGGCTTCAAACTATTATGCAATTATTTTTCAAAATTACCGCTTTGCGATAATGGATTTTTTGTATGTATCGAGATGTTCAAGCGCAATACCCGTTCCTTTGGCCACGCAGTATAAAGCGTCTTTTGCAAGCACCGCCTTCACTCCCGTTCGACGATACACAAGCTCAGGTAAATTTCGAAGCAAAGACGAACCGCCGGTCATTATAATACCACGGTCAATAATATCCGCCGCCAATTCAGGAGGAGTTTCCTGCAAGACATCCTTGATTGCTTTTATCATTTCACGAAGTTCCTGAGCGATTGCTTTGACGATTTCATTTGATTTTACTTCAGCCGTCCGAGGCAGACCGCTTATATAATCTCGCCCTTTTATGGTCATTGAAAGCTCCTCGTCCATTGGTACCGCCGATCCAATTTTAATTTTTATATCCTCAGCCGTTTTGTCGCCGATAGCCAAGTTGAACGTCTTCTTAATATAATCGGTAATCGCCACATCAATACGATTTCCAGCACATTTGACGGATGTGGAAGCAACAATACCGCCCAAAGAAATAACGGCCGCATCGGTCGTACCACCGCCGATATCCACCACCATGTGTCCCATAGCTTCATAAATAGGAATGCCTGCACCGATAGCGGCCAAAATTGGTTCCTTTACAACGTAAGCATTTTTTGCTCCCGCTTTTATTGTTGCTTCAATGACAGCACGGCGTTCTGTTGACGTCACACCGGCCGGAACAGACACCATCACTTCCGGCTTCCAAATATTCCATTTTCCAAGCGCTTTGTTTATAAAATAGCGAAGCATTGCTTCCGTCACGCGATAATCTGCAATGACGCCGTCTTTCATTGGACGGTACGCAATAATATTATCAGGAGTCTTGCCGATCATGTTTTTTGCTTCGGAACCGACGGCCAGGATACGATTATCCTGTTCCGACACAGCTACTACCGAAGGCTCATTCAAAACAATCCCCTTACCCGGGACAAATACCAATGTATTAGTCGTACCCAAATCAATTCCGATTTTGCGGGAAAACAATTTCATAATCCAAGTGTAAGTCCAAGAAGCAAAAAAGTAAACGAGACAGACAATGTAACGTATTGTAAGACAAGTATTATTCTCCTAAATTCATACGATATGCCGGAATTACAAGACACGAAAAAATGACTCCGCCGACGCGAGACATTTTTTTACGCGCCATGAATAAGCGTTCGTACTAATTTGAAACGCGCTCAATATCTACGCCGATTGCCTTCAGACGAACCTCGATTTGTTCGTATCCGCGGTCGACAAAATGAATATTATTTATGACCGAATCACCCTCGGCGACAATTCCCGCCAAAATATAGGCAAGTCCTGCGCGAAGATCCGGCCCGTCCAATTCTTTTCCGCGAAGCGGAGTCTGTCCCTTGACCATTGCGCGATGAGTATCCCATTGGGTAATGGCGGCGCCCATTTTTACCAAATCCTGTGTGTAGTTTAAACGGCCTTCAAAAATCGTTTCAAATATGACGCCCTCTCCTTCAGCCTGAGTCAAAAATACCGCCATCGGGGCTTGTAAGTCCGTCGGGAAACCGGGAAATTCGTGCGTTTTTATATTAAATGATGAAAACGGTTTCTTGACTTTGGCGTTATTAACGATTCGAATAAAATCTTTTCCGGTTTCAATCGGCACGCCGGCATCTTTTAATAATCGAATTACAATTTCAATATCGGCGGGATTGCAGTTGGTAATTTCCAAATTATCGGCGGCAAGCGCACCCAATATAAGAAAACTGCCGGTCTCAATTCTATCGGGTATTGTTTTGTATATTTTCTTTTTTGCCGACAGCAGACCTCCGCCGGTTATTTCAATAGTTGACGTTCCCGCTCCTTTTATTTTTGCACCGCACGAAACCAAAAACTCGGCCAACGAAACAATCTCCGGTTCCAGCGCCGCATTCTTGATAACCGTTTTCCCTTCCGCCAAAACTGCGGCCATCATAATAGTTTCCGTACCGGTAACACTTTGCATTTTAAAGAAAATTTCCGCTCCGTGCAGTTTTTTCCCTTTGGACTTTATGACGTACAAATTTTCTTTTTCCTCAACCGTGGCTCCCATTTTTTGGAATGCGTCAATAAACAAATCGATAGGACGGGCGCCGATTACACAACCGCCGGGATGCGGAAACGAAACCTGACCAAATCGGGCAAGAATTGGACCGGTCAATATAATTGAAGCGCGCATCCGTTTTGCCAACGTATAATCCAAATCAGTTTTCGTTATCTTGGAAGGATCTATCATCAACGTATGGCGCCCGGTTATATCCACAAGAACTCCCATATCTGACAATATTTCACCCAAATGAATAACGTCGTCAATGTGCGGTACATTTTCGAGCATTATTGAATCCTTAAAAAGTAACGCGCCGGCCATTGCGGGCAATACGGCATTTTTTGCTCCATTGACCGATACGGTACCGTTTAAGGCTTTTTTGCCGTCCAAACCTTTAATAAGGAAAAAATCTTTCATAATGTGTTAAAAATTAATGTTTCCGTATTGTATACTTTTGGCAAAATATTTCAACACGCCCCGTTTAATTCTCAAATTGAAAGGTAATCCGTCTTTATGTCAATTGTATTACCGACTAAAATTTGCGAAAATACGAGCATATATAATCATCATGAATATTCGAAAAATTGTAACTATTTTCATACTATGTTGCGCTATTGCAATTCCGTTTATTGTCGTCAAATATACCGGCGGAAGCTACTCGAAAATTCACGACATTTTTTTTCCGTATTCTATACGAATCCACACGTCGGCGGTTGGAGCGACTATTATCGACGAAAATAATACGATTCATACAATATCACCACACGAAACACTTTTTACTTTGTATGCCCGCGCGTCACGCGACCGACTCATTGCCGTCATGCAAAAAAATCATTACCCGTGGCAGAAAACCGTTTCATTTTTACCGAACGCCGGAAACACGAGTATTGATGTATATCCGTTTAACTTTCCGATAATAGCCAACGAAACAGAAATTGCATCTTCGAGCAGTGAATGGAAAAGTGAATTTCGCCGGCTTGCCTCTTCGTCTTTGCCGACACGCGACGCCCCGCTTGTGTCCGACGACGGAGCAACTATTATATTTGCGGACAACGGCACTATTATGAGCGTCAAAGAAAACCAATCTCGCTCTTACACGATACGCAGTGAGACATCAATATTTACCGGACAGCAACCAATCACGAGCATTGCTTTCCTTGACGATAGCGGTTCCAGCATTATATTTTCCGTCGATACGGGAGTCTACGCCTTGGACACTGACCAGCGAAACACTCAAAATTTTCAGCCGATTTGGAAAGGCATTAATCCGCGGGCTCGAATCGACAACGGAATAATTTACATTCACGACAGCGAACGAATTCTTCGCATAAATCAATAAACCAATGTACATAATCCGCGCAATCCCAATCGTGCGGGGATTTAATAAAGATACGCTCAGTTATTTTTCAAAAATTTCAATTCAGCCCGGTGCAGCTGTTTCAATACCTATTCGCGGAAGTATTCGAAAAGCACTTGTACTTGAGTGTCAGGACGCCCGCCAGGCAAAGTCGGAAATTAGACGTGGGGACTTTTCACTCAAAGGTGTTGCGGGAATTCACACGTCGAAACTCGTAACCGATACTTTTATGTCGGCATCATCCGAACTGTCGGAATATTGTGCCAGTTCAATTGGAGCTGTACTTACCTCGCTTATTCCGCACATTGCCTATGAAAACGAAAACCAATCAATACCCGCATCACCGAGCAAAGAAAATAACATTACACCGCCTGAGCCGATTGTTATAAACGGCGGTGACGGCGAGCGCTTTGGGAAAATTTACGCTATCTGCGAGGAGCACCTATCAAACGCTAAATCAATTTATATTCTGGCGCCGGAAAATGAGACCGTTGAACAATTTCACAAACAATTTAGCGCGCATGTAGACGAGAAACGCATAGGTGCGTCGCATTATTTTTTTCACGGAAAACGTACAAAAAAAGCACTCTACGCCGACTGGCATAAGGCCGTGAACGAAAAAAAACCAACCATCATCATAGGTACCGGACAATATCTTTCTCTGCCCCGAACCGACATTGGTGCGATAATAATCGAACGTGAAGGTAGTGGTGCGTATAAAAGTCAATCTCGGCCATACGTCGATTTTCGAATTTTTGCAAAAATTCTTACTCGCCACATGCAAGCGTCACTCATATATGCGGATACGCTTCCCCGAACCGAAACAGTGTATGAAAATGATTCAGATATAAAAAATAACGATATCGTAAAGAATTCAATTCGCATAATTCACGCCGAAAAATCAGATTCTAAATCAAAGAAAATAGTATTTTCAATTTTCTCAAATCCCACCATTGAAGCAATGCGCCATGAAATCAGCCGTGATGAAAATATTTTTGTTTTTGCCTTACGACACGGACTTGGTACGTCTGTCGTCTGTCGAGACTGCGGTACTTCCGTTATATGTAAACGGTGTAATTCGCCGGTTGTTCTGCACGGCGGAAATTCGGAATCGGAAAACTATTTTTTGTGCCACCGGTGCGGACACAAACGGAGCGCGGCTGAACGATGCATTCATTGCGACAGCTGGAATCTTTCCGTATACGGCATCGGTATTGAAAATACCGCAAAAGAATTGCATGAACTATTCCCCGATAAAAAAGTAAGTACGCTTTCTCCCGACGCCACAAAGAATAAAAGAAATATCAATTCGATACTCCAGGCTTTTTACGAAACAAAAGGAAGTATACTGGTCGGTTCGGAGAGCGCGCTCTCATATATGACGCGACCTATCGGACTTTGCGTAATTGCGTCAATCGACACATTGTTTAGCATTGCCGATTACAAAGCACTTGAAAAAGCCGGCCGAATAATACTTCGACTTCGAAATTTGGCCGATAATTCTTTTATCATTCAAACACGGCAGAAGGATTCTTTTTCTTCTTTAGAAGATATATGTAGCGGAAAAATAACCGAATTTTATAAAAATGAATACGCAGTGAGGAAATTGTACGGCTATCCCCCGTTTAAAACGATTATAAAAATATCGGCTTTTGGAACAAAAATATCAGCTCCGCGCGACCGTGACGCTATCGAAAAATCGCTTTTATTATTTAAACCTTCTTCGCTTCCCTATATCGTGCGGACAAAATCAGGTTATGTTGCATCACTCATAGTGAAGGTAGACTCGTGGCCGAACAGTCAGCTTGTCGAATTATTCCGCAATTTTTCGCCCGGAATTACCGTAGATGTTAATCCCGAGCGAATCTGGTAATCGGCGCGAAAGAATGACAGGAATACGTATTCACAGCGGGTATTTCCAAATCTCTAAAAATGTATATAATAGACCATATATGGCAGACATAGTCCAAAGACACGATCCGGTGCTCCGAAAATTAGCCTCAGAAGTGCCGCCGGAAGACATAACAAAACCTATAATCAAACATATCATTGCTGATATGAAAATTGCCCTGGATTCTCAAATCGACGGTGTAGCACTCGCCGCGCCTCAAATTGCCGTACCGTTGCGGATTTTTATTATTTCAGGCAAGGTATTTAATTTGAAACGGAACGGCGAACCAAAAGACGACAAAGACCATCGCTACTATCCGGACATTGTTTTCGTAAACCCGCGAATGGTTAAGCTTTCAAAGGACAAAAAAATAATGGAGGAAGGTTGTCTTTCGGTACGATACGCCTATGGCAAAACAGAACGTTCAACAAAAGCAACCGTTGAAGCGTACGACGCTAACGGCAAAAAATTTTCAAAAGGCGCAAGTGGATTGATGGCGCAAATTTTTCAACACGAAATGGATCATCTGGAAGGAAAACTGTTCATTGACAATGCGTTTGAAATAAAAGAAATGCCCCCCGAACACACAAGTGATAACGATGACGACACACAACATGAATCTTAACAACAATAAAAGAGATGCACATTCATTCGCGTTTTTTGGTACGTCTCATTTTTCGGTGCTCGTATTAGACGCGCTTGAACGAAAAGGTTTTGTACCAACAGTCGTCATCACTCAGCCCGACAAACCAAAAGGAAGAAATTTGATATTGACCGCGCCTGAAGTAAAGATCTGGGCGGATGCACGAAAAATAAGAACCCTGCAGTATTCCACCCTCAAAAATCCGGAGACGGTAAGCGCAATAGAAAAGGAAAACTGTGCTTTTTTTGTGGTAGCTTCATACGGAAAAATTATACCGAAAACTATCTTGGACGTGCCAAAATACGGGACGCTTAATGTTCATCCGTCACTTTTACCGAAATACCGCGGCGCCTCACCGATACAATCCGCCATACTTTCCGGTGACACAAAAACAGGTGTCACTATCATTCTTCTCGACGAGCTCATGGATCACGGCCCGATACTCGCCCAAAAAATTGCAGATTTTTCGCAATGGCCGGTACGTTACGAGGAAGCCGAAACAGTGCTTGCGCATACCGGCGCAGATATGCTTGCCGAAATTATTCCGCAATTACCGACCGACACAATAACAAAAACCACCCAAAACGAATCGGAAGCTACATTTTGCAAAAAAATCGAAAAGGAAGACGGGAAAGTCGATATATCAAACGATTCGCCGGAATTAATCTACAGAAAACTATTAGCCTTTGCAGTATGGCCGGGAGTCTATTTTGAAACGCCACGAAACGGAAAAATGATTCGTATTATAATAAAAAAATATTCTTATTCGGACAATATTTTAAAAATTGAGACCGTTCTTCCTGAAGGTAAAAAAGAAATGAAATACGAAGATTTTCTCCGCGGTCAAAAAAACTAGACTCGAATTTTACTTTCGCATTAAATTATTTATTCTCGCGAGTAAATTACTCTCCCGCACTGAGCCGACGGTAGACCAATCCGCTTTATTGTAATTCCCACCCCCCCCACGGTCATTACGGGTAATTAGTACCCAAACGGTTGGTTTTTACCTTTTTTTATTGAGGATTTTTTTGTTTTTAAAATAAAAATACCAACTGAAATAATTATTACGATTCTGTTTACCGACACCCCGATGATTTCTAAATAGAATCTTAGCGGAAGAAAATAATCCTTCCTGTGAATTACTTGTTGGGGGAATGTTTGGATCGCGTAAGAAATGAAACATATCGGGCAAGGCGTGCATGATAAGTATCCGTGTTTTCTGTACGTCACTCCAGACTTTGTGGCGGCTATCGAAAGCTTTTACATACTCTCCAAACCTTTTTTCCCAATCAAAGAATCTTTTTAGAAAGATCTGTTGAGTCTTTCTATCTTTGATTGCAACCACGGTAAGAACGATTAATCTCAATTCTTTAGCCGCTTCGTCTTGAGGGAATCGTCGTAACCAAGAAGTACCTTGTCTTAGAATATGATACAGACACCTTTGTATGAGGGTGTGGGGCCACACAGCCCTTATCGCCCTAATTACCGAGGTATTTCCATCAATGGTGATAGCTTTAGGGTTACATCCTTGTGATTTTAGCTCCGTAAAAACACCGTAAGCCATTGCGTAGTTTTCTCGTCTTCCAAACGTATGATTGATGGTTAGTCCGGTGTGATAATCAGTAACGGCGTAGATACAATGTTCATGTTTTAGATAGGTGCCATCGGATACTAAATAGGTACAGTGAGAGAAGTCGAATGGTATGTGCGGTGGTGTCTTCTTTAACCAATGACTGATGATTCCCTTAATGCTACGCACACTATGTTTACTGATGATGTGTAATTGGCGCACCGAGTATCCTTCAGCTATCCAGTCCCGGAACCATTTCTGTTTACGGTGGTTTTTGTTTATCTCATTACGATAGACAAAGGAAAGATTACATTTCTTACAAAAGAATTTTTGTCTTCCGGATCTCGTAGTTCCGTTACAAAAAGTATTATTTAATTTACAGCGTATGCATTTTTTTTGATCATAATGTTAAACCAGTTTAACAGCAACACGATAAAACCTTTCATCTTGAAGACGGAAGTGGTGTTTTACCAACCGTTTGGGTACTAATTACCCGCAATGACGGAGGGGGCGTTTCGATTTTCGACTATTCCGAATCCTGGATTGCCACGGACGAGGTGTCCTCGCAATGACGAAGTAGGCGAGAGCGCTTCGAAAATAGTGAACGTATGTGAATTATCGTAATGACGAGAAGGGAAATAATGAGTGGAATACTTTCATTACAAAAAGTGCGTTTCGTTCTCGTCTTTGATAGTATAGGGGAATGACACAAAAGGAAGCACTCGATATTTTGAAGATGGGGCATAATGCTTTTATTACGGGAGCTGCGGGAAGTGGGAAGACATTTCTTCTAAACCAATATATTTCATATTTGCGCGAAAAGGATGTCGTAGTCGGGATTACGGCATCAACGGGTATTGCGGCGACTCATATGGGCGGTATTACGATTCATTCGTGGTCCGGTCTTGGAATTCGGTCGGCGCTTTCCGACTACGATTTGGAAGATTTGGAGTCGCGTCAATATTTGTTTAAACGTATTCAGCACGCGAAAGTTTTGATAATTGATGAGATTTCAATGCTTCATCATTTTCGTCTAGATTTGGTGGAAGCAATTGTACGTTCAATAAAAAGAAATAACGATACGTTTGGAGGTATGCAAGTAGTGCTGTGCGGCGATTTTTTCCAATTGCCCCCAATATCTCGCGGTGATGAAGAAGAGGCACAGTTTGCGTATCATTCGGAGGCATGGAAAAAACTCGGTTTGAAAATTTGTTATCTGGAAGAACAGCATCGACAGGACGATAAAGATTTTATTGGAGTGTTGAATGCAATTCGCGACAATGAAGTTACGGAAGAAATTCGTACCCTGCTCAAAAGTCGTTTTGATAAAAAGCCGACCGTTCGCGCCGAGCCGACGAAGCTCTATACGCACAATTACAATGTTGATATTGAGAATGAAAAGGAATTAAGTAAATTACCCGGAGACAGTACGGAATATCGGATGGCCTTTCGCGGAGGCGAGCATTTGGTGGAATCTTTAAAAAAGGGATGTCTTGCTCCGGAGGTTCTTCGTTTGAAAGTCGGCGCACGGGTTATGTTTGTCAAAAATAATTTTGAAGACGGCTATGCAAACGGCACGCTTGGGGTTATTGATTGTTGTTCGCAGGGGCTTGTTCGCGTGCGAACGGCAGCCGGAAAATATTTTGATATTGAGCCGGTTAATTGGCGTATTGAGGAAGAGGGAAAAGTGAAAGCCGAAATAATGCAATACCCGATTCGGTTGGCCTGGGCTATTACGGTACATAAAAGCCAGGGGATGAGTTTGGATGCGGCCGAAATTGATTTGTCCAAGTCGTTTGAAAAGGGTATGGGCTATGTCGCTCTATCTCGTGTTCGCTCGTTGGGAGGGCTTTCGCTTAAAGGATTGAACGAAACGGCCCTTGAAGTAGACGACCGTGTGCTTCAATATGATAGGGAAATGCGAGAAATATCTTTTAAACACGCCGAAGAATTACAGAGTCTTTCACGGATAAATATCGAGCGTACTCACGCGGAATTTTTGAAAATTGTTGCGCCTTCCACTCCCGGACAAAAAAAGCAAAAAAAGCCCGATACCGTAATGGAAACAAAGCGGCTGCTTTCCGAGGGAAAAACGTTATCGGAGATTGCAAAAGAGCGAAAAGTAAAAGAGGGCACAATCATCGATCATTTGGAAAAAATAAAGGAAAAATTTCCCGGGTTCTCCATGTCGCCTATTCGGAAATCATTATCGACGAAGCGGTTTAAGGATATTATGATTGCGTTAAAAAAGTGCGGTATGCAAGAAGGAAAATATCTATTAACGCCGGCAAAAAATATGCTGAAAGATTCGGTTTCATTTGATGAGATTCGAATCGTTCGTCTATTTTTATAGTAGTCTACGTTTTGCACAATCGGGGCTGACATAATATTTATACTAATGGTATAC
>CAJBMK010000087.1 GCA_903954165.1 uncultured bacterium | reverse complement strand
TTGTTGCCGAGTCGGGGTCGAGAGTTCTTATGAGCGAAGTGATTTAGAAACTCGTGACCTAATCCCTCCGTCTCCGCATTTAAAAATCGCACGCAGCAGCGTGCTGATTTTTTTATGCGGAGACGGAGGGATTCGAACCCTCGAGGCCGTTTAAAGGGCCTGCCTCTTTAGCAAAGAGGTACATTAGACCGCTCTGACACGTCTCCGTATTATTTTCTTTTTTTCTTCTGCAAACCTCTTTTCCATGTGAAGTACCTCTTTTTGAAGAAGTACATTAGGTCGCGCATAATTTTCGGCTGAAAATTTGCCCGACCCGGCCTCGCACCGGTCGTGCTCCGGCTTTGATTTGCTCGATTAGCTCTCAAATCAACACCCTGACACGTCTCCGTAGGCATCACTTTAGCATACGAATCGGGTTATTTCTACTCACAATACCAAAGACTTAGAGATAATAAAATATATTTCAAAACATTAATGACCTATGTTACTATTAAAAGATGGAATCTTCCCCTATCGAACCAAAAAAAGAACAAATACTTCAGACTCCCGAAAATTTCGAGGAGAAGGAATTGATGGAAAATTTCTATAAAAAATATTTTGAGACTCGGACGGAAGGTGTTAAAAAAATTTCTCTTGAAAATTTAAGAGAACTAAAAGAAAAAGGAATATCTACGGAGCAATTTCTAGATTACCTTTGTCAAAATCACGGATTCTTGCTTCATGGCACGATTAGAGAAATACCTGATGACAAATTAAAATCGGAACAAAACAAAATTTTTGCGGCAAATAAATCAGCAATCGCAATAATGCGTTCGATTTATTCAAATGACAACGTAGATCTCAAGTATTCATATAACATTAATGACGACAATCCTCTCTCATTAAAGATTCACACCCCACCCGACGGAAAATATATTAGCACCGATAAGGGTTTTATTTATATCGTTGATGCTGATAGTTTTAAAAACAAACCGGAAGGTTCTTGGCAATTTGTTAGAGAAGATAGCGAGGTTGAATTCCATACTGTCATCGAAACAGAAAAGGATGATTTTAAATACTCCGTCGAAGTCATTAAACCAGAAGTTAAAATTCTTTCGTCAGATGAATTACTAGAGCTTGTCTATAAAGGTCAATCACTACCACAGGACACAAGATTTCTTTCTGTCGAAAAAGGCGGAGTTTTTACCTATTTTTCACTGAAGGACGTCGAAAGTATTCACGGCGGAACGAAATACTACCCTACTGTTTCCGTTGATAATGTTATTGTCGGGCTTGCCGAATTGGAACAGGACCCGGCCGAACATAATTATTGGATTAAGTTTGTTTCGGTAGACCCGGAGTATCAGGGCAAGGGGTATGCTTCGGCTCTTATTAAAGAAATTTTTCGATTCGCAAAGGACGGCAATTTCACGCTTGAACCGTCGTACTATTCAAAACAAGGTTCGGAAAAGTTGAAAAGTGTGGTTGAGAGAACAGCGACCGAAACCGGCGTAAAATTGATTGAGCGACTGTAATTCTTACACTCCCGTCATAAAAATTCGGACCAATCGAATTTCGTCGAAGGAATAGTCGGGGCCGAGAATTTGTCGCACCGGAGCCAGGACAAAACCACCTGACTGTACGAAGGCGGCGGAGATTTTTGTGAAGCGCTCGCGAGGCGGTTTGAGGTAAGAAATATCAACCTTGTCATCGTCGGCTACGATTTTTTCCAAGTGGTTCAAAATGGTATTCGAAGCCAATACCCGAATTTTTGCCATATCATCAATGGATTTTTTCTGCAGAACTAATTTCTTTGTTTCATCAAATGTTTCGCCCACCACTTTCGGTTTACCGACTGTTTTCTTTTCCGCCGGCAAAATCTTCTCCGCTTTTTTCTCCGTCACTAAATCACCTTTTTTATATTGACGAATAACCGACATAAACTTTTCACCGAATCGTTTCAGTTTCTGACTGCCCACGCCATTTATCTGTAAAAATTCTTCGTCCGTTTTCGGAAAATGAATAGCCATTTCGCGAAGGGCTCGGTCTCCGAAAATAATATAGGGCGGCACTTTGAGCTTTTGAGCCTCGGTCGTACGAATCGCGCGCAATTCTTCAAATAATTCCGCATCACAATCCTTCCCCGCACTCGAGAGGGTGCTCGGTTTCTTCTTCACAACCGGTGCGGTTACTTCCTCTTCAAAGTCATAGGAAACAATCGCCTTTTTGGCCACGCATCCGTCGCAATTACCGCAATTCATTTCCTCGCACTCTTCATCAAAATAACGAAGCAAAAATCTGCGGCGGCAACCGATCAAATTTCCGTATCGCATCACTTCGTCCAATTTCTCCTGCGCTTTCTGCTGTTCCACCTCACTCGGCATAGCCCGAATAAAATAGTCATGTTTAAACTTGTCGGCATACGAGAAAAACAAAACGCATCGAGCCGGCAGCCCGTCTCGACCGGCGCGTCCCGTTTCCTGATAGTATCCTTCGACTGACTTCGGCAAACTGTGATGAATGACCAATCGTACATCGGGCTTATCAATACCCATGCCAAAAGCAATGGTGGCCACCATAATATGAACCTCATCCCGAATAAATTTCTCCTGATTTTTCTGGCGCTTTTCCGCTTCAAGTCCCGCATGATAGGCCGCCGCTTTGTGTCCGTGTTTGTGCAAATCGGTCACCAATTTTTCCGTATCTTTGCGCGAGAAACAATAGATAATAACGCTCTCGCCTTTGTAATCTTTGAGCAAAGCCAATACCGTTTTGAGCGAATCCTTTTTCGGCAATACTTCATAACTCAAATTCGGCCGATTGAAACTCGATAAAAAAATCTTCGGCTTGTTCAATTCAAGCTCCCGAATAATGTCGTCCCGAACTTTTTCGGTAGCCGTAGCCGTCAGTGCCACAACAGGCACCGACGGAAACTTGGCACGAAGCAATTTCAAATTGCGATAGTCCGGTCGAAAATCATGTCCCCACTCGGAAATACAGTGCGCTTCATCCACCGCAATCAGACTAATGGAAAGCGTCCGTAAAAATTCATCAAACCCCGGCACCCCCAACCGCTCCGGCGCAATATACAAAATCTTGACCTGACCCGCCTTTGCCCGCTTCAAAACTTCCACAATTTCATCCCGCGTCCGCGAACTATTAATCAAATCCGCCTGCACCCCGTTGGCCCGGAGAGCATCCACCTGATCCTTCATCAAAGAAATAAGCGGCGACACCACCAACGCCACCCCCGGAAGCATAATGGCCGGCAGCTGAAAACAGAGCGACTTTCCCCCTCCCGTCGGCATAAGCACCACCGTGTCCCCGCCCGACATGACCCGTTCAATAATCTCCCGCTGTAATGGCCGGAACTCATCATACCCAAAATGTTTTTTAAGAATTTCTTTCATACAAGCAACTTCGCAACTTTTTTCCGCATCATATTTTTTGCAAAAAAAATGCACCCCGAACCCGTATTATATCCGTAAACACATTTTCTTGCCTGAAATACTCAGAAACGCTATACTACCAGGGCTCCAGGAGAGATGGATGAGTGGTTTAAATCAACGGTTTACTAAACCGTCGCCCTTTAATTAGGGCCGCGAGTTCGAATCTCGCTCTCTCCGCATTAGAAAATCGCACGCCCCAAGCGTGCTTATTTTCTTATGCGGAGAGAAGCAAGCAATCTGCATTGCTTGCGGCGAGATTCGAAAACCTTCTCCCATATTTTTGAGTGATTCTTATCATGAAAAAATGGGAAAGGTGTACTGAAACTGTAAGTTTCGAAAAGTGTACTCACGGTCTCGCTCTCCCCGTCCATATTTCACATAATTGAATAAAAATAACATTGAGATATAATCCTTAGAACGAAAGCTAATACACCAATTATATGAACACCGAATTCGACACTAAAGTCTCCCACATAATGGAAATGGTAAAAGAAGGCAAAGACCAAGATGCCCGAACATTATTTAACTCAAATATCTATCCAAATTTTGAAAAATATTTTAAAAATGAAAAAGAATCCGAACCTAAAGCATTAGATAAAAAAATATTTTTTTACGAACTCGACGAATACCTCAACAACGAAGGAGCAAAAATCCTATTACAAACAAGCAGAGAAAAAATTCTGGACCTTTACTTATCTTATCTGGAAGATAAAAAAACAGCCACCAATCCGGATGGCTGTAAGTAATAAACATTACTTCACTTTAATTATTTATTGTAACTACGATCGTTTGACTTTTCACCACCGCCATAGGTCTTGCACTCACCTGATGTTTTATCAACTGTGCAATTCTCGTGAACATGTCCACCACCTCCTGTTGGTGTGTAACGATCGTATTGTACAGTATTTCCTCGCTCTCGAACCTTTTCGGTACGACCGCTATCATCCTTACCACTAAACAACGAACTAAATAAGCCCATAAGGCCTCCTTTTCTGTTTTTACCTAAGCAATCAAGAAAGTATCTTAGGTTTTTTTATATTACCAGAAAAAAAATATATCACAACTCTCAAATATCGTGAAAAATATAGAAAAGGTCTACTGGAAATCAGTGTTAGGAAAAGTGTGCTTTGTTTACTCTTCTGTTTATCAAAACCACATCAAGATTACATCATACCAATTACGATTAAAATACTCCTGACACTGATTCTTCTCCAATAAAATTTTATTGGACTAATTCTCCTTTATTTTGCTGCCATTCTATAATTCCACCAATACCTTTAGCTTTTTCAAAGCCCAATCCCTTCATTATAATTTCAGCATTTCCAGCTCTCTTTCCTGAACGACAATAAAGATAAATCGGCTTATCTTTGGGAAGTTCCCTTGTTGTCTCTATGTTCAGACTACCAAGTGGTATATGTTTCGCCCCTGAAATATGCCCGGCAGCCCATTCTTCATCCTCTCTTACATCAATGAGAACAAATAGATTAGCGTTCAATTGTTTTTGGATAATTTTAGGACTAGACAAACTAGCTGTTTGTTCAATGCTTGAGATTACTCCACATTCACTTCCAAAACAAACAGCCGGAGAATAAACGTTATAGGCAAACAACCCCATTATCAAGAAAGCTCCAATTAAAAAATATTTTTTCATAATTAAATATTACCACGAAGAATAATTTTTATCTTTGTTTGATATTTCTATAGACAAAAACGGGATATGCATTTTTCTGATCTAATTCGAGGAAGGTTTAGCCTGCTCCATTCAGCATCTCCCCCCTGTAAGTTTATCGCTTTGATACCAAATTGTACTGCTTTATATGCCGCAATCCTGCTTGTATTTCCATGTCTACATACAAAAATAACACCTTTTTCTTTTTTTAATTTTTTATCTTTTTTTAATTTAATATCAATATCATGAAACGACACATGTTCTGTTCCGGGAATATGGTGATCTTCAAATTCCTCTTCATTTCTTAAATCAATAATCCGATAACCACTATTTAGAGGATATTTTTGTTTGGATTTTATTTTATTCCAAACAACACCCTCATCTTCTGAAAAGATTAGATTATATACCTCCCGTGGGCTCAATTCTTTTACAGGTATTATTGTCTGCTGGTTCTTCAATATGGGAGGCTGATAATTTTTTAATAATTGCTCATTCTCTATTCTTGGGAACTCTTTTTCTTCTAAGTATTCGAAATACTCATTAATGTATGGAAATGGACTATCCGGACAAATAAAAACAACTATTTTTTCTTCGCCTGAAGACAAATCTTGCTTTGACAGGCGATTTAGCAGCCCAACCAAGGCAAAACCAGAACTTGGGCCGACAAAAAGTCCTGCGCGGCAGAGTTCCATACTTTTTTTAAATGATTCAACCGTACCAACATCCTCTTGAAAGTTTATTTGTGATTTCCAATCAAAAGCAATCTGTCTTAATAAATTATTTGTTCTAACTCCCGGTACGGGATTATTTTGCATTCGTGATACCCCCACGACTTGAATATCTGGATTTTTTTCTCTAAGAAACCTACTAACTCCAACCACTGTTCCTGTTGTACCTAACCCGACTCCCAGTAGAGATATTTTACCGCCTGTTTGTTCCCAAATCTGGGGACCAGTCCATTTATAGTGAGCATCCGGATTAGCCTCATTGTCATATTGGCCGGGGTTAAACCAATTATTGTCTTTTGCCCACACCTTAGCCTTATAAATACCGCTTGTCTGGTCACTTGGATCAGGACAAATTGGTTCTTCGTTAACAATAACCTCGGTTCCTAGAAATCTTAGAAGATTCAATTTTCCATGGCTCACTTGATGGGAACAAATTGCTTTTGTATGTGGTATACCCATAATCCTAGCGATAACAGCCAGAGAAAAAATTGTGTTTCCGGAAGAGTTTTCTATGACAGTATCTATTCCTCCTAATCCACCGTCCAGTTTCTTTTTAAAAAGCATATTGTATGCAGGAAGAGATTTTATATTAGCAAGCGGCAAAGAATTCATCATTTTCGCAAAGATTCTCACACCCTTATTCCTGTAGGGATTGAGTGACGAGGGTATTTCTACAAGTGGTGTATATATTGCTTTATCGGGATTGAGAAAGTCCAATACAGCATTATCCCCATCAAATGTATTTAACAACTTATCTCTCATATTATTTATCAAAAGAAAATTCGATATCAATCTGCTCAAGAAGGTCGCCAAATCTCTCGCGAATAAAATCCTGGTTTACATATTTCTTATGCAACCCCCAAAGCTTCTTAAGGCGATTTTGTCTATTATCCAAAAGAGAATCGATTTTGAATTTTATATATGCTAAAAGTTCTATATTGCCTTTATCTAATTTTTTAAAATTAAGGAATGCCTCATTTTGGTCTATTTCTCTAATGTGAATATCTTCATTAAAATAACCCAATATTTTTTCTTTGGGAATATTCTTTTCGATAAATTCTTTATCCTGAATATTTCTGATTTTATTTCCAACAACCATCAACGAATCAGAAATACCCGCCTCCTTGGCAAGTGTCTCATATTTGTTATAAACCTCGACACTTCTCTTGGTTGGCTCAACAATAATGCAAGTAAGATCGAATTGTGCATGAAGTGTGCCTCCGAAAGAATCTATCCCTGCCACCATATCGGTAACGATGTAGCCGTTTTTATCGTTGGTATGGTTCAGTATACTCTCAAGAATAGCCAGATTGTTGTGATAACAACTTGCTCCTATATCTTCCTCCTGATATGTTCCAACGGCATATAAAAAAAGATTGTCTCGCTGTAAGCCAAAATGGGTCAGGGGTGTTTCGTTTAATTTTTCAATATTTAATATATTTGATTTTCTCGTTGGTGGTGTGGTTTTTCTAAATGCACCAAGATTTGTAATATTATTTTTCCCAATTAACCATTTTTTTATAGATTTTGTGGCTTCTGGATGTGATAAATGCTTGTTAAACAATGGGGCATCAAAACCAAGAAGCTTGGGGACATGGACATTAAGGTCAGCATCGAAAACAACTACCGGTTTGATGGTATTTTTTGAAAGATATGAAGCGAATGAAGCTGTAAGCGTACTTTTTCCCGACCCGCCTTTTCCAACAAAAGATATTCTCATTATGATTCTTTACATTTAGCACAAGCGCCACGGACAGTAATATCACTTACGGTTTTATTGTTCAGATCTCTTTGACTAATTAGGAGAGATATAGACTCAACACCTCCACACCCATTACAAATAAAATGGTCATGGTTATCTTTTATGGACTCGTAAGCGGTCAATTTATTATTAATCATTACTTTTTTTATTTCGTTATCTTTAAGTAATTGTTCAATATTGCGAAATACAGTTGAATAATCTGCGTCTGGTATGATGTTGTTGATTTCGGAAATAGTTAAAAGATGCCTCTTTTGAAGCAATTCAAGTATTTGTTTTTTATATATATTAGTCCTCATATTGTGCAAGTGATTTGCATAATAGACTAATTATCCTGAAAAGTAAAGGTAACCCGGTTTGAGTTTTTATAAACTAAGTTGTTTATTCTTTAAATTGATTCTGTCTTTTAGGCACCCTAGTAGCCGTCTCTTCTCAGAATCACCTCCTTCTCTCAAAATATACTTTGCATAATTCCGCATATCAATATCAGCAATCTCGATCTTGTCTTTGACTCCGAGTAGTACCCTCTGAAATCTCTTGAATCGTTCGAATTCTATTTAGGAAATCAGTGTCAGGAATAGTTGTTTTGGAAAATACATGTTCTAATTCAAACTTTCTTAATTCTCAAAATTACCATTTTTAAAAAAGACAAAAAAAACGAACAGTCCCCTGTTCGTTTTGTTTTTCCCCACTATTATTTTTCCCCTCCAAAAAAATTACTCTTATTATCCCCGTCCGTAATATCTCCGACCCCTGTAACAACAAGATGTTTCTTTTTGGAAAGTTCAAGGGTCATATATGAACCGGGAGCGAGTCCTTTTTGGCGACCGCCGGTGTACTTATCGGTCAAATGCATTGTGCAGGAATCGTGGGTGACAAAAATGTAGTGACTCCTGTCTAATCCACCCCTGTGGGCACTGAACTCTTCGAGAGCACGCCTCGTAACTGAATCAAACGACTCGAAGCTTTCAACAGCTCTTCGAAACGATTCCGGCCACAGATCCATAAACCCTCGGCCAATTCGACGCACCGCGTCCGACATAATGTAGTCAGGATACGAAAGATTGTCCGGGTTAGTATGATTCTTATCAATCACCAATTGCGTCTGTCCCTCATTTTCGTCACACAATATCGACCCGCCGTTTAAGAGCGGAGCGAATATGTCCCAGGAAAAATTTTGCATTTCCCCGATGGCCGGACTGACGTTGCACCAGATATCGTCAAAACCATGAGCCCGAAGTATTTCATAAATAACCGCGAGGGTATGAGTGGTTCTTCCCGTCGGCGACCGAATGAGATTAACCGTTCCTTTTCGAAGTGTCTTGATGAGCTTTTCGGCCGATTTTCGAACCTCGTCAATGGCTTTTTGCCGAGCCTCCGCATATTCTTCCGCGGTTTCATTTGATGAAATCTGCGGAAAAGCGAGATCGTCCGCCCCAAGCCAGGAACGTTCTTCATTCCCTTGCCGATAACGCGACTGACCATGCCGAAACACGGCAATACAATATTTTTTCATTCCTATTCCTTGTTTTACATTTCATCAAATAACTATTCTAATGCGGAACGTATCACACAAACCCCAACAAATCAATATTTTAATGACAGAAATGTCTCTAAATTTTTGCGGATAAATAAAAAATAGCGCACATCAGTGTGCGCTATTATTGGGTGGGTGAGAAGAAAATATTATTCCTCCTTCGGCTACTCCGCTATCGCCTGATCGATTTCCGCATTCGATGGGAAAACCGCCAAGCCGGTATCAGTTGTTTTGAAACGCATAATGGCTGGAAGAACAGTTGATATGTTCCTATTCACACGAACTAAAATGCAAAGGAAGCGAACGGCAATCCAACATTGTTCATGGTCTTCACATTTTGCTAATATTGAAATCAAAACCTCCTGTGCCGCCGGGGAATCGACATCCTTGCTTAATGCTATAAACCCAACATCATTAATCAAACGACATTCGGGTATAGCCGAATCGCCGGGATTAGCCAGAATTGCTTTTATTTTTTCTAACGGATAATCGGTAACTCTATCAAACTTCCTCATAATCTCTCTATGGTATTGTGTTGAACTATTTTTGAATATATTGTCATAATATATGCAAACTGTCAATTATTTTATAGGCACACTCCCCTCCATACGTACACCACTAGACACAATTGAAGAATGTGAAATACAAATATTTTAGTACGAAAAAAGAGAGATAATTCAAATGAAGTATTTTTAGGTTGCGCTTACTTATTGAAACAGGTGATTCTATTTCTCATATAGTTATAATATTCGAAGCCACAAAACCATCGCACGTACTGATTTATAGCCACACAATCTCGTGTTACCAAAATTATTTAAAGTAATGTACAATATACATACGTATTACATAGATTTCATTTTATGAAACACAATCTCTATATTATTGGAATTTTGTTGGTCATCATTGGGGCGGGGTATTATCTTTTTTCAAATAAAAATACCGTCTATGCTCCGAACAGCAAAGATCAAGGGGTTATCTGCCGAGCGGAAGTGATGACTTGCCCCGACGGTTCGTTTGTGTCACGAATAGCGCCCCAGTGTAATTTCGCCCCGTGTCCGACACAAAAAACAGTCAAACCAAAAACATCCGCCGTAACACCGACCGTCAAAAAAACAACAACCATCGTACCGGAAAAAGCGAATCCTTTGATTACGAATCAAGGCGACGCGCTCAATCCGTCGGTTGCCGTTTTTTTGAATGAAAGCGGATTTGAACCGCACTCGCTCAGCATTTCTCTCGGCCAAACAGTACGATTTATCAACCACCACAGTTCAAGCACCATGTGGATTGTTTCCGACTCGCACCCGACCCACCTCACCTATCCGGCACTCAATGAAAAAGCGCCCGTGCAAGGCGGCGGCATATATGAATTTGTTTTTAACAAAGCAGGAATTTGGAAATATCACAACGAAAGCGACCTATCAAAAACGGGAACAATTATTGTAAAATAAATTAGAAATTATGAATTAAAAAACACCGAAACTTTCGGTGTTTTTGTTTATAATACCGCAACTAATCTATCCCATCACTTGATGGCCGGAAGACTGTTGCCTGTCTATAAACTGTTTAAACAATTCCACAACGGCAACACCGTTAATGAAACTGGTAATATGGACCTGTTGACCCCGCGGTATGAGACCGTACTCGCATTTTGCCGGCAATGATGTCGCGCCGCGCCCCGTAACATTGAGAAGAATTTCTCCGGGAATCGAACCGCGGCTATCAATTGTTTGGGTAACTTCCGCCGAATGACCAATGATCGATTCGGCTTGAAGTAGCAAACTTGACGGCATCGATGAGTGACCATTGCCGGTAATACGAAACAAACTCTCCAAATGCGGGCGCATTTTTTTGGAAAAAATAAACAGCAATGTGCACCCGATAATCGCCCCGTACATAATTGAAAATAGCGCAATTTTTAAAGCCACTTCCGGCACAGTCAGCGCTTGAGCAAACAGAGTATGTATATTCATTAAGAACCTTTATTTTAATTGTTACATTCTAGTCCTAGGTTACTCTAATATAGAATAATTGCAACCTAAATTCTGTGCAAAAATAATATCGATATTTTTGCCTATTCCAGCACATACGCTACAATGAACATCATGAACCGAAATGAAGAGATTCCCGCTACCCCGGAAACCCTTGTCACAACTTTTTTTCGTTTGAATGAATTCCAGAAACTGGCACTAAAAAAACTGGGAATTCTTTCGATTGGAAATATTCTTCGACACTTCCCCGTCCGCTACGGCGATACGTCGGAAATGAAAACCATCGGCAGTCTGGTCGCTCGGGAAAAAACGGTAATTTTCGGCAAAATTTCCGGACTGAAAACTGGCAAAGGTTTCAAAAGTAAGATTCCCATGGCCGAAGCCCGAGTGGAAGACGAAACCGGTACCATTAAAATAGTGTGGTTCAATCAGCCGTACTTGGCTAAAATGATTGGCGACGGCAGTTTCGTTCGTGTTGAAGGCCAAATTTCCGAACGCCGAAAAAAAGACGAAAGTTCCGCACACGGCGAACTCTATATGAGTAATCCGAAAATTGAAGTGGTAACCAAACTTCCCATTGGTGTCGGTGAGTCACTTTTTAAAGACGATTCAGAAACGGAAAACGCGCTTTTCTACCCCGTCTATCCCGAAAGTCGCGGCATTACCTCAAACTGGTTTTACCATGCACTGCAAAAATTATTTGCCACCGGTATTCTCGACACCATCACCGACCCCATTCCGGAACACTTGCTTCGCAAATATAATCTCCCCGCCCTGCGAACAGCACTTATCTGGATGCACGCGCCCAAGAAACTATCAGATGCCGCCGCGGCCAAAAAACGTTTTGCTTTTGAAGAAATCTTTTTTATTCAATTGGAAAAACAACGGGAACGCCTTGCCTATCGTAAGGAAAAATCTCACAAAATAAACAAGACCGAAAAAGACATTGCCGATTTTGTCTCCCGTTTTCCGTTTGCCTTAACCGATGCCCAAACCAAAGCTATTAATCACATTCTGACCGATTTTAAAAAAGGTTACGCAATGTCGAGACTCCTTGAAGGTGATGTCGGTTCGGGAAAAACCGCCGTAGCCGCGGCTACGGTTTATGCCGCCACCACAACGGCTACGGAAGGCAACAAAAATAGCGTCATGCAAACAGCCTACATGGTGCCGACCGAAATTCTGGCCGGCCAGCATTTCGAATCGTTCATCAAATATTTTGCCTATACCGGCGTAACCATCGGACTCATCACCGGCAGCGGCTGTAAAAAATTTCCTTCAAAAGTGAACCCGCTCGAAGCCACTGATATTTCCAAAGCTCAACTCCTGAAATGGGTGGCCAGCGGCGACATTCCCATTATTATCGGTACTCACGCCCTCATTCAGAAATCGGTCATGTTCAAAAACCTGGCCTACGTCATCATTGATGAACAACACCGTTTCGGCACCAAACAACGCGGTGCATTGGCCTCAAAAAATATACCGAAAAAAGCGGAAGAGAAGCACGCTATTCCTAAATCCGCATCGTCAAAAAAGAGCGGTGGTTGGCGAGTCTCCACCGCCAAAGCACCCGGCGATACCATGGCGAGCCAATTTAATACCACAGCATCGGAAGGAAATCGATACCTACCCCACCTGCTTTCTATGACCGCCACACCGATTCCCCGCACACTGGCTCTGACTATTTACGGCGACCTTGACCTAACACTTCTCGACCAAATGCCTCACGGCCGAAAACCGATTATCACGGAAATTGTTTTACCAAATGAGCGCGAAAAAACCTACGAGAAAGTGCGAGTCGAACTGGCCACAGGAAGACAGGCGTATGTTATTTGTCCCCGAATCGACGAACCGGACCCGGCCAAAGAAATGGCCGTTCAGGCAAAATCTGTCACCGAAGAAGCAGCACGTCTCAAACGCGATATTTTTCAAAAAAATACCATCGGCATTCTGCACAGCAAAATGAAGCCTGACGAAAAAGACCAAATCATGCTTGATTTCAAAGCGCACAAAATTGATATTTTGGTGGCTACCTCGGTTGTGGAAGTCGGCGTCAACGTTCCGAACGCCACCGTCATAATTATCGAAGGTGCCGAGCGATTCGGCTTGGCACAACTCCATCAACTTCGTGGTCGCGTCATTCGCAGTAACGACCAAGCGTATTGCTTCGTCTTCGCCGAAAACAGAAGCAAGAAAACTTTCGACCGCCTGAAAGCCCTGAAGACCGCCAAAAACGGTTTCGAACTTGCCGAATACGACCTCAAATTCCGCGGAGCCGGTGAACTTTCCGGCCGTAAACAATGGGGCGTTTCCGACATAGCCATGGAAGCCCTGCAAAACATCAAGATGGTCGAGGCCGCAAGACTGGAAGCTACCACCCTTATCGAAACCGACGAAACTCTCCAAGACTTTCCTCTCACCTCCGCCGAATTAAAAAAACGCCAAGAAAACCGAATCCATTTCGAATAACCAGCCACCCCCATTTGTAACATCCCCCATTTTGCGCTAGTATTTGGCAGTCCCCCTCTCATTTGCACGCATAGCTCAGTTGGTAGAGCGCCGAGCTTATACCTCGGTGGTCCTAGGTTCGAGTCCTAGTGCGTGCACAACTCTTTTGCATTCGTTGTGCACGCAAGAAAAGCGTCTGCACGCTTTTCGCCTAGGACTCGAAAACCTTCTCCCATATTTTTGAGTGATTCTTATCACGAAAAAATGGGAAAGGTCTACTGCCCTCGTAGAGGGAGAGTCCTTTATACTCCCCACTCAATATCACTTCCCCCTTCCCCCTCCCCCTATTTTTGAGCACTTTCCCAAGTGCAAGAAAATAGAAATCTCTCTTTCTCCCTATTTTTTTATTTTCGCGGATTTCCCAATCCAAGAAAATACTTATAGTCCCCACTCCCTAATTTCCCCACATTTTCTCTCCCCTCCCCATCGCAAGAAAATGTCGAGTATGCTACCATTTCCCTCATCCGGGACATAGTATAGTGGTAGTATCTGCCCATGGGGTGGGTAAGGTCCGAGTTCGATTCTCGGTGTCCCGACAAATGAATGAAGTGAATTTTCGGGACAAGTAATGCAACTGCTTGCATTACGACCGAGAAGCGAAGCTGTTCTCCCATATTTACGAATGATTCTTATCATGAGAAAATGGGAAACGGGTACTGAACGAGTAGCGTTCGATTCTCGGTGTCCCGACATTAAAAAAACGCTCCTGCGTTCCTTTTTAATGTCGGGACAAGCAAAGCATCTACATGCTTTGCGCCCGAGAATCGAAAAGCTTCTCCCATATTTCCGAGCAATTCTTATTGCAAGGAAATGGGAAAGCTGTACTGCCGCTGTAAGCGGAGATTCTCATATAATCACAGTCTCCTTATTTCCCTCCCCTTGTCGGCGTATTAATTTTTATCACCATTTAAATAACTCCCATGAAACCCACCTTCACCATCGGCACTTTTGGAATCATCCTCGATAATCAAAATCGAGTCCTCTTATGCCACCGCCGCGACCATGATTTGTGGAACCTACCCGGCGGCGGCATGGAACACGGGGAAACCCCTTGGGACGGAACCATACGCGAAGTAAAAGAAGAAACGGGACTGATTGTTGAAATAACTCAATTAATTGGAGTTTACAGTAAACCCGATCGAAATGAATTAGTATTCTCTTTTCTTTGCAATATACTCGGAGGGCAAATCACACTCAATGACGAAGCGGATAAAATAGAATATTTTGAAACAGATAAACTTCCGACAAATATGCCGCCAAAACAAGTAGAACGAATTCGGGACACGCTCGCAAAAAATCATATATCCGTGCTAAAAACTCAAACAGGAAAATCTTCGATAGAATTACTTAAGGAAGGTAGACTATAACCAACAAACTACAGCCACAAAAAAAACCGCGCCCGTGCGCGGTTCACTCACCTATTTGTTTTCCGGATGAGTCTCGTCGATATAAAGCGTGATAATGGTAAAATTATCAGAGCTTTTTCTACTTTTCTTCACTCGTTTGGCAAGCTCTTTCGCGAGCAATTGTGGTTCTTTTCCAAACTTTCTTGCACAATTTTCAATAATTTTACTGCCTAAAGCGTCAAACAATCCGTCCGATCCGACAACAAGCACCGAACCGGGGAAAAGTAGACGTGAAGCGGTATGCGGTTCGGCAATAACTCCAATCTTTTTGAATCCCCTATCGCCGAGCGACCGGGAAACTTGCAGGCCATGATCATTGGTCCACACTCGTTCTTTTTCGACATGGCCGCCAACACCACAGACACGCATCCGTTCGTCGCATGAGGTAAACCGATGTGTCGGAGCCAAAGATTCACTACTTTCACCATAGACATGCACCATATTGCAATCACCCACGGAAGCATAATACAAACGCTTGCCTTGAATGAAAAAACAAAAAGCACATGCACCCGAATCGCTCTCCAGCTCGATATCATTCGATACCTGAAGAAAAGCATTTCGAAATGCCTCCGCAACATGCTCCTCAAACTTAAGTCGTTTTCTTCGCAAATGTGGCAAATATGAAGCAAACATGCCCGGCATTTGTTTGGCAGCCTTCAACGCGGCACAGCTACCGCTATGTCCGTCAAATATACCGCCAAATGTTCGCATACTGGATCCAAAACATCGATGAAAACAAAATGTATCCTCCATGCTTTTGCGACCACCGATACCGGTCGCAATACCGTGTCGTATCTGCAACGAGCTTCTTGCAGAGCCGCCCATATCAATTTTTCGTCCCATAGAATAATCCGTTTTTCAAGGTTATTACTGTTCTCGGCAAAGAATAATCCAACACGAAGAAAAAGGCAATAATAAATCCCGACGCCGTTGTGACGTCGGGATTTATTATTTCTACTTAAGCTAGCTTTATGTTGGTTTCCGTTTTCTGCTTGAGAAGCAAGCCGAATGGCACAATCAACTTTTCATATTCTTCCCGTTCGAGCGTTTCGGTCTCCACCAACCGAAGAGCGACCGCGTCGAGAGCGGTTCGATATTTAATGAGTGTTTCTGTTGCCCGCTTTTCGGCATTGTTCATAATCTGTGACACTTCAGCGTCAATTTCCGCACTGACTCGTTCGGAATAATCCTTTCCGTCTACACCTTTGCCGAACAGAACTTTCCCGCCCGTATCTTCAAATGCAACCGGTCCCATTTTTTCGGACATGCCGTATTTGGTCACCATATCTCGAGCCAAGGCGGTCGACACCTGCAAGTCATTAGACGGACCGGTAGTTAAATCGCCAAAAATCATTTTCTCGGCCACATAGCCGCCAAGCGACATTGCAATATCATCAAGAAACTCTTTCTTAGACTGCATTTTCTTATCTTCAATCGGAAGTTTCAGCGTATAACCGGCGGCACGTCCGCGGGAAATAATGGAAATTTTGTGCACAGGATCGGCAAACGGAAGAGCAGACGCCACAATAGCGTGACCGGCTTCATGATAGGCGGTAATTTCTTTTTCCTTGACCGACAAGAGATGACTCTTGCGTTCAGGTCCGAGAATAACTTTTTCAATAGAGCGTATTAAATCAAACTGACCAAGCGTCGTCCGATTTTCACGAGCAGCAAGAATGGCGGCCTCGTTCATAAGCGAGTACAAATCGGCACCCGAGAATCCCGGCGTTCGTTCGGCAATAACGCGAAGATTGACATCTTCAGCAAACGGTTTCTTTCGAGCGTGAATTTTCAAAATTTCCTCACGGTCGTTTCGATCCGGCAAATCGATGACCACACGGCGGTCAAAACGTCCCGGTCGAAGCAATGCCGGATCCAAGACATCCGGACGATTGGTGGCAGCCATGACAATAACTTTTTCATTTTGTTCGAACCCGTCCATCTCAACCAAAATTTGGTTCAAGGTCTGTTCGCGCTCATCATTTCCTCCGCCGGCGCCGACACCGCGAACACGGCCGACAGCATCGATTTCATCAACGAAGATAATTGCCGGCGCCGCATTTTTGGCCATCATAAAAAGGTCACGTACACGCGAGGCGCCGACACCGACAAACATTTCCACAAATTCAGAACCGGAAATCGAAAAGAATGCCACCCCCGCTTCTCCGGCCACGGCCCGAGCGAGAAGCGTCTTACCTGTTCCCGGCGCACCCATGAGAAGCACTCCTTTTGGAATCTGTGCACCTATATCCAAAAACTTTTTTGGATTTTTCAAAAAATCAACAATTTCTTTCAATTCTTCTTTTGCCTCCTTTGCTCCCGCAATATCCTTGAATGTCACCCGCTGTTTTTTATCGTCGGGAAAAATAATTCGCGCTTTTGACTGGCCAAAAGTAAAGGCTTGCATACCGGCACCTTTCACCTGACGCGTCAAATACCAAATGAAAAAAGCCACAAACAATAGCGGAATAAGGAACGGCGCCAAATTTGAAAACCAATACCAAAAACCGCTCTCGTTTTTAACCTCAATCGTAATGGCCGATAATTTTTCAGACGGAATAGAATAATTTTTTAGCGTCTCTGTCAGTCCCACTCCGGCTTCTTTCTTTGAAATTTTATCAACGGTAGAAGACGCGTACGAAATGGTCAATTCCTCACCGCGAATTACTATTTTTGTAACAATACCTTTTGAGATATCAGACGCTAATTCGGAAACCGCCACCTCCGTTTTTTTCACTGTCGAATCAACCAACAACGAATAAACCGTCGTCAGTAGTATAAAAATAAACAACGCCGACAGTATGGTACCGGTAATTCCGGCGGGTTTTGACGGCTCAACACCGTCGTTTTTATTCTTTCGCTTGAGCATATTCATAGTACGACTTATTATACACGAAAACCGATTTGATGAAACAAAAAACCGCCCCACACAATGGAGGAGCGGCTGTAAACTAATGCCTATGGAATAACCGGTCAAAAAACTCCCGAAGAGGCGTAAATGTTTTGATATACATTTTCTCATCATCTTCATACCCGCATTTTTTACACCACCGAATAGTTTCGCACATGAATCGATGCGGAATAAATGCACCGCGCGGACTCTCGCGCAAATGTCTCCGCTCCACTCTCCAACTGCCACAGCGCCTGCATCGCCGTTGGAACTTTTTCCACATCCGAAATAAAAAGTAGAAAACAGCGAAAACCGTAATACAGTGACTTGCCCATTGAATAGAAATCGGAATTGAAGACATGCGTCACTTCCTTTCTTTTTGATTATTTTCAATTTCTAGACAAACCATATCATACTTTTTTCTTTTTGGTCAATTTTTCCCGTCTCTGCTATGATATCAAGGTGGCCCATTATATAGACAACCGAAAAGCCCGATTCAATTACGAAATCACCGAAACGATGACTGCAGGCATCGAGCTTATTGGCTTGGAAGTCAAATCTATCCGAAACGGCCAAGGTTCACTCGAGAGCTCATTCGTTACCATACGCGGTGGTGAAGCATACCTCATTGGCGCCCACATTCCGCCCTATCAGCCCAACAATAAAACCCACGGCCACTATGACCCGGACCAAAACCGTAAACTCATTCTAACCAAAAAAGAAATTGCACGACTGGCCCATATCGAAATGGGAAAAAATCTGACAATCGTCCCTCTCTCCATGTTCGGTGCAGGACGAAAAATTAAAATCGATATCGCCATCGCCCGCGGCAAAAAGAAATTCGATAAACGCGAAACAATCAAGAAACGCGAAGCCGACCGCGAAATCGAACGAATCATGAAGATGTAACCCGCCATCGCCCGCCGACTAGGCGGGTTTTTCCTTTCCTGTACAAATCCCCCATTTCACGGTATTATTTCGAAACGGGGATGACCGGCCTAGACATGTGGCCACCTTCCTCGAGTGCAATGTGGAGCTCTCCGGGTACCTCCTAATATTTTCCGGAAATTCGAAGTGCCAAAACACTTTCAAGCAAGTCATTTGTTTCTCCGTATTTCGGAGCCAAGGATTTGTCTCTTGCGTACGCTTTAGCGTAACAAGCGCCCCTACCTCTGACGTCCGATACGTCGGCGGGGTGTCATAAATTTCGGACTTTTCCATCTGTCGCCTCAACATATGGATAACCTTAGAGGCTAGGTCACGAAAGATTTTGTTCGTTCCTCACTTTCGCGATCGAATGTCCGCCTCAGGCGGATTGAAACGGACTATACATTGTAGATTCTCCCGGAAACGCCATCTGCACGGGGGTTCGATTCCCCCCATCTCCACACTAAAAAACCCGCTCTCTGCGGGTCTTTTTATTGTGGAGATGAGCAAAGCGTCTGCACGCTTTGCGCGGGGGAATCGAAAAGCTTCTCCCCTATTTTCAAACACTTTCCTAAGTGTGCGAAAATGGGAAAGCTGTACCGCCGCTGTAAGCGGAGATTCCCCAATTAGTCGGGAATCAATATCACTTCCCCGCCTCCCCCATTCTTAATTTTCACCCACCTTTCAACTTATTTTTTCTTCACACCCCGTACCGTATTCTCTCCACCCACCGAATAGAACCCCGTATTTTGACCCCTGAAATTCAACTCAAACCGTTCAGTCTTTATACCTAATGCATTTGCGTACTGCTCAAGCGAGTCAAACCAATCAATATTTGTCTGAGGCACAATAGGCTCATCGATGACACAGCACGGTAAAAGAATAAAATTAATTTTATATTCCGCCGCGGCCTCAATAATTTTCATATTTGAACCGTGAGCATGTAATCCCAAGAGAAGATCAAAATCTTTTGCCATTTCCTTTTCAAACGCTCGGGTTATTCTCGGTACGGTTATAGCGTCGGAAATTTTATGTCTCGCACCTTCAAGACCGGTATATTTAGACGGCAGGGTCTGATTGTAGGGGTCAATAACGACGCTTTGAAAACCGTCATTGTTGAGCAACAGAGAAATCAAACCTTTACCACCGCCCACATCCCCCACCCGGCACGGCTTAAAATGCCCGACTATCCAGTCGTGTAATAGTTGGAAACGAAACTTCTTCATCTTCCGTAACTCCTTTTTCATGAAGCAAAGATAGCACAGTATTGTTAGGAAAGCATGAATCAGGTTATTCCCGTTCTTACACCTTCGAATATTTGACACATGCCATCTTTAGTGCTACCGTATTTTCAGCAAACCAAGCCGAAGAACCTTACTATGAAACAATCAACCTATATCGACCTTATCGGAGGATTCGCACTTATTCTTATCCTTCTATTCATGATAATCACCGTACAAAAGGAAAAAGAAGAAAGGGCCAGAGAAAGAGGGATAAATGTGGAAAAAGCTGAACAAAACACATTCACTATTGCCAAAACGGCAACAGGAACTGTCCAAACAATTCAGCCAATACGCGGGAGCAGCGGCAAGCTCCCTTTTCGCTTGGCCGTCATAAACATTACAGACGACAACGGCTCGCCCGCCGTAATCGGAGCGCTTATAAGTGACTCGGCCATTAAGGAAAAAGACTCGATTCTCGTTTCCTACTATACCGACGGCAGCAAAGTAGATATCAGACTGGGGACAAAACAATAACGTTCTCACTGCCACACTCGCGACCTCAAACAGTCGCGGGTTTTCTTTTTTTAACACCCACTTATCCCTCCCCCTCTCGCCCGATTCATAGTAAACTATATACATGACTAAAACATGTGAATGGTGCGGCGGAGGGAAACCTCCGAAAGAAATCGTCAAAGGTCACGGCATAAAATGTGGCCATTGCAATACCTACGCCAAAATAGTGGCTCCGAGGGCATCGAAAAAACCGATGCAAAGCAAGAAGAAATAATTACAAGCAAACAAACAACCACCGGACAAAAGTTCGGTGGTTGTTTGTTTATCACAATCCCCTTACAAATTCCTACCGCATAATTACATATTTAATTTTATGGATACTTTGCGGTATACTTTATTCATACATAAAAAATATCTTGAATACGCCGGTTTGTCGGAAAAAGAATCGGATATATATCTCGCCTTGCTTAAGACGGATACTATTTCAGCTATCGAGCTTGCACGCGCGACATCGCTCAAAAAATCAATTGTATATGTCATTCTTGAATCATTGGTAAAACGAGGCTTGGTCAAAGAAATTACCGTCGGTAAACGAATTCAATATCGAGCCGAGTCGCCGGATGTGCTCCGCATGATTATTCAAGACAAGCGCAATCGAGTCGAAGAAGAAACACGACGACTGGAAACTATCATCACCGAATTGAAGACTATCGAACGGGATCTGGGAGAGCGACCCGTCGTGCAATTCTATGAAGGTCACGATGCGGTTAAACATTCCATTGAGGAATACGTTTCGGCCGAAAACTTTTCAAACGGAAAGGACTACGGAATTTATTCCTATGATTTGATGGAGAAAATATTTACCCAGAAAGACATCGAAACAATTGATAAAAACCGCGTAGAACACAACACTGTTTTCAAGGCGATATATACCGGAATCAATAAAGTTATCGAAAGTAAGGACAATCAAATCCTCATCAAAATTGACCAGGACCGATTCCCCATCCTTTGTGATATCGGCATATTCAACGACGAAGTCCGCATACACACACTCGGCAAGAAACCATACGGTATATTCGTAAAAAACAAAGAAATCGCCACCACCCTAAAAAGTTTGATAGAGTATATTTTCGCCCAAAAAAGCGGCAATTAGCGTATAATTTTCCAATCAAAGCTGGAACAATATTACAAAAATAACCCTTTACATAAGGGTTATTTTTCTATGCTTTGTTTTTTGAAATTTACTTTTTACATATATTGCCAATATGTCATAATTGTGTTGTAAAGGTAACAGCACCTTTAACAAATATTTGATTGATGCCTCCATGTTCGCGGGAACACTGCGTGGCGCAGTTTAATATTTTGACCAAAATACCAAGATCGGAAGAGCGTCGTGTAGGGAAAGAGTGTACGTCCTGGTGTAGATCTCG
>CAJBMK010000086.1 GCA_903954165.1 uncultured bacterium | reverse complement strand
TAGTAACGGGACCGTTATTTATACAATGTCGTACGGTGTGGCTTCGTTTGGTTTAGAGCCACATTTGGCGGGAGAGCCGGTGGCGGGGGAGTCGGCCGCATTGACCGGTAGCGGTACGACATGGACAATAACATCGTCAAAGACCCGCGGTTGGTTCAATGAAGCGCCGGCTCCGACTATTACCAGTATTGTCTCAACGATAAATTCCGCCGGAGTGGTAACAAATATGGATGCGCTTTCCGATCCGACGACGGCAACAGACCTCTATTTTGAAAAGCGTACCGATATCGCTAACGCAGCCACCGCTCTTGGAAAATTGGAGTTTGCCGGTCCGCTCAATTTGACTAATGCTTCAACAACCGAATTGCTCCAGAATTTGGGGACGAAGATGGAATCCGCCGCGGGCAGTATGAAATTTGACGCACGCACGGCAACCGATTTGAAAGATGCCGGAGCCACTGTTTCTATTTATCGGACAAGTGCGATTGGTTATGGAAATCTCGGTTTATCCGATATGACCGTAAAGGATGATAATGGCAATGTTCTTTCCGGCGGTTCGCTCCCGAGTTTTTCGGGCTTTGCAACTAGCTCATCTAACGGCGGAACGTTTATGTTTACGGCCAGTCATTTTACCCAATTCGGTTTCAATCCGACCGTGACCGAAGTGTCTCCGGTAACGTCACCGACTTCTTCATCTAGCCCGTACTATATTTTCAGTTCGAATGTTGCCGGAACCGTTGTGTATGGCGGTGCGTGTGCAATGACTTCCGCTTCAACGACTATCGGAAATAATTTTGTTACGTTTGGACCACTTTCTCCCGCAACCTATTCTAATTGCACTGTTAAGGTTATCGACGGTGCCGGTGCCTCGACGACGCTTGCCGTTTCTTCGTTTGAGGTTCTTGATACTGCAGCTGATACCGCCGCTGTTTCTGCAGATAAAGCGTCGCTAGTTGACGGACTTATTCAAGGAGGAAATGCCGACCTTTCCACTATTGTAGGGTCTTTAACCAACCCGTTACCGTCGACCGGCTCGGCCAGTTCGTCGGCTATTACCTGGGCGTCTGCTTCAACAACTGTCGTGTCGAATGACGGTCAGACCATCAATAGACCGGCGTTTGCTTTTGGAGATGTGGCGGTGGCTTTGACCGCAACAATAACAAAAGGTTCGGTTAGTGATACTAAAATATTTAATTTGACCGTGCTTAAATTGTCGGCTTCCACTGTCGCGACAGTTACCTCCGCAACCTATACTGTGGATAACGGAGCCGAAACAATCACCGGTATTCCGTATAACACCGCATCCTCAACATTTTTAGCCGCCATAACAAAAGGTGAATCACACCAGACATGGGACACTTCCGGCCTTAGTAATATCATCGTGACCGGAAATACTTTGGTGGTAACCGCTCAAGACGGATCAACGACGAAGGCATATACATTGACAGCAGCTCTTAATCCCGCCAAAGCAATCACATCATTTACGTTTGCATCTCCGTCGGCTACGGGTGCTATTAACGAAGGTGCTCATACGATTGCGGTAACAGTTCCTTCCGGAACGACCGTTACTGCTCTTGTTCCGACTATTGCAACATCTACCGGAGCAACTGTTAGTCCCGCTTCGGGAAGTGCACAAGATTTCACCAGTCCGGTGACGTATACCGTCACCGCCGCTGATAGCTCGACGCAGGATTATACCGTGACGGTTACCGTTTCGGCGGATCCTATTGCGACCGAGTTCAATACTCTATCTGGTGATTTGAGGACTGCGGGGATTGTGAATAATTTGAATACGGTTACCGGTTCAAATTACACGAGTTTCTCCGGATTGTATTTTGAAAAAAGAACGGATGTGAATGCTTCATCTACCGCTGTCGGTAAAATAATATTTGACGGAGCTCTTGATCTTTCAAACAGCGAGACGAAAACATATTTGCAAAATCTCGGGACAAAAATGGATGTGAGTGGAGCCGGCGTCATTGGTCTCGACTTTTCAGGTGCAACCAGTGCATTGTCGCTCAAAGGAGTTTCGGCCACAGTGAAGTTTTATGGTTTGAATTCGCTCGGAATTAGCGATTTGGCCACAGGCGATCAGGTAAACGCGAAACTCATTGCGTATGACGATGCGGGTAATCTTGTAGACAAAACACCGCTTGTTTCTACATCAACATCTCCAACATATCTTGGTGCCTGTGAGGTTGGCGGAGGATGTTATGTTTTTGCTGTCGGAATTAATCACTTTACGAAATATAAAATAGACAATACCGCACCGACGTCTTCAATTACGAATATTTCCGCCGGTTCATCTCTTCGGGGTACTACGACAATTCAGGCCATTGCATCCGACTCGGGTTCAGGGGTGGCAAAAGTAGAATTCTGGTACCAGAGTATTGGTACAAAGATTGGTGAGGATACGACGGCACCGTATTCAATCGATTGGAATACGACCTCGGCTCCGGCTGGTAGCCATGACATTTTATTGCGAACCTACGATAACGCCGGTAATTCCGCCTACTCGTCCACGACTGCGGTTGTTGTAGATAATGACGCACCAACAGTAACCAAGCTCGGTAATAATTCCGCTGATGTTACCATTTCCGCTAATGCAACCACTACGCTTGCTTTCAACGAAGCAATCAGTTCTTCAGGGAAAACAATAGTTCAAAATGCTTTGACTGCCGGAGCTGATCAGACAATTACTTACGCGTGGAATGCTTCAAGTACTATTCTTACAATAACCGGCAACGCAACTTCTACGGCAACATTTGCGAATGACGTGGTTGTTTCCGGTATTTCCGATATCACCGGAAATACTTCAGGCGACGTATTGCTCATTGATTCCGTGCTGGCCTCTACAGAAACAACTCCGGACGGTTCGGGCACAGCAACGGTTAACAACACAACTCCTCAGGTCGTTATTACCAGTCCGTCTCAAACAGCGAATATTACCATCAGTAGCGGTACGACCAATCCCCAAATTGACGTCAGTTCGTTTGTGAACGGCGGAACGGGAACACTTCCTGCAATTACTATTACTTCAGCCAACGCGAATAATGCGACGGTGGCAATTCCCGCTTCTACGACAGTGACGAGTGCCAGTACAACATGGAACGGTATTATTGCCGCTCCGACGGTAACGACAGTGACGCTTCCCGAAACATCAGGTCAGACAAAAACATTAAGCACCGCCATTGAAGTTGGTTTCTCCGGCGAAAAACTTTCCTTTAGCAAAGCGGTCCGTATTCTGCTTGTCGGACAGGCGGGGAAACGAGCGGGTTACATTCGAACAGGAATCAGTTTTACCGAAATCACGAATGTGTGCGCCGCGGATAATCAGACGACGGGAGACGCGCTTGCCGTCGACAGTGAATGTAAAATCGATGTCGGTTCCGATTTGGTAATTTGGACCAAGCATTTTACCAGTTTTGCCTCTTATACTCAGACGACAAATAGCACAAGTAGTGGTAGTAGTAGCGGTGGAAACGGAATCGTCGGAACGACGGGTGTTTCGCCGATGGCAGTTCTTGCGAGGGCCACCTCAACCTCTTCAATTATAGAATCGCCAAGTGAAATCGCACGACTGACCGTGATACTAGAAGGTTTGAGAGCCCAAATAATGGCGATTTTGACCGCACGAAGTAGCTCCTTTGTTTTCACATCCGATCTTAAACTCGGTTCTCGTGGTGCTGGTGTTATGTATCTTCAGAGAGTATTAAACCGAGACCTTGATACTATCGTGGCACAATTCGGCGACGGTTCAGCCAATTATGAGACGACCTATTTTGGACCGGCGACTCGAGCTGCAGTCATTAAATTCCAAAAGAAATATGGAATTAGTCCCGCCGCCGGATATGTTGGTGCTATAACACGAGCAAAATTAAACGAGATTAAATAGAAAGAATTAGCTAACATTAATAAAAGAAAATAAACCGCCTCAAAATAAAGAAGCGGTTTATTTTTTATGCGTTTAATTATATTTTTGTAAAATCAGGATGCGCGGAAAGGTATTGCCTTAAAATATAAAAGCTTTAACGCCGTGTAGCGTTAAAGCTTTTATAGATTGTGCGGTGTTACATTATTCGGTTTCTTTTTCTTCGGGGGCTTCGCAGGTGCATTCATTTAGTGGTTTTCCGCAGTTTGGACATTTTTCCATATACTTTATATTAGCTTCGTACGCCGGTACGAAGGGGTTTGTAATAAAGATAACGAAAAGATATCGTCATCTTGAGAATATTGTACCAAGGAAAAAAAGTTGTAAATACAGACTCTATACACCGTTTAAAATGAGCCTTGTTCGAGGCCGTTTTAGTAAAAATTTTGCTATAAAAGATTTCGTACGTCAATTATACGGGCTGGCGGTTATGGCGATACAATATGCCGTTTGAGGGCGAATCCTTTCCTTATGGACGATTATTTGCTAATATCATTTAATCTATGTCAAATCAGCATAAAAAATTCTGGGATACCGAGTATACCACGGCGGAACATTTGGCACTTTCGACGGCTCCGTCCGAAGATTTGCAAAAGTATACCCGGTGGATGGAACGGAATAGCGAAATCCGCTTAAACGGTGCGACGAAGGTTCTTGACTTGGGAACGGGGAACGGGCGCAATTTGATTTGGCTTTCACAAACGTTCGGCTGTCGCGGGGTGGGAATTGATATTTCCAAGCAGGCTATTACGCAAGCTATAAAAGCGGGGGAGGGCTTGCCACTGACGTTTGCGGTCAAATCAATGGCTGAACCAATTGAGTCGCGAGACGGTTCTTTCGATATCGTTCTTGATATGATGTCGTCGCATTTTCTTCATGAGAAAGAGCGCTTGCTTCTTCGGGATGAAATTGCTCGTGTTCTTCGTCCCGGAGGGTCGCTGTTTTTCAAAGGATTTCTTTTGGATGAAGATAAACACGCTGCTCGTATGCTTCGTTTGAATGCCGATCCGGAAGGCGAGAAGCATGCATACATTCATCCGCGTTTTGGCGTGTACGAACACGTGTGGACAATTGACGAGCTTGAAGCATACTTCAAACCGCTTTTTGAAATAAAAAAAATAGAGAAATCACACAAACATATCATGCACGGCAAGGCATTTAAACGTCGTACAATGACGGTCTATTTGGAGCGGTGTTGGTAATATTGCCTTTCATATTTTGATTGTAGTATACTGTATGCATATTCGCTTATAAGCATGAGTACTTTTCTATATGAAAGAAGAACAAAAAAAATTAACACGATCAAAAAAAGAACGCATTTTTTTTGGTGTGTGCGGAGGAATAGCGCATTTTTTTGGTATTGATCCGACCTTTGTCAGGCTTGCTTTTTTGTTGCTGGCGTTTATGAACGGTTTGGGTTTTTGGCTCTATGTCATTTTGCTTATCATTGTTCCGGAAGAGGCCGGAAATGGAACTGCTATCGATGGCGGGAGGAAGGAAAATCTTCGCACTATGGCCAATGATATCAAAGGAAAAGCCGAAACATTTGGAGAAAAATTCGAGATATGTAAGGGCGAAAAAGGATCGTCTACACGGAATTTATTCGGTGTGCTTATCGTGCTTATCGGACTTATGTTTCTCATTAATCAGTTTTTCCCGGAGCAACAAATTTTTCAATGGTACGGAAGATTTTTGTGGCCGATAGTTGCCATACTTCTTGGAGTATTTATTATTGTAAGAAAATAAGACCAATGGAAAATTCAATTCACGGGAAAAAAGCGTGTTCAAACGGTAGCGAATGTATTGGGAGGAGGTGCATTCAATGTTACGGAATAAATTTAGGAAAAGTTTTTTTGGGAGCATTCTTCGTTTTCTTTGGTTTGGTATATCTTGCACAGGAATCCGGTTTCATGCCGGTTATGTTTTCTTGGAGTGCTTCTATACTATGGCCGTTATGTATTATTGTGCTCGGCCTTTCGCTTGTTCGTACAAAGGGAATCGTTGGCGGTATTTTCGGGACACTTGTATCTTTGGTGGTGCTTGCGGTGGTATCGCTTGTTGTAATGTTTGGTTCGTTGCATAATTCCGGTGTTATAACAATGAGCGACACGTTTTATTCTTCGTTTGGCGGAGGGATGAACGGTCCTCGCATGATGGGGTATCGTTTTGAAAATTTTTCCGCCGATGAAGCGGGTAATTTTGATACGGGCGTTTTTTCACATGAGGGAGTTTTGAGTGGCCCAAAATCAGGCGCATGGACGCTTGATTATGTTGACGCTAATGATACGGCACAAAATATCGTATTGCGAATGATGCCAATGAGTATGTGCGGTGATGACGTCGAGATGGGTTATTGCCGATCCTATAATTTGAAAGACGGAGATGTAGTCGGTGTGTACGGTTCGAAAACGAATGGGGGCGTGGATGTTCTTAATGTGTCGGTTATACGATAAGGAAGAAAAATAAATACATAAAACCGCACCTCACGGGTGCGGTTTTGTTATGTTTCAAACGCTATGCTCGAAACTATTTACTGTGCGATTAAAATTATCATACCGGATCATTCTAATTTAGCATGTCCGCCTTGCGTGATTTGCTCGTAAATTCGCGCTGTGTTGTTTTGTATTTCGATATTAGATATTCGGGATTGTCGGCGTAGTGGTTGCTGTCTCCGGTCGTGTCATTTTTTCAAATAGTCCGTCTTTGTAAGCTTTGAGCGTACTTGTTCCCGTTCTATCAAGGAAATCAGCCAATGTGTTTCCTGTTGTGCAAATGACCTCCGGCTTTCCGCATTCTTCGCGGGCAAATGTTTTCAGCGCTTCCAAATACGCGCCGTCATTCCACTTAGAGAAGTGGTGGCCGATAAAAACAGGAGCTCTGTTCCCATAGTAATTATGGGTAAAATATTCCCGATATGAATTGACGGTTTCAGAGTAAAATCGGTTCCAAAGCGGTGTTCCTTTTGTTGCGATGTCGATTGCTTTTGAGTGGTGGTAGTAGATACTGTAATCCATCGCGATAGTCTGCGTCATTTTACTGCCTGCCCCAATCGGAATACTTGCTAAAGGATAGTGCCAAACACCAAATTGGTCTTTGACCGGCCAATCATTCATCATGCCGATACGACTGTTGTCATAGCGATAACCAAACGTAGCCAGTACGGGGAAAAGTGCATCATTGACACTTAATTCCGGCGCGCGGAAACCGGTAATATATTGAGGGAGTAATTCAATGCGCGTTTTTGGTTCTATACCGGGATTTTGAATCGATATACTAAAAACGAGTTGGTTGAATGAATTAAATTCCTGAATCCATTCCCGTTCGCTCCATATTCCGCCAATAAAGTGTCCGTCCAAATGGGATGCGATTTCGTGGCCGTTATTGATAGCGGTATTAACTTTTTCAACACGGGTTTTTATACCGATATTATTTTCCGCGAATCCGATTGCAGAGTAGCCTTTAGGAACGCGCGGACCTTGGTAGCGCAGTTTATCCGCTGAATTAAGAAAATAGACGCTTGAAATATAATAAGTGAATGCGACGGGAATATTTTCGGTCCGAAGCTCGCGTGCGAAAGCCATTGTTTCGTCCCACATTTGTGTTGATTTTGATCCGTCAAATCCCAGTAATATATATTGAGGGGGCCGTGAAATAGAAGACGTTGCGGTAATTTCCGCCGACGCAACCGATGCTTGGTTTACGTCTCCCGAAACGGTTGTCGAGTTGAAAAAGAATAGAATAACAAAAATAACCCCGAATACAGCCGTTATAATGACCGTGATGAGCGCGATTGTTTTGCCGTGACGGGTGGCTTTCATAATTTGGACATTCTAGCACAGAATAATTGTACGGAGTAGAAAAGAAGTCTAAATTTTTGTAGGCCGACGGTTTGGGGTGCGCTTTCGGAACGGTTAATTATGTGGTTATCGCATAAAGTAAGAAGAGCGGAAAAAATACACACGACATGAGCCCGTCTCATTTTTTCTGTTTCCGGCTTATCGGCTTCTTGTCTTCGTTTGATTAATTTTGCTAATTATATTATCATTCAGCGGTCGCCCTTTTGTATGCCGATGTAGCTCAGTTGGTAGAGCACGTCATTGGTAATGACGAGGTCTCCAGTTCAATCCTGGACATCGGCTCCTTAATCAAAGGTTCGGAGAGAAACCCTATTTTTTGTACAGACGCCCGAAGGGCGTCCCACTGATTTCCCCCTGATTCGGCAACGGGATTCGGAAAAGTCGGCGCGCTCACGCGCAAGGTTTTGTTTTGGAGGAGGAGGTTCGAGCCAAAGACTTTTTTGGCAGCAACCTTTTTATTCAAAAAGTTGCTATCCAAGGCAATTTTTTCCATAGCCTGAGCCTCTTTTATCCAGTTTTGCATCGGTTCGAGCCACTGTTTTTGCTTTTGTTGAAGCTTAGATATTTCCTCTTCCAGCGACTTTTTCTCACTTAACAATTTCGCTTTTTCACTACGATATATTTCCTTTTCAATATCTTGGTCTAGAAAGCCATCCAAAAGTCGCTGGAGCTTTACCGTAATATCTAATATCC
>CAJBMK010000085.1 GCA_903954165.1 uncultured bacterium | reverse complement strand
ACCATCCTCCATCTTCATCTTTTCCGCCAAATCCGCTAGCGGAATATTACCCGGGATAATCAACATACCGTCAAAACCGTTTTCTTCTATAGCTGATTTGATAGTATCGTAGTTCCTCCCCCAAATATCCCGAGCGGTATTTTCAAAATCGAGAGGTAGGTCAATACCTGTTTTCTGGTAGAAAGATATGAATTCTTGAAGTTTCGCTTCAAAATCAAAAGCAATTTTTTCAACATTGTTATTGTCCTTTCGGGTATATTCCACTTCGACTGTTTCCGTGGATAATAGTTCTGTTTCCAATTCAGAAATTTTACCCTCTATGTGTTCACTCTTCAATTCCATCGCTTTAACAAAGCCATCGGTCATATCTGACGAATTCTCCGGAATCTTAGAAATGAATTCGAACTGAAGCTTTTTTATTTCGGACAAATTGGCGATAATTTCGGAACAATTATATGTTTTAGGCATACGAGAATTATATATCGTTCGGAACGAAATGAAAAATGACTCGACTCGGCAAGACATGAAAAAACCTCGCCCGGAAAACCAGGCGAGGTTAGTGAAGTAAAGAACAAGGGCTTACGCGCCCGTTTGTTTGAGCCACTGCATGAGTTCGTCGCCGATCAAAAGATCGTTTAACTCATCGTCGCTCATATCCACGAACTTTTTTAGGTCCGTGATGACCGCCAACCCGACATTGGGAAAGTCCGAAGCAAGCCGTCCGATAAAATCGAACTTTTCAGGCTGATTGGATATTCCGATGAACAGGAAGTATACGCAGTCATTTCTTTTGGCTGATTGCCGAAGAACCGACTGAGTTTTTTCTTCATCGGATTTATTCGCTTCGCCGTCCGTCACGTGAATGACAAGCGAACGTTTTGGAGTCATTACCGCTGACGGTGCCGCCTCTTTTTTACCGCCGAATAATTTTGAAAACAAACCTTTTGAGGGTTTTATCTCCATTTGTTCTGCGGTCTTTTCCCACCCGAAGTGTTCAAGATTTCTTTGAAGCACATACGAGTAGTCCGTTCCGCCGTTCCAGCCGGGAACTTTGTCAATGATGTTCTCTCGAACAAAACCTTCATAATTCTCGACGGTAATTTCACCAACGAGCGCAACGTGCCCCGGTCCGTTACTGAACGTAAATACGTCCAATTTTTTGTCGGGGTCAAATACTAACCCCCACGGCACAAGTCGAGTAATAAGGTCATTCGTTAAACCGCGCCGATGTTCGTCTTCAAACGAACCGCTGACATCCATGTTGAATGCCAAATCCATAACGGGCGGTTGAACCAAACCTTTCTTCTTAAGACTAAACTGTAATTTTTGTGCCGATTTTTGGAGATCTAAAGTTAACATATCTTCTGCCTTTCTTTCTTTCAGTTTTTTAGTTTACCGACAATTCCCGCCAACTGACCGCCAAGCACGCTAAGCTCGGTTTCGGTCGGTTTGCGGTTGGCCTCAAGCGACTTTCGCAAGAGCACCACACTCGGAAGCCATGTCGGCACCATAATAAGTGCCACATGTTGTACGACACCAATAAGCCGCAACGGTTGCTCAATTTGAACTGCACGCATTGACTCTGAAGCGCGGAGCTGATTAAGTGTTTCAACCAAACTATCGCGCCGGTCCGAAAACCGCCGTCCACAATTCCCGCCATTTTTGACTAAATAATCAGCCAAATATGAAGCGCTAATTGCGAAAATTTCTATCGTTGTCGCCAATGCATTAATTGCACCTGAAACACGCTCGAATTCTTCCTTCATGGCGAGCAAGGGACTAAGAGACGACTGCAACAAGACGAGTAGCTGGCCAATTTCTTTTTCTGCATGTTTTAAAACATGAATCGTGTTTGAATGCGTCGCCTTCTTTACTATTTTTGACAGCAAACTGTCTCGTGCTTCCCTATCGCATATTTTTTCCAAGTCAATGGAATCCAGTATTTGAATCAACCGCCCGAGATGAACAGACACTTCGGATAATACCGGAGACTGGCTGAGCGATAAACACACATGCACCAGACGCCCGTATTCGGCCTGCGCATCGGCACCCCACATGACCGCAATTCGGTCTGACAGATTTTCTTCATCAAAGATTTCCACCAAAGAACGTGCTTTTTCTAATACATTCATGGCAAGACTAATGCCATACGTTCCAAGCTGACACACGGTCACCGGAATTCTTTTACGCGAAAACCCCGGAATAGCCGTCGGTTTCTGAACGGACATTTTACGTTCTGTCTGACAATCCGACTGAGACATGACAGTCACCTGCGAGATATTTTTGTTTCCCTGAGAGCCGGACACTGTCTGTGGCATAGTACTCGGACACTCAACACAGTGCGTCAATACCGAATCCGGAAACGATGAATTTGAAGACGGCATTACCGTCGGCTTCACCGTTGCTTCTTTTTCTTCATTCAATCGAATAACGGTAGGTTTCATTCATCATTCCTTTTCTCTATGTAGTTTTCAAAGTCCCCTATTCTCAACCAATATCCGAAAACAGTTCGGATACTGGACAAAGAGGACAACATTTACGAAGTTGTCCGTGGATTTTCATCCTCGACAGGTCGAACCTGCATGAGAGCACTTACGAAAAATGCTCTAAAACGGAATTAAAGTCGCCGGAGAATCCGTTTCCGACAGTAGCGAACTCCCATCCACCCGATCCGCAAATGAGACTCCCCATTTGTACCGCATTAAACCGGGCAAACTCCGATGAAAGCTCGTACTCGCCGAGAACTTTTCCGGATTCATCCTTGATTCGAATACCCGCACGCACAACCTTGGAAAACGATAAACCGCTTGTTGCACTATTGTGAATAGTGACAAAAATCGGAATTTCATTTACGCCGGCGGGAATTTTACTCCCGTCAACGGTAATGACTTCATCGATGTCCTGAGCCGTACCGTTCCTGCTATCTCCCGAATGAGTCAGCGTTTGGCATGGGGTCGAAAACGACCCGTCGGCATTGGTCTCCAACACTCCCTGTGCGCTTGTCTTCTTTGAATTATAGGTTGATAAAACCTGTTCAAAAGAAGAAATTTTCGCACCATTTCCGTCGTTTACGGCCAAGAGAGCGTGTGCATCAAGGTCATGCGAAGAATCCCAGAAAAGCTCAACGAGGAAGCGACTGCCTTTGTTTAAGGACAACCTTAATTTAGGAGCGACTTCACCGGGCTTCTGCAATTTCATGGTCAATGACATAATTCACCTTTCACTTTTTGTTTAGGTACTTAGAGGCATCATGACGGTTTCCCATCGCTCTCTACCAAACATCAAACCGCTTTAGGCGACTTCATATTTGGATAAAGAGGGCAAGATTCACGAACTTGCCCACACCAATCGAAAAGTTTTACGGATCTTTTAACCAAACAGACTAGCTCTCCGCAAGCTTACCGAGAGACACCTGCCGTTTGGCGTGTACCTTCTTCTTCAGCTCTTCATAGATGATGGTCCCGACGACCATTCCAATGATTGCGGTAAACTTGGCCATCTCGGGAACGGCAATATGGAAGAGTTCTTCCGCAAATATCGACGTTCCGATATAGCCGACTATAACGTAAGCAGTTTTCTCCAGCTTCGGATACCGACCAATCAGTATCACAACCAACTGGGTTGCAAACATCATAGTGACAATACCGGCTATGACACCTATGACGACCACCGAAAACTTCGGTGACATACCAATCGCTGCGACAACGTTGTCGAGCGAAAAAGCAATGTCAGCCAAAGCGATAGAAACGACCGCATCAAACAGCTTCGCCTTCACGGCGTGATGCTTGCCGGCTACGTCGGTCTTGTGATCAAACCATAAATGTTTGACCATCAGGTAAACGAGGTATCCTGCGCCCAGCAATTTGATTGCGGGATACTGAATTACCAGACTGGCACAAAATAGTGCCACCAATCGGAGAACCGCCCCCGCACCGATACCAAACCGAATGGCTTTCTTCTGTTCCTTGGCCGGCAACTTGCAAGCCAAGCTGGCATTAACCAGCGCGTTATCGACCGAGAGCAAACCCTCGAGGCAGATAATGGACAGAATCACCAACGTATCCGCGTAACCAATCATATTTTTCCTTGGAACGAACCGCATAGAGTTTTTGTTCTTTCCGGCCACCACCAGGTGACTGACTAAACTTCAACTTATGCTCTCCGCCGAATATTACAATTGTTTTACAAAGTGTCAAATTTTATTAGACATAATTTTTAATTGTGTCGTTT
>CAJBMK010000084.1 GCA_903954165.1 uncultured bacterium | reverse complement strand
CAGCGTTTGCTTTTTGTTTTCGTGCGCGGTAGAGGATTCGAAGCCCGATTGAGGTTTTTTGGAGCTTCCGAGCGAACAAAAAATCCAATTGGGGTACTGACCATGTAATGGTCGAAACTCCTCTACCGCCCACTAGAAAACTTAAAGCAAACGCGACCAGCGTTTGCTTTTTGTTTTCGTGCGCGGTAGAGGATTCGAAGCCCGATTGAGGTTTTTTGGAGCTTCCGAGCGAACAAAAAATCCAATTGGGGTACTGACCATGTAATGGTCGAAACTCCTCTACTCGCCCTCCCCCTCAATATTGTCTAACGAAATTTTCAGTCGATTCCTATCGCTGGAAATAAGTATGTCGATATGGTAAATATCATCACAAAAAAACGCTTCATTTTTTATAATGAAGTCGTTTTTGTTTTCCTTTTACTTCCCCCTATGTAAATAATTATAAATATCCTCGAGCGCCTTCACCCCGTCTCCCGCCGCAATATTATTTTGATGATAAAGTCCGTCCGTACAATCTCCCGCAGCCCATACTCCCGGTACTGATGTTCGCTGTGTCGCCGGATTTGTAACCACATGGCCGACTCCGTCTAATTCAACAAGCCCTTTTGCATATGCGGTTGCCGGTACCGAACCGATTTCCACAAATATTCCCTGAACCGGTATCGTTTTTACCTCCTTTGAAATAATATCCGTATAAGTCAGTCCTGTTGCGAATTTGTCACCGATAACTGCGGTCGGTGTCGTATTTAAGAGGGAAACTGTTTTTGGATTCTTCAATACTTTTTCAATAATCATGGGGTCCGCTTTGAACTCTCCGTGTCGGTGTAAAATGTAAACCTTTTTTGCGTAGGCTAACAGTTGGGCTGCGCTTTCAAGTCCCGCATTTCCGCCGCCGATAACGGCAACTTCCATATCGCCGAACATAGGTGCATCGCAGGTGGCACAGTAGGTAATGCCTTTGTGTTCGAATTCTTTTGCACCGGGAATGTCTAATTTTCGTCTACTGCTACCGGTGGCAATGAGTACTGTTTTTGCTTCGTATGTTGCTTTATTGGTGGTAATAGAAAATAGCTCGCCGTTTTTTGTAAGACCGGAGCATAACTCACCGGTTTTAATATCAACAATATCGGTAGCGTAAGCGCGCAGGTGGGCTTCAAGATTTTTGGCCAAATCAAGGCCGGAAATTTTGACGGACCCAACCCAATTTTCAATTCCTTCGGATACGGCACTTTGACCCTGAAAATCTCCGGTAATAAAAATAGTACGCAGACGTTTTCGTGCAGCATACACCCCCGCGGCGACACCTGCCGGTCCACCGCCTATAATCGCTAAATCGTATGTCATTGTATTAAAAGTATAATCCACAAGCAGAAAGCCGTATAGTTGATAACTTTCTACGGCTTTCCTGGTGGAGTTTGTCTATTTTGATCGTCTGAGAAATGCCGGCACCGCACTCCATTCGTCGTCGTCAGTATCTTTTGTGGTTTTCTTTTCTTCGGAAGTTTCTATTGCGGTATTTTCATCTGTCGTTGTTTCTTCCGTATCGTCCGGAGTAATCATTGAATTAAATATTTCACCTTTTTTTGTCGGTGTACCGTATTCGGTTAATGTTGGCGCTTCCGGTGCGGCGACTGAAGAAAAAAGATTTTTTCGTGACGGATTGCCCATGTTTGGGAAACCGGATGCGATAACTGTTATTTTGAGCTCATTCTTTTTGAGCTTGTCGTCGCGAATTGTGCCGAAGATAACTTTTGCATTTGGATCAATCGATTCGGTAATGATTTTTGCGGCGTCTTGTATTTCAAACATAGTAAGGTCGTCTCCGCCGGCAATCGAAAAGAGAACGCCTTTTGCTCCCTGGATAGAAACTTCGAGCAGGGGAGAATTGATGGCCATTTTGGCCGCTTCTTCGGCACGCTTTTCGCCTGACGCTTGTCCGATACCCATGAGTGCGGAACCGGCGTTGTCCATGATTGCGCGAATATCGGCAAAGTCTATGTTGATGATTCCCGGAGTTGTAATGAGGTCTGAAATACCTTCAACCGCCTGCTTCAAGATATCATCACACATTGCAAATGCCGCTTTGGCGGTTGTTTCTTTTGAAATGTTTGCAAGGAGGCGGTCGTTTGGAATAACGATAATAGCGTCGACGGCTTTTTTCAATTCTTCAAGAGCCTGCTCCGCTACACGGATGCGCTGTTGGCCTTCGAAGAAAAATGGTTTAGTGACGACAGCAACGGTCAAACAGCCGAGTTCTTTGGCTGTCTTCGCAACAACGGGCGCGGCACCGCTTCCGGTTCCGCCGCCAAGTCCGCACGCAATGAAAACCATATCGGCGCCTTTGATTGATTCCTGGACTTCTTCCTTTGTTTCTTCAACCGCTCGCTTGCCGAGTTCCGGATTCATACCGGTGCCGAGACCGCGGGTGAGATTTTTTCCGATGTGGATTTTCTTTTTTGATAGCGAGTGGTGCAAATCCTGTGCGTCGGTATTGACCGCAATAAATTCAACTCCCTTCACTTTGGAGTTGATCATGTGGTTAACCGCGTTTTTTCCGGAACCGCCGATACCGAGTACTTTAATTCGAGCGAAGACTTCTACTTCAGGTGTAATTTGCTGCGGCATGGTCGTTGCTTCATTTGATTCTTTCCGTTCCATTCTTTTTAGTATGGGTGACTGAATTCTCACAAATGAAGTAATTATCTAATAAAACGATGCGTTGCTGTCGCTGTTCGTTGTTTGTATATTATGGAAATATAGGTATTTTGGGAAGTTGACAAAATTACTTGGCGTTTCTTATTTAGTCAAACAACAAAAATAAGCGTTTTTATTGGCATAAAAACACAAAACTTATACAATGGCTATGTATCGCGCTATATAAGCCGTGAATTGTCGAACAGCATTTATGGAGAAATGGATTTTGCCCAGTTCATTATTGCCTTAAATATACCTCCTGTTCGTGACGTAATGATTTCATCGTCATTCCTGGTGAGTTCGTAAACGCACAGTCCGTACGCGACCGACCATGATGCGTCTTTGATTGTATTTTTATTTTTTTCGTTGACGGTGAGTGACGCAATTTTTGACGGAAGTCTGAGTGTGTTTTTTGCGAGCTCGCCGATAGTTTCAATGCTTGAACCGCCGCCCGTGATAATTATTCCCGCCGGTAAAAGCCCGCTTTTGTTTATTTTTACTAAGTGCGCCTCTATGAGTTCAAAAATATCACTGAGGCGGGCTTGAATAATTTCATCCAGTTTTTTCTTTTGAATATTGGCACCCATGACGGTTCCGCGTTTTATGCCTTCAGCTTCTTCGAGCGGAATTTTCAGAACGAGAGCGATGTCGTTGGTGATGTCGTTCGAACCGATGGGGAACACTTCGAGTGAAATGGGATTGCCGTTTTCGAATACTATTATTGAGACAGTTTCCGAACCTATATTTGCCAAAAGTGAGCCCGCCATTTTTTGGGTTTTGGAAAGGTTGACGAAACTTGCGGCGTACGGAGCGGCAACCACATCAATCACGTCAATTCCTGTTTCGGCTACAGCTTCGACTATTTCGGAAATGTGATGTTCAATACAAGTAATAAACAGAACACGCGCCTCTAGTTTCATACCGCGCATACCGACAACCTTTCCGAGCACGAGCTGGCCGTCAACTTTGTAGGCGATAGGGAAGTTGTGGACAATTCGGCGATTTGTCAGCGTTTGTGAAATGGTATTCTGGCATGTTTCCAGAGCTTTTTTAACGTCGAGCTCGGTAATCTCATTGTCTGCTCGAGAGATAATTGTTTGCGAATGTGCGGTTACGCCGGAAAGGCCGATACCTCCAATTGAAATATAGGCGCGTCGTATTTTGGTTTCGGCTGCTTTTTCGGCTTGTGCAATAGCGATTTTGATACTGTTGACCGTATCATTTTGGTTTAAAATGTAGCCGTGTCTGAGTCCCCGCGATTCTGAAAATCCTGTGCCGATAATTTTTGGCATAATACGGCCTTCCGCATCTTCAACGGTTTCTGTCACAACCACTTTTACCTGGTATGTGCCGATATCAATACCGACTGAAAATGATTTTTTCATAAGGGGTGCGAAGTTCTAATGGCAAAAAAGAAATTCGGTTAATCGAATTATCTCCCGATGTGTGCCATAAAAATCTGCTATATCGCAAAACGCGCGCGGATTTTTTGCTCTTCACTCTCCATTTTACTACTATGTTCGAATCCTATCAAATGTGTACAACCGTGGATAAACAAAAACTGGACATAATTGGTGAAAGAACGGCCAAATTCGGTTGCTTTTTTTCGCGCGATCGAAGGACAAATAAAAATTTCGCCGGATAATTCGTCGATTGGAAAACTTAAAATATCAGTCGCGTAATCTTTTTCGCGATAGTTTCTATTTAATTTTTTCATTTCCGGACCGTCCACAAAAACGAGTGAAAGCTCGTATTTATTTCCAAGAGCCGCAATCTTTATTTCGGCAAAAGGCAGTTCCGTAATCGCGGAACTGCCTCTGCTTTTATTGGTTATTGTAAAATTTTCGCTTGTGGTCTGCATTTATTTCGATTCGCGTTTGTCCTGCATTTTGCCCATTTTGATGAGCTCAGCTACTTCAACTTTTCGTTTGATGCCGCTCAAAGTCTTTACCTTTCGTTTGTATGACGATTGGTTGCGGAGTTTGTAGCGAAGTGAACGGACGCGAGGCAAAATGCCTGATCCCTGAACCCGCTTTGTAAAACGGCGGAGAATGCTTGCATTACTCTCGCTGGCGTTTTTCTGAACTTCTACGTTTATCATAGGCTAAAAGTCTATCATAGAGCCTTATTTTTGGCAAATCGGTGTCTGCAGGGGCTTATAGATTCTTCTTTTTTATGTAAGTGGCTAGGTCTTTTATGGCGATAGTGTCTTGCGAACGAGTGGCCATTTCCCGGAAAATAACGGTGTTGTCCATAGTTTCTTTCTGACCCATTATTATAGTGTAAGGAATTTTCATGTTTTCCGCCTGAGCAATTTGTGCGGTTAGTTTGTCTTTTGAAAGCGATTGGCAAATGGGAATCTTTGCCTGACGAAGAAGCTCGATAACCTGCAGTGATTTGAGTTTCGCTTCAAACCCCAGTTGAATAAAATATATCTTCGGTTTTTGTGTGCAGGTGGACGGTCTGACCATGTCGCTTTCTTTGAGTAATTTTTTGAAATTTAGTGAAATGCCGATTCCCGGTAAATCTTTTTTCATGCCTGTTTTTTTGGCGAGTGTGTTGTATCGCAAACCAACTCCCAACGGCTGGCTGTACTCGTTCTTTTCGTTTAAGTCCCTGATTTCAAACATTGTTTGCGTGCAGAAACTTTTGTTACCAATGAGATAATTGTGAATTTTGAACGGAATATCCAGGGATTCCAGATATTCAAGAACTTCCTTGAAATGAACACGGCTCTGTTCGGAAAGATATGAAATTGATTTTGGCGCGCCTTCGCAGAGTGCGATACATTTTTCGTTCCTGCATTCAAACATTTCAAAAATGTTTTGTTTCATCGATTGTCTGCAGGGAGCGTGTATGGCGTTTACATTTTTCTTGAAATATGCGATAAGCTCACGGGTGAAGCGCGTCATGGTGTCCTTGTCGCCGACACTGTTAATATTTACATATAGTTCTTTATAACCTTCACCGTGGAGTATTTCACACGCTGTTTTGATTACCATCGCTTCCGCTATGCTTTTTGTTGTGCCAATGATTTCAAGCCCTACGTGTTTTTCTTTTGCTTCGTTTTCGTCGGTTATCGGATGTGAAATGATTGGTCCTTTAAAATAGAGAGCCACCGGATGAGGAAGTGTCTGCATATTGGTTTCAAAATATGTGCGCAATACCGCTATTTTTTCTTCAGGACACAGGGAAATTGTACACTTATTCGATTTAACGTTTGAGTCATTTTCATTTATGGCTTTGGCCATTACGATGTCTTCTTTGGTGATTCGGGGTGTTGCGACAGGTGAAAATCCGTAAAACATGGCGGTCTCAAGCGTCTTGTCGACTTTCTTACCGATAGCGATTTGCGTTTTGCCCGGCAACTTTTTTTTGGTCGCTATTCCTTTTGACGGCGGTGTTTTTGAATTTCTGAGCGCAGTCTGTTTTTTGGCGCGAAGTTTTTTTGGCATAAAGGTGTTAAAAAAATAGGGCGCTAGTAATCGGTATATTCGCCGGGAAAAAGCGAAATAGATGAAACCGGCAATAGTCTGACAAACGGTCGTCCGATTATGAATTGTGCTTTGAGCGGGCCCCACCCTCGCGAGTCATAGCTGACCGGGCGGTTGTCTCCGAGTACGTAGTATTCATCGTCGGCGAGAACGGTCTTTTTTGCTTCGTAACTTTCTGATTTGTGCGTGACATATGGTTCATCCAAAACGAGGCCTTGCGGATATTCTTTGTTGTAAATAGTAACGCTGTCTTTTTTTAATTCCACCGTTTCACCCGGAAGTCCGACGACTCGCTTGATAAGGTCGCGAGACGTGTTTGAGGGAAACTTGAAAATAATGACTTCACCGCGAATCGGCTTCTCAAAACGATAGCTTAATTCATCAACATATAAATACTGACCGTCGGCAAAAGTAGAATCCATTGATTCACCCGAAACTACAAACGGTTGTGCGACGTACATACGAAAAGGAATTGTAATTGCAAGTGTTATTGCGGCAAATTTTATAAAATCCCAGAGAGCCGAACCTTTTGACGGTTCCTCAGGTTCAGGTTTGTGCTGAGGAACGTACGGATGAATTTCAGGTTTTATTTCTTCCGTTTTTATTTCATTGTCCATAATTGTCTGTAATTTTATTACAGATACCGTGTTTGACGCAAGGAATAATGTGTTCTCTGGGACTGTTTTTTGGCGATTCAATACTATTTGACAAATATGAAAAAGTATGATAACATAGAAAACGGTGTGCACTTTGAAATCTGAGCAATTTTATTGCTGCACAAAGACTCAAAAATAACCATAGGGCGCTATGCCCGCATTCAAATGAAAGGATTTGAATAATGGAAAATCAGAATTCGGTTACGGAGTCCGTTACAAAAACGGCCAAGATTCAGGTAAAGTTAATTCTCACTCATGTGGCGGCTCATTTGGATGAGGTTATGGCTATATGGGAACTACCAAGGTTTGGTTTGGACAAGTTCGAAGGATTCACTATCGATAAGCTACGGTTTGTCGAGAATGATCCTGAAGGCGGTGATGTCAGGTATGACGCCGAGGGAATTATTCCCATTGGAGTCGGATACGGTCGTTTTGACGATAAGGATTCAGACGGAAAGCGTAAACCTGGCGTTTGCGCCGCCACGTTGGTCGCCACTTATTTGGGGCTAACAGGCAATCGAGCATTGGAGACAATGCTTGCGGAAACACTGCGGTGTGATACGAAAGAAGGAGTCAAGTCTACCGAGCTGGCAGAAATCATAAAAACGTCACATCGGGTTTTGCCCGGTGGAAACGGTTTGGTGGTGCGGTGGGTGATGTCTGCGCTTGATGCCGTTTATGCACAATTGCAAAACCAGATTGCACCGGGTATGAAAGAAACAGGCGCTCCCGATTTGTTTCGGGAAAGGCAAAAGAATGGCGACTACACCGACGAGCGGTCGGCAAAATCGGTCGAAAGACTGTTTGAACATCAAGGCAAAAGCCCGTTTGAGCTGGACTTTGCTGTTCGTGCCATGCAACGCCGTGGAGATTCCATGGCCGACGTCCGTGAATTCGCAAACTTCGCCTTTGAGCGAATGTATACGGACCAGGAACGTTTCCATAAATGTGTTGACTTTGTAAAAAAAGTCAAGGTTAATGGACATTTTCGGGCTGATGACTCGAAAGAGGATTCGTTTACTGTTGACTTCTTGGCGGAAATTGATGGTCGGCGGTGGACAATGCGTTGTATGGTTCTGCATACGGATGCGAAACAAATCCTTCGTGCCGCGAATTATCGCGATAGGGAGGAAAAAGGGGCGGCCCGGCCATATGAATTGCTGGTGATACGGCATTCGACGGGTCATGTGCAGGTATTCCCGCACGTGAGCTGTCCTTTGCCTTTAAATCAGATGGTGGCCATGATTCGTTGGCTTGACGGAGACCGGACAGTGAAAGCGCAACCATGGGCTTCACTCATGGAAAAAGGACAGATTCCCACAGTGCCCGGTTGGTACTATTCGGATAAAAACCAACTGTTAAACGGGTCTGATTCACACAGTGGTGTGAAGCCGACCGGGTTAATGACTAAGGAAATCATCGATATCGTCTTGCAGGCGTTCACGTCGAAGGATGTGAATAAATGGAAGGGCGACCGATCGATTGGTCAGCCGAACAATCGACCCGAAAATCATAATCGGCCGCAAGGGAATTATGATAATCGCCGCGTAGAGAAACCGCAGGAAAGGTTTCAACGCGGAGGGCGACCGGTCGGCAAGCTCGGACAACGCCCGCAAGAGGGAGTTGTGGAGTTGCGCGGTCGCAATAACACAGCATCCGAGCTTGACTCGGCATTCCCGAGATAAGTAGAGTACGAGGAATCGAGTGATTCCTTCAAGAGCGCAACAATGTTGCGCTCTTTTTTAATAAAAATACGTCGCGAGGTTGAACCTCGCGAATATGGCTTTATCTATGGGCAGTCGCGAGGTTCAACCTCGCGGAAATTGATTTGGGGTGTTTGTGGATTATGTTGTGGTTTAGTTGCGGATAATTTTTGAAAACAAAAAATGAGGGTATTTTTTGGGTGCGGGAATGGTGTCGGTTTGAACAAGTTTGAAAACTTGCTACAATAAATAGCGTATTATTGGTTATAAATCTTTCATGTCATACATATTTGTGGGTTTAGGTAATCCCGGTGAGGAATATACTGATACGCGTCATAATACGGGGCGTATTATTCTTGAAGCGTTTGCCAAAAAGAATGATTGTACGGAGTGGAAAGCGGATATGAAATTGAAGTCGCTTGCGTGTACCGGGAAGGTGGGAAAAGAAAAAGTCACTTTGCTTATGCCGGAAACATTTATGAATAATTCCGGCAATGCCGTTCGTCCTTTAGTTACCAGTGCCAAGAAAGCTGAAACGTTGGTGGTCATTCATGACGATTTGGATTTGCCGATTGGTCGCTTCAAAATTTCCTTCGGTAAGAATTCCGGCGGACATCGCGGTGTCGAATCGATTATCAAGGCGGTAAAGACGATTAATTTTATTCGTCTTCGTATTGGTATTTCAAAAGCAAACGCAAAAGGCGTCGTAAAAAAACCTCAGGGAGAAGAAGCTGTCGGCGAATATATTTTGGCAAAGTTTAAAAAACCGGAGTTGGAAGAATTAAAAAATGTGGCAAAACGAGCCGGTGACGCATTGGCGCTTATCGTGACCGACGGAAAAGAAACAGCCATGGGTGAATATAATAAGGCATAAAAAGTAGGAAACAGAATCGGATACGGTATATTAAAATGTAATAATGATTTTGTCTTTAGTTTCTTTTTATATTTTGATATTTGAATTTCTAATGTAAAAAAATACTCCCCACACGATTGTGCGGGGAGTATTTTTTTGTTTTTATTTCTTCTCGCCGATAAATGAGAGCGCCATCTTTTGATCTTTGGTATCAAAAAGAGTGATTTTGAATGAGTATGTTTTTCCTAATTCAAGATTGGCGCGAAGCTTTTCTTCCGAGCCAAATTCTGATACGTGCACCAAACCGGCAATTCCTTCCTCGATGGAAGCGAGAGCACCGTGCTTGTTAAATTTGATAACGACGCCCTTGACGGTGTCATCTTTCTTGTATTTCTTGGCTGCTTCGGTCCACGGGTTCGGTTTCAAAGCTTTGATTGAAAGTGAAACTTTTCCTTCCTTAATTTCAATAACTTTGACCTTTACTTTGTCGCCAACCTTAAAGAATGCGCGAGGATCTTCAACGAGTGCCCAGTCAATTTCGGAAATATGGACCAGTCCTTCCAAGCCTTCTTCAATTTTAACGAAAATACCGAAATCTACCACGCCGGTGACATCACCTGAAAGTTCGTCGCCAACGGCATATTTACCAACCATCTTTTCCTTGTCTTTTGCTTCAATGTTCTTTTCGGAGAAAATAAGTTTTCCTTCTTTTGGAATTGCTGAAATAATAGAAACCGTCAAACGTGTGCCGACGAGTTTGCGCAATTCTTCCAAGATTCGGTCTTTATCGCCGTCAGTAACGCGCGGGTAGTGTTCGCTCTTCAACTGTGAAGCCGGGAGGAAACCTTGAATACCTTGCCATTCCATAATAAGACCGCCCTTGTTTGCTTCCTTAACCGGAATTTCGAGAAGGCGCTTGTCTTTGATTGCTTCCTCGGCATCGCTCCAGATAAGAGCCTGGCGAGCTTCTTTGAGAGATAGTTCGATATAACCGTCCGCATTGTCCGTTCCGACAACCTTGGCCGAAATCTTATCGCCAATGTTTACCTTTTTGATAACATCGCGGGCGTTGATATATTCACGACCGAAAATGATACCGGTACCGAATGGTTGCAAGTCGATATAAACGCGAGCTTTCTCGACGCCAATAACATGTCCCTCGATAATGTCTCCGGCAATCGGAGGATTTTGTGTCTTCTCGATAATGAGACCCATCGGACTGGTGTCTCGCTTGATTTCAACCACTTTGGAAGCTCCCGCTACCTCGGTTATTTCGGCTGAAGTTTCTTCAGAAACGACTTTCTTCATATATAATAATGATTAACAGGGTGTTTACCGCGCGCATTCGCTGATAGAAATCTATACAATCGTATGCGGCAAGATTAGGTCCCGTTTGATTAATAATAGCCTTATGACACGCACTATGTGCGCAACCTCACCGTGAGGACAGACTTGGGGCAGAGTCTAACATAAAAAGGGTGAAGGAACAAGCCGGGGTGTATTAATGAGTGCGGGGTTTGGTTTTTTGGTATTATTGCGCTTTTTAATGCGGGCAGGGGTATTTCCGGGCGGATTCGTTTACGACCTCGCGAATTAATGAGTATGGCGCACTTTTTTCTTCTGGAACTTTTATGCTATAATCGCGTGTATGATAATTACGAATCAAGGCGGTCATTTTTTTAAGGTTCAGTTTGGCGATACGACTATTGCCTTGAACCCGGTGTCAAAAGAATCAAAATTAAAAAATGTCAGATTCGGCGCGGATATTGCACTTGTGTCGCTTAATCATAAGGATATGAATGGCGTTGATAGTGTTGCTCACGGCGACAAAGAACCGTTTGTTATTGCCGGTCCGGGAGAGTACGAGATCAAGGGAGTTTTCATTAAGGGTTTATTGTCCGAGTCTGAATATGACGGCCAAAAACGAATCAATACTATATATACAATTGTTCTGGAGGGAATGAATCTTTGTTTTATGGGCGCGGTCAATTCAAAAGATTTACCTCCTGAGGTAAAAGAAGCAATCGGTGAACCGGATGTGTTGTTTGTTCCAATCGGCGGAAACGGGACGCTCGGGCCGTTAGACGCATATAATCTTGCGGTAAAATTAGAAGCGAAACTCGTAATTCCTATGGGGTATGCGGAGGCGGAAAAGGGAACGCTACAAAAATTCTTGAAAGAAGGCGGTACGGAAGAATGTAAGCCTGTTGATAAGTTGACTCTTAAGAAGAAGGATTTGGAAGGGAAAGACGGAGAGATTGTTATTTTGGCCGAAGCGTAATCCCTTTTTGGGTTTGCTGTCGATTTTTATTCCGCGATGGCGGTACTTGTAGGCGCTTGTATTTCGTGGTGCGAATGAGATAATAGAGCTAACATGATTCATCGATATATTCATCATTTGAAACAGAAACCCGAGCATCATCGGAAGCGTATCGCATTCGGCGCGTCTGTCGGTCTTACGTTGGTTATTGTTTTTTTCTGGTTTGTTGGAATTAGTTCCGGTCTTTTGGCGACACCAGAACGTCTGGCGGATAGCGAGTCTTCCGGTCCAAGTCTTTTTGGTTCGCTCAAAAATGCGTTTGGAGAATTCGGAAGTTCTATTAGTGAACAGACGGCAAACGTAAAAAGCGCTATTGAAGCGATTGGGAAGTAGTGTGTAATTATTATGGTATTGTTTAGCCCGCTATTTTTTTGCGGTTATTTTGGTGGGGACTCAATAGTTTTATATTTTATACATGTGGTAATAATGGATGCTGTTTTCGCGTAGCGGGAAAGATTGTTTTATAATTCGTACAGTATCTTGGTTCAAAATTTTACCTATGTTTGGATGTGTGTTGTTGGAATTTCTTCCGCAGTTTTGAGTTGATTGTTGTGGCTCTTGTGTAGTATAATGGCCACATTATGGCAAAAGAAAAAAAGGAAAATGTAGCAGTCGCACCGGTTCCCGAACATCAAAATGTTGTTGAACGGAGCATAACCACCGAAATGCGCGAGTCGTATCTTGACTACGCAATGTCCGTTATTACTATGCGCGCTCTTCCTGATGTTCGCGACGGTTTGAAGCCTGTCCATCGCAGAATTTTGCATGCCATGAATGAGATGAATTTGACTTCATCTGCCAAAACGAGAAAGTCGGCCGCTGTGGTCGGAGAGGTGCTCGGAAAATATCACCCGCACGGAGATATTGCCGTGTATGATGCTATGACAAAAATGGCGCAGACGTTTTCGTATCGGTATCCGCTCGTAATCGGTCAGGGAAACTTCGGTTCTATCGACGGCGACTCGCCGGCCGCTATGCGTTATACGGAGGCAAAAATGAGCCGTCTCTCGGGCGAGCTCTTGCGTGATATCGAAAAAGAAACGGTTGAATGGCGTCCTAATTATGACGGCGTGCACAAAGAACCGATTGTATTGCCGAATGCCTTGCCCAGTCTTTTGCTAAACGGAACGCTTGGAATTGCTGTCGGTATGGCGACGAATATTCCGCCGCATAATCTTCGTGAGGTTGTCGAAGCAACCAATTATTTTATTGATAACAAGGACGCAACAACGGAAGAATTGCTCCAGTTTGTTAAGGGTCCGGATTTTCCTCTTGGCGGTATTGCGTACGGCTCAAAAGATATTCATCATGCCTACGCCAACGGCAAGGGGCCGGTGGTGTGTCGCGGTGTGGCGGAAATAATTGAGAATAAGGCGGGAATGTTTCAGATTATTATTACTTCCATCCCGTTTCGCGTGAATAAGTCGGAACTCATTTCCCGTATTGCAGAACTTGTCCGTGAAAAGAAAATCGAGGGCATTAAGGGTTTGCGCGATGAATCAACCAGAGATATTCGGGTTGTCATTGATTTGAAACAGGGAAGTTATCCGGAGCAGATTTTGAATTTTATATACAAACATACACAGCTTGAAGAGTCGTTCCATTACAATATGGTCGCTCTTGTGGACGGTACTCCGCAAACATTGTCGCTTCGTTCAATTCTTGAGAGTTTTATAAACCATCGCATTATTGTCGTTCGTCGCCGTACCGAATTCGATTTGAGGAAGGCTCTTGAACGCGAACATATTTTGCTCGGATTAAAGAAAGCGCTTGATCATATTGACGAGATTATTCAGTTGATCAAGAAATCAAAAGATACCGCCGATGCGCACGCCAATTTGATGAAGGCGTTTAAGTTTTCTGATAGGCAGGCGACCGCAATTCTGGAAATGAAGCTTCAGCGTTTGGCCGGTCTCGAGCGAAAGAAAATTGAGGATGAATTAAAGGCCGTACAGCTTTTGATTGAAGAATTGAAATCAATTCTTTCCAATAACAAAAGAATTCTTTCCATTATAAAAGGAGAATTAACAGAAATTGCCGCTAAGTACGGCGACGACAGACGAACACGGATTGTAAAGGGAGGAATTAAAGAATTTTCAGCGGAAGATTTAATCCCGGATGAAGAAAGTGTTTTAGTTTTGACTAAAGGCGGATATATCAAGCGTACCGACCCGGGAGAATACCGCAAACAGAAGCGCGGAGGCGTCGGGGTGGTAGATTTGGACACCAAGGATGAAGATTTTGTCACGCATCTTTTGACCACCAATACGCATAGTGATCTTCTGTTCTTTACCGATAAAGGCAAGGCGTATCAGATAAAAATGTATGAAATTCCCGAGGGAAAACGCGCCACCAAAGGCAAGTCAATTATGAATTTTCTTGCAATTGCCGACACCGAGCATATTACGTCAATTTTGCCGATGCCGAAGGATGTAAAGAATAGTAGTGTGTCGCTCATGATGGTGACCAGGGAAGGAACGGGTAAAAAAGTTTCCGCTGCGAATTTCCACGATGTTCGTCGGTCCGGTCTTATTGCAATTTCTCTCGCGGATGGAGATGAACTTATGTCCGCACATTTTGTCGAAAAGGGCGATGAATGTATTTTGGTCACAAACGGAGGCCAGTCGTTGCGTTTTAAGGAATCAGATATTCGCGAAATGGGTAGAAATGCCGCCGGTGTCAGAGCTATTAAACTTAAAAAAGCCGATTTTGTGGTGGCGGTTAATGTTATTATTAAGGACGGCAAAGACGGCTCGCTTTTGGTGATTATGGGTAACGGATACGGAAAGAAAACTTTGCTTAAGGAATATAAAGTTCAGAAGCGCGGAGGTTCCGGTATTAAGACCGCTCAAATAACATCAAAAACCGGCAAGTTGATTGCTGCCAAGGTGATTTCTAAAGAAGAGGAAGAAGAAATTGTAGCTATTTCAAAGAAGAGCCAGGTTATTCGGACAGATGTGAAGGGAATCTCGCTTTTGGGACGCCAGACGCAAGGGGTTCGTATTATGAAACTCCACGACGGGGATGAGTTAGCGTCGTTGACCTGTTTATAGAAGATGGTATTTGAAGCGCGGGTGGCAGAACGGTCAGTAGGAAACGAGAAAAAAGTGATAACGTTTGGCGGTAAAAAACCAAGTGTTCACAAAATGCAAAACGTGCCCGGAAACAAAAAAGTTTCCGGGCACGTTTTTATCTCCAGGGTCGATCTATTCTGTATGTTCTGTAAGTGACAATTTTAGATACGGTAGAAATGTAAAAGAAAAACAAGAATTACAACACTATGGACTGGATTGCCACGCTGCGCTCGCAATGACAGAGGTAACGGAATTACAACGGTATGGACTGGATTGCCACGGGCTCTACGCCCTCGCAATGACGGAGGTGACGGAATTACAACACTATGGACTGGATTGCCACGCTGCGCTCGCAATGACAGAGGTAACGGAATTACAACGGTATGGACTGGATTTCTACTTACTCGACTCTTGGCCGGCGGACGACACATTTTCGCAATGACCGAGAGGGCGGGAGTACCTCGAAGGTAATGAATGTCTGTGAATTATCGCAATAATAATTCCTTTTTTGTTCCTCAGTCTTTGTTTCGATTCTTCGTCATTGCGAGCGCAGCGTGGCAATCCAGTCCTTGATGTTGTAATTCCTCCTTTCCGCCGATTAAATTCCCGACTATTCCGAAACCTGGATTGCCACGGACGAAGCGTCCTCGCAATGACAAGGGGAAACGAGGATTACAGTAATTTGACTTGATTGTCATTCCCCGATTCTCGGCGTGGGGGCTCTACATTCTCGTAATGGCGAAAGGATCCGGAATTACACCAACGAACACCGGCTAAATTCGCCCGTTGTCTGTCGGGCAAGTGCACCGCTCTTTTCCGTCTCTGCGAGGAGGTATTCCGACGTGGCAGTCCATGATTCGGTAAGGGTCGGATATCGAAAATGAAACTTTTACGACCGGATTGCCATTTGTTAGATTCTCGGCAGGCAAGCGAAACGTTCCGCAGTGACAAAGAGAAACGGGTGTTACAAAAATTGGACTGGATTGCCATTTACCCGTCTCTCGGTGGCGGGTTAAACGCCCTCGCAAAAATAAAAGTGAACGAGAATTACAACAATAACGACTGGAGTGCCGGTTGTTCGGCTTTTAGCGGGCGGACGAAATGCCTTTATAATGACAAAAGGAGGCGAGAATTATAACAACGAGGAAAAAAATGAATTCCAGTTTCGTTTGTGGGTGTCTTTTTGCACTTGTCCACACTGGCTTTGGCAGACTTCTTATTATTGGCGTATAATAGAACCTAAGGGCCATAAAGCTCTGTATATTATGTTTTCAGATCCCACAAAGAATATTGAACATCTTTTTTTGAATAAAGGAGATAAGGTTGCCGACCTTGGTGCAGGCTCAGGTTTTTATACTATTGCGTCCGCGAAGATTGTCGGGCCCAGCGGGAGAGTGTATGCGGTTGATGTCCAAAAAGATTTGCTTGACCGTATCAAGATGAATGCCACACATGAACATTTGAGTAATGTTGAAATTTTGTGGGGAAATATTGAAAAGCTTGGCGGTACCCGATTACGCGACGCTTCTGTCGATTGTGTCATTGCGTCAAATGTGTTGTTTCAGATTGAAGATAAGGCTCAATTTCCGCAGGAAATAAAACGAATACTCAAAGCCGGAGGGAAAGTTATGATTATCGACTGGTCTGATTCTTTTGGTATGGGGCCGTCACCTGACAAGGTTTTCCGCCGGGCGGACGCGGTGGGTCTTTTTGAAAAGGACGGTTTTACGTTTGATAAGGATTTTTCCGCCGGGGAACATCATTACGGTCTTATTATGCGTCGCAAATAATTTATCGTAGCCATGAAGTCATCTTCAAATTTTCAATTAATTGTACTTGCGGTCTTCGGTCTCTGTATCGTGTTCGGATTGGCCGCATTTGCGTTGTACAAAGGCAGTAATTCAAGTGCGGGTTCGGGAGTGCCGGTCGTCATGTGGGGAACTATTTCTGCGACAATAATGCAGGAAGCGTTTGCTGTTGCATATTCAAGTGAAGCTTCAAAATACGTGACGTACGTTGAGAAAAAAGTCGAAAAATTTGACCAAGACTATATAGAAGCGGTTGCATCCGGCCAGGGACCGGATGTGATTCTTATTCCGCAGGATTCGATATTACTCTACCGCAACAGGGTGAGTGAAATTCCATTTACGGCATTTAGCCAGCGAACATTCCAAGATACGTTTATTAACGAAGCGTCAATGTATCAAACTTCTACCGGGTATTCGGCGTTACCGCTTACACTTGATCCGCTTGTTTTGTATTGGAATCGCGACCTTTTCAATGATGTAAATTTGGCCGTCCGTCCGAAATATTGGGATGAAATTGTGGCCATTGTTCCAAAATTAACACAGAAGGATGCGCGTCGGAATATAATCCAAAGCGCTTTACCTATTGGTACGTCTCAGAATATTTTGAATAGCAAGGAGATTTTGGCGGCCTTATTTTTACAGGCCGGCACGACGATTGTTGGGGTGAATAAAGGCGCTTATGTTTCTACCCTTGAATCGAACGGTGTTGCCAATCAGGCGCTTTCTTTTTATACCCAATTTGCCAACCCGACGAGCCCCGCGTATTCGTGGAACCTTGGGATGCAGAATTCGCGTAATGCTTTTTTGGCCGGGAGTGCCGCAATGTACATTGGTTTTGCGAGCGAGTACCAATTACTTCGCAACAAGAATCCTAATCTCAATTTTGACGTCACTAATTTTCCGCAGGCCAAAAATGTAAAAACGAAATCTACCTATGGCCGGATGATGGGGATGGCAATTTCTCGCACTTCCAGGAATGCCGACGCGCTTACTCTCATTGTGACTTTGTCGGGAAAAAATGTTGTGGATACGATGAGCGCCCGAATGTTTTTGCCTCCGGTTCGATTGGATTCTTTGGCTGAGTCAACAACGGATCCTGTTCGTTCGGTGTTTTTTGATTCCGCGTATTATGCAAAGGGATGGTATGACCCGAATCGGATTGAGAGTTCAAAAATATTCGGCGAAATGTCCGATTCCGTTGTGTCGGGAAGTCAGAACGTTTCTGAAGCGTTGAATCGCGCATCCGCACAAATAGGTCTTTCTATTCAAGCTTTGAAATAATTTACTATATGTATAACTGTGCAAAACAAATAAATAAGATTACGAAGACAGTACTTGTTGCGCTATTCTTTTTTTCTTTTTTTGTAAGTTTTATTACTCCGGTTAATTCGGTTTTTGCACAAAAAACTCCGGAGACTCCTTCAAGCTGGATCGGCGGGTTCGTACCGTGTGGTCAGACAGATAGTAGTGGGGTTGTGCCGGATACAAACCAGTGCGGATACGACGATTTGTTGAAAGGTATCGCACGTCTTATCTACGGTATGATTTACATTGCCGCATTCGCTTCGTCTATTCTCTTTTCGTATGCCGGGTTCAAAATAATGACATCCGGCGGTGACACAGGGGCACTCAAGGAAGGCAAAGATATGATGAGAAAGGTGCTCATAGGATTTGTTGTTATGCTGGCCGCATGGTCGTTTGTAAAAGTTGTTGAGAGTACGTTCATTGATTACAATGTTGTGGGAGAATCGCGTTTGTCAATCTAACATAAGAATAACCGTATGAAGAAAAAATTAATTATTGTGTCGGCATTCTTGGTAGCCTTTGGAATTCAGTTCGGTTTATATTCGGTTGTGTTTGGTGCTGGTGAAGGGTTAAAAAATCCGCTTGGAGAAAATGCAACGCTTCAAACTTTTATTTCAAAACTGCTTGATATTGTCGTTCGAGTCGGTTCAATTGCAGCGGTTCTTTATCTGGTCTACGTCGGCTATTTGTTTGTTTCGGCTCAAGGAGATACCAAGAAGATTGAAGAAGCTCGCCACGCCTTTTTGTACACCGTCATTGGCATTACGATTCTTCTGGGCGCCAAGATAATTTCGCTCATGATTTGTAATACAGTTCAAGCAACGATGCCTGACCCGTCTAAATTTACGTGTCCAATATTTTAACATAATGAAATCCCATCGATTATTACAAAATTCCATAGCCGTTGCCTCACTGCTTTTACCGGTCATGGTTTTTGGTGCTACCGCCACTACTGCAAAGACGTTTAAAACACTAATAACCGGTGTTTTTATTCCATTAGCCAATTCTATTATTGTTCTTCTCGTTAGCTTGGCTTTATTTTATTTTCTGTGGGGTATTTTCAAACTTATTGCCTCGGGGGATAGCGAAAAAATGCTCGAAACGGGGAAGTTGTATGTATTGTGGGGCACGGTGGCTTTATTTGTCATGATTTCAATGTGGGGGCTAGTGAATATAGTGCTGGTGTCATTTTTTAGTGAAAGTCAATTAGCTCCAAAAAATTTCATAAACAATAGTACCGGTTCCATCAATACCGACGTGATAAATAGCCCCGCACCAGGTTCCGGTGGCCAGTCTAGTTCTGTGAATAATGCTACCGGACAAACGAATATTTTCCCGTCCGCCAATCAAAATAATACGTTACCGCAATCTTCGGTAGTTCAATCGGCGTTGGTCGGGAAGCAAACCGCCCCGTCTTCTTCATACGGCAGTGATACCGCGACTATTGGTTCGGCTGTTCCGGGGGACGCGGGCGTCACGACGGGTGCAGTAGTCGGAAACTCGCTTCAATACAATATAGCGCCGGGTTCAGTTCCGATACAGCAAAATTCAGTCATTACCCAAACGAATACATCTGTTTCGATTGGTGCCCAGGTTGGAGGTGGTGGTGCATCGGCGGGGGTGGCGCAACAGACTACGGTACAAAATAACAATACGTCGGTTCAGTTTGCGGTATTGTCCGTTCCGTCATCATTAAATTTCGGAAAGCAATTATCGCAAAGTCCGGTGAATAAAAGGATTGATATTCAGTATTCAGGTCTTAAGCCGGCTACGTTTTTGGGGCTTTTGGGTTTCAATATGGTATTTAATTTTACGGGCGGTTCATATCCCGGCACGGGCGGTTCGTGCGGTCAGATAATCACAGAAAGTTGTTTTATCATGGTCACATTTACTCCCCGAATTGATAAAGGAACACTGGTGAACGGAGAGTATTCGTACACCACTGACGCTACATACATGTACAACGACGGTAGCGGAACACGTATTGATAGACATATAAAACTTTCGGCTACGGCGCCGTTAGAATAGTCGGTTTTTTTATTGTGATACAAAAAGAAAAAATCTTCAAAAAAGGTTTTTAAGTATTTTTTGATACATATCGTAGACGCATTGTGTATAAATAATGGTAACGTCGTCGAGACGGCTCATGTTTGATTGCTGACAAAAATACGTCATTCTCATGTGGCTTTGCCGCAGTTTTCCTCTACGGAAGGTGTTATAAAATCGTTGGTTTTTACATATAATTTTATGCGTGAAGCGGTCATGTCGACACTCTTCAATTTCTGTAGAAAATTTCATTCCCCGGAGACTCTGCGTGGAAGTCTGTTGTAATATATATGTTAAAAAATATTTACCGAGCGTGTATTTTTAATAGTATGCCGATTGGAAGAGAGTGACCGAAAGTGTATCGGAGAGGATTGTTCATATTTTTCAAATAAACGTTCTTTTGGGCGCGTTCGGCAAAATATTTCGCTTTAACACTCTTATCCACACGACCTCTTGTATATATCGGTGAAAGTCATATAATTACAAAGGTTATCTATCTATGCGGTCGGCATAGCATCGTTTAATTAAGTTTTATTAATTAGTTTATAATATGAAGAAAATAATTTTTGGAGCAGTGAGTTTATTAGCCCCGGTTTTAGCGTTAGCGGCAACTAACTTATCGGACGTTGACAATATTATCGGCACAATACGGTCTCTTATTTCACAGGCTCTTCCAATCATCATAGCTCTTGCTGTCCTTGTATTGATGTACGGAATACTCAAGTTCATTATGTCAGCCGGAGAAGAAGAAAAGCGCGAGGAGGGTAAAAAGTACATGTTGTGGGGAATTATTGGTCTAGCTGTTATGGTCTCAATTTGGGGATTAGTAAACATACTCACTACTTCTGCTAATTTGACCACTCCTGGCACAATCGCTGTTCCTACAATTCCTATCCAGCCGTAGTCGATTGAATTTGTATGTAGTTTGAATCAAAAAACAACTCCAGTTCGGGGTTGTTTTTGTTTCTCCTTGGCCGTATACTTATATTCAGTAATTTATATCAAATGCGAAAAAAAATAACAATAATTTCAAATATCGTTCTCTCTCTGTTAATTATAAGCTCATCCTTTTTTCTCCCAATTAATTTTGCGATAGGCCAGATTACCGGTGGAGGTACCGGAAGCGGGGGAATTACCGGTGGAGGTACCGGAAGCGGAGGTTTGACGGGTGTCGGAAGTGGCAGTCAACCTGCAAATAATGACGCGTTAAATAGTTTGTTTAATAAACTTGCCGATAATATTATTAACCCGGCATTATTACTTCTTTTTGCAATTACGGTTATATATTTCTTATTCGGAGTCGTTATGTATATCGCTCATCTAGATGATGAAAAAGCCCGCGAAAGTGGCGCACACCATATGTTGTGGGGAATTATCGGTATTGCGATTATGGTTTCGGTGTACGCAATTATAAATATAATTCAGACGACAATTAACGGGTGGTCGTCATAGAAGGTACTATAAAAGAATAGAAAAAAACGTCTGCCTACCAAACTTTAGTGGTTTTGGGCTTGTCTTCGGTAAATGACCGGTAGTAAATATATTTTTCCGATGTCCTAGAAATGAATGCGTAGCGGATTGTTGCGTATTTGAACGGTTGCAACTCCCTTTTGTGTGTCTGCGACTATGAGAAAACCGTGTTGCGGTTAGAGAAGTAATGCGAGTTAAAGTACCGTGTTTCCTTCAAATACGCTCGTCGTATAAAGCTGAAGGTTTTAGATATAAAAAACAGCGGAAATAAATTTCCGCTGTTGCGATGCATTGTCGAATTAATCGACTAATGTGATTTTGATTCGAATCTGGTTTGTAATACCGGACTTGAATCTTAATTTGCTCACCCCGCGTGAGTCAATGACAGGGTCGCCAAGCTTTTTAAGTTCGGCAGGTTTATCGTCCGCCTGGATCCACAGTGGCCCATTGTCCAATGTTTTCCAGGTGAAACTTTTCACCCCGGAGCAATCCTGCTCCACCCAACTGTCGGGCAAAGCTACCAAAGTAATAACTCTGGATGCGGGCTGCTCTGCTGTTGCTACGTTTTGAATCGGCATAACTGCTACCGAACTTCTGTCGGCCACCCATACGATGGATGTTACGCTGTTGTAGCACCATATTGTCGCAGTTACTGCCCCGACGATACCCAACAGTGTCTTTACAACACTCCAGGTTGATTCCTTTGCACTGACCGCAGGGGTCGGTGATGGTGTTCCGGATGGTGTTGGTGCCGGAGGTTGTACTGTCGGTGCCGGTCCCGTTGTCGGAGGAACCACCGCCGGTCCCGTGACCGTTGCCTGTTTTTTTGATCGCATGCTTTTCAGTTTCCTGATTACGACCAAAACCGCCACACCCAGGAGCAACACCACCGCGGCTCCCACAGTAAGCCATAATTTCACATCCATCTTTTTCCTTTTCTTTTTTTAAATTGTATCCTCCCGAAACCAGACGGCTCGGGAGGATGTGTTTACGGTTTATCTTTTTTGTCCAGATCCTTGAGGAATCTGAGAGGATTTTCTCCTCCTGTTATCAGAGTCGTGAGACCCTTGAGGTTTTCGGCGATCATCTGCGCCGATCCGTCGTTATCCTTCACAGCCTTTAGCTTCAAGTTAAGAGCATTGGCCGTAGCTTCGCCCGCAAGCCTGATGCTTGCTGCTTCTGCCTCTGCAATTTTGACTTTTGCTTTGGCTTCACCTTCCGCGAGCTTTAGCTTGGCGTCACCCTCTTTTTGCTTTTCGATCACTAAGGCCTCGCCTTTCTGCGTAGCGATGGCTTTTAATGTCATCGCTTCTCGCGTTTTTAGGGCATTTTCGCCACCTATTTCAAAGGACACGAAGCGGACGTCGATAATCCTCACTCCATAGTCTTCCATAAGGCCGTTACGGAGAACGGTCCCTTGTTCAGTACTATTGAGTCGAACTATCTGGTTTAACATGTCGTCATGAATCTTTGACGACAATCTCCCAGGTGCAGGAGTAGGATTAGGATTAGGATTATTATCCTGATTTAATCCTGTCATCTCATCAACGGTCTTTTGACCGATGAAATCCCGAAGTCGCCCTAGAACGGCGGCTGTCAAGTTCGTGACAACCTCATTTGTCATGAACCGAGACTTGTACTCATCCCGATACTCCACTGTGATGGTTACTATCACGTCAATCGGGATGTTGCCACTCGTCTCTATCCCCTTGAATTCCATGGCATAGGTGTACCGAAATTTAAACGAGGAAACCATTTCTTTCCTCTGTATAACTTCATATTCTTTCCCATTTTGGGAAAGTTTGTTCCACTTAATTTCTTCGCTGTAAAGCGAAGTTAGATAAGGAATTCCCATGTAGTAGAATCCTCTCCTTTCCAACCAACTAAGTTTTGGAACTTTGATGATCTCGATCCCCTTTACACCGTCAATTATCGCTTGTTCCGATAAATTGGCGCCATTTTCCAGGACATCATACACAACCCCTGTCTTAGGGTCGACGTAATGTCCTTGAATTCTTCCTATATGCTTTTTGACGACTTTGCCCGTCAAAACCACTTTCTTTTCCCCCTCATTCACGAGGGTTATTAAGAAATTTACCTCCGCCATGAGGACTGCTATCTGGTAAATTTTAAAGTATAACCAAACACCGAATATTGCCAGAACCGCAGCCACTACCAACCACACCCATACTGATATCATACATATTCCTTTGTTTTTTGCCGATATTTTGTCAAAGTCCACTTTAACCTGTTACGGCTGTTATTCTGGAGTCCATTATATCATATATTGAGTTTTTGTCAAGCGGTCAGCATATTCAAATAATGGCTTAAGAGCTTCATAGATTGAGGAAAAAACAAGAAAATTTACGTATTTAAAAAAAATCACTTCCGCACCATGTGGTACGGAAGTGTTGGGCCATTTTTAATAAGTTTGTTTGCGGTGCCGAATTATTTTAATTAAGCATATACCACAAAGTGCAACTAAAAAAAATATAAAATGTAACGGCTTTGTCATTGTTTCCATAGCGGTAGGCTTTCTTCTTTTGTGTTTGACGACTTACTTTTATTTACACCAAAAGGTGTAATATAACCTCGAAAAGTCTAACACAAGAACAAAGAAGCGTAAAGTCGGTACTCTGTGGT
>CAJBMK010000083.1 GCA_903954165.1 uncultured bacterium | reverse complement strand
ACACGAGGACCGCACGAAGCACACCATTCTGGTCCCGAATGTAGAAGATGTTGGCGTAGCCGTTGTTCAAGAGAACACCATCTTCACCATTCTTCTGCTTCTCCATCAAGGAGAACATTTCCGTCAAAGTGGTTTCGGATTTCTCCTCGCCGCCCAGTTCGGTAACGATGGGACCATCAGCTGAAGACTTCCGCAATTTGTGTTTGTGGTAGCGGAGCGTCTGTTCGCTCTCCGGGTCTTCGGTCTTGCCGTCGCCCGACAGGAACCAGCTAGTAAAGTCGTCCCAGACTTCCGAGATCAACACCTTCGCATTGCCCTTGGTGTTGACTACGAACTTGTCTTTGGCGACGAACTTGCTGGTGGTTGCCGCGATCACGACTGTCGAGACGAGCCTGAGGATCGAGGGCGTGGGTTTCGGTTTGGTCACTTGCGCGACCCGTCCGTTACTCCAGCAAGGCTCCTTACGGAGAAACTTCTTCAGTTCCTCTTCCCATTGGTCGCCTTCCTGGCCACCAAGGTTCACAATGAGCTGATTGAGCGGTCCGGTTGTGAATTCGCGGAGCGCCTTGCTGAGCATGGTATTCATGGTCAGTTTCCTTTCTTTTTGGTTTCCCTCTACGCCGAGGAGGCACTATGGGCCGGTGTGGTCATAGCAAGGAGGGGCCCAAGATTGAGCCGCTTTTCGCTATGACCAACTCGCAATTCTTATCAAAGAAATTAGTTCACTATAATACACTTAATTATAGTATCTGTCAACCACTCTCGAGTGAATTAGCACTCTAAACGCAACAAAGTTGGCAGGCTAATTGCAACACCCTTTTGGCACCCACTATATACTCCGCTCATGTCACATACACACATTGGGACTGGAGATTGGGCGTGTATCGGGCGCATGCTCCGTTCCGGTCATTCGTTTCGTGAGATCGCCCGCACTCTTGGAAAAGATGTCAGTTCAGTCAGCAGACACATTAACGAATATGGAGGTAGAGATGGATACGATGGTCGCGAAGTGAGAAGGTGTAGACGCATGAAAAGAATCGCTGCAATGCAACGTATTCGGATTATCAAAGGATCTTTGTTGAGATATATTACCCGACAATTAAAGCTTCACAAATCACCCGAACAAATTGCGGGAATATTGAAAAACAAAAAACAATCGTGTGATACACGTACCATATATCGATACATCAAAGAACGAGCTCCTCACCTGAAGATGTATCTCCGGTCACAGAAAGGAAAGTACCGCAGAAAGCACGGTACCAAGAAGCGAGAAAAAGCCCGAGAACAAGGAAAGAAACGACGGATTGATGAACGGCCAGGCGTCATCAATCGGCGAGGACGACGGGGTGATTTTGAAGGTGATACTCTTCAAGGTCGTGACAAACGTGTCCGTATCGTTACGTTTGTTGATCGAAAAACCGGATACCTCATTGCCTTTCTTTTACCGAGGATGAATGCAGTGCTTTTGACATCACTCGCCCTCAGACACTTTCAAAATATACCGAAGAAAAAAAGAAAGACCGTGACTCTCGACAATGGCCCTGAATTTTCCGATTGGGAGCGTTTTGAAAAGAAGTCCCGCATGACCGTATATTTCGCCTACCCATATCATTTCTGGGAACGAGGTACCAATGAAAATACCAACGGATTACTCCGTCAGTATTTTCCCAGATCAATGGATTTCAATCTCGTTACTGAAAAAGAACTACAACATGTCGTTCGCCGTCTCAACTCTCGTGAACGAAAACGGCTGCATTTCAAATCCCCGAAATCAATTTTCTTCAATCCTTAACTGTTGCAATTAGGGTGACTATTTAGTTCGTTAGTCGAACCATTATGTAAACTGGCCGGACACATATTATGGCCCGGCTAGTTTTTAATTTAGACCTCACCTACTGCCACTTTTTTGCTTCCAGTCCTTTTTTGGCGGCGTCTTGTTCGGCTTCTTGTTTTGACTGTCCTTCACCGAGGGCAACTGACTCTTTGCCGATATAGGCGGCGACGGTGAACGTTTTATCATGATCAGGCCCGATTTCTTTTACCACCACGTATGACGGAGTAAAACCGTCAACCTCCTGGGCTTTTTCCTGAAACAAACTTTTTGGGTCAACCCAGGCGCGTTTCTCGACAATATCGTCAATGAGATTAAAAATATTTTTTGAAATAAACGATTGCGCCACTTCGTATCCCTGATCAAGAAAAACCGAGCCGATAAAAGCCTCGATAGTATTGGCCAAAATATATTGTCGCGCACGCCCGGTATCTTTGGCTTCGCCGTGAGACAAAAGCAAAAATTCATTCATGCCGAGCTTTTCCGCAACGCCGGATAACGTTACCGCATTAACGAGAGCCGACCGATAGGACGTCAAATCGCCTTCATTTTTTGCAGGATATTTATTATACAAATGAGCCGTAATGACAAGCTCAAGAACCGCGTCACCCAGAAATTCCAGGCGTTCGTTGTGCTCAATTTTAATTCCCCTATTTTCGTTCAAATACGATCGATGAGTAAACGCCGATTTAAGCAATTGCTTATCTTTAAATATAATTCCTATTCTTTCTTCAAATACTTTAAAATCTGGTTCCATACTTTTTTTGTGTGAGACATGAATCATGCATCAAGGTCACGAGTATTGTAAACAGTACTCGTGGTTCTTCATGAATTATGCATACCCCTTTTATTTAGACTCTTCTTTCAAAGCGCCTCCTAATAATATATTTACCGACTTCGTTACGATAGGAAGAATGTCGCCGTAAAAATTGAGTTCAAGAATATCGGACATCTTGAACCATCGCGCGTCATCCAATCCACCGCTTGGGCCAAGGACCAAGTCTACGTACCGCGCTTCCGCCAGGAAATAACTGACTTGTTTTCTAATCTTACCCAACTCCGGGTCTGACGCAACATATTCGTTATTCCCCAGTACTGCTTTTATGGTAATATCGAGCCCCATTTCTTCTTTGATTTCCCGAAGCGTGCCCAGCTTTTCATCCTCTCCCGCCTCTATCTTTCCCTTTGACAAAGTCCAGTGACCGAAAATATCATGCACAAACGCCATGTAAATCTCACCCTCATGCATTGCATACACAACGGCACCGCCAAGCTTTTGAATCGGCATATCCTCAAACGGAACATCTTTGATTTTCTTTTTTCGAGGCAATGCGTCTTTTCCGGGCTCGCCCATTTCTTTGTACACCGAACCGAGTACGCCGTTTACAAATCGTCCGCTGTTCTCGCCTCCAAACGTCTTGGCGAGTTCAATCGCTTCGTTAATGGCGACTTTTGCGGGCACTTCATCCTTGTCGGCAAAAAGAAGTTCAAAAAGGCCGATACGCAATACGTTACGGTCTACGGTAGCAATTTTCTCAAGCGGCCAATCCGGAGCGGCGGTCGTGATAATCTTATCGAGGTCCGCACTCTTATCAACAATACCGTTGATAATTTTTTTAACAAAACCGGAATCTCCAAGACCGGAGGCAAACTCCGCTACATTCCGTTCAACAATATCATTCAGGACTTCATCGTGGCGACCGCTAAAATCCCACTCGTAGAGTGATTGTAGCGCAATTGATCTTGCAAGGTGCCTATTTGCCATATTATATTGTTATTGTACTAAGAAACGGTCGAAATGAAAAGACAAAATTCAAGGGAAGATTATTTCCCCTGTGCTTTTGTTTTCTCTTTTGATTTTTTCTCCTTTTTAGCAAGTTTTGAGTGAACATCAAGGATTTGCATGCCCTTATATTTACCACAATTCTCACACACATGATGTCGCAAATGACCGCCGCCACAGTCTTTACAGACAGTTAAACGGGCCGCAACAAGTGCGTCGTGTGATCTTCGGTTTCCCGTATGTGAACGGGTTGATCTCATTCGTACTACCATAGTGTGGCTAGTATAGCCGAATAGGGAAAAAATTGCAATATCACTTCCTTCAGGGACCGGGTTTGAAACCAAAAGGTAAAATTCACAAGAATCAAAGGAAAAACAGAAAAAATGGGAACGAGCCAAAAGACCAAGCACTAAACTCTTCTCTTGAGCAGGACAAGCCGACAAATACCACCCCGGCTCTGACTTAAATGACCGCGAAACAAACATAAACCCCCTCCATCTTTACAATAATTCACCTACATTCATTACCTTCGTGGTACTCCCGCCCACTCCGTCATTGCGAGTGTGTGGAGCCCGCCCGCCGAGAGTCGGATATACATTACTCTCCGTCATTGCGAGGACGCTTCGTCCGTGGCAATCCAGGATTCGGGACAGTCGGGAATCCAAACGGCGGAGGGGAGGAATTACAACACTATGGACTGGATTGCTTCACTCTGTTCGCAATGACAAAGGGGCGGAATTAAAATATAGCGGACTGGATTGCCGACCGCCGAGAGACGGGCAAGTGCTTCACCCGCAATGACAGAAAAAAAATGCGCTGGCTTTAAAAAATAAAGAAATAAAGAAAAAGTTAAAAAACCTCAAGCTACAAGCTACCCTGTTTTAAGTAAGACAGCGTGAGAGACGGCACCCAAGATACGAGTCCGAATCATCGGGAACAGCGGCGTCCACAGAGAGCCCACCGACATACCAATCCGCACGGACGACACGAAAACCGCCGCCTGGTTTTGGGACTGTTGAACCAGGGAGCCATGTGTAAGCTAAGTCATCGAGGTGTTCCCCAGTTTCCTCAAAGAATTGTCTTTGGTATATGAGGTAGTCGGTTAGAGTGAGAGTTTGGCCGGAGTTTATGAAGCTATAAGCGTTTTTATCATGAATTGTCTTTTCGAGTTCCGGCCTATCTGTTAGATTCTGTGCTCTGTTCTTGTAGATGAGAATAATTCTTGGTCTTGTTGTTTTTTCTATTACACCGTCGAAGGATCCTCCCTTCTCAAACGAACTACTTGTTTTTGTTGTCTGATACCCTTCACTCATTTTGTTGTGAACATCGGGTACAGATAAAGTATCCGGAATGAGGAGGATTTCATCGAATCCCTGTTCTTCGATGGATTTTTGAATTACATCAATGTTTCGATTCCAAATGTCGGTCATTATCACCCTGAAGTTTTCGGGTACGTCGATATGGTGGTTTTTGTAAAAGGTAACGGAGTATTCGAACTTTTTTTCGAAATCGATGGTAATGGAAATTGCTTCAGAAGTTTCAACATCACTCCCGTCATCATTCTTGTCTTTGCAGATATACATAGCAGATATGGAATCTGGTCCAATACTCTTTTCCAATTCCAGAATCTGCTTTTCAATTTCTTCCGCCAGTTTTCCCGCTTCGGCAATTAAGGATTTTTCTTCTTCATTCCATTCTCTCGAAGCATCAAACGAAAGAGCTTTTTCCGCTTTCGTGTTGAAGTCGGAATTCAGATTTTGAACTTTTTTTAGCTTTTCCGCTAATTCCCCGCAGTTTTGTTTTTGGTTCATTTTTTGTAATTCTTTATGTATCAAACTCTATCATCAGTTCTTTT
>CAJBMK010000082.1 GCA_903954165.1 uncultured bacterium | reverse complement strand
CAGATTTTGCCACAATACCAAATGAAGCTATCCAAGCAGTGGAGAGGGCACTGAACAATCGCCCTAGGAAGAGGCTTGGATGGAGGACACCATTAGAAACCTTTAACCGTCAGAGTGTTGCACTTCAATGTTGAATGTACCCGAGAGGTAATTGACAAGTATAATTATATATAGTACTTTACAATAGGCAATAGAATTACACTATTGCGAATAGCTAATTGATACCTCAATAAACATTAAAATGAAAGGAATAAATAATGTTAGAGAATCAACAGTGTCGCAGACAATGGACGTGTTTGCTTGTAGAAAATTCAAGTAACCCGATATTTATCTATGGTCCTGACGAAACATATCATTGTGCAAATAGTGCATTTGCACGTGCGTTAGGAAAAGAAAAGGAAGATGTTATCGGTAAGGGACCCCGTGATTTTTTTTCGTCGGAAGAAGCGGAAAAACGGCTAGCTTCTGTTCGGTACGTATTTCAGACGGGCGAAAAAAAAGAGGTTGAAATGGTCGTTTCAGATAGTTCCGGTGAAGAGAAAATTTACCAAGCTATACTTGAGCCGTTACGAAATGAGACCGGGGAAATTGTCTTAGTCGGGTGTATTGCAAAAGATGTTTCATCTCAAAAAAAAGCGGAGGCGTTGCTAAAAATAAGCGAAGAAAAGTATCGCATTGTTGCGGATTTTGCTTATGATTGGGTAGCGTGGCGAATGCCCAACGGGGAATTTAAACACGTTTCCCCGTCTTGCTTGAGAATCACCGGACACACTTCGGTTGAATTCATAAACGATCCGCATCTTGTGGTTCGAATTACGCATCCGGAAGACCGTGAGCGCGTCGCTATGCACAATAAGTGCATTGATAATGGAGGGGAGATAAAAGAGGATTTTGAATTGTCATTTCGAATCCTGACACTCGGCGGAGAAATTCGCTGGATCGGTCATACATGCACGCCTATATATTCTGAAAAAGGGGAATATTTGGGACGTCGGGAAAGTAATCGGGATATAACCAATCAAAAAAAAGCTGAGGAGCTTTTGATGGAAGCAGAGCGCAAGCACGTTATTGGTACGGTATCGAGCGGGTTTGCCCACAACTTCAATAATTACTTACAGGTCGTGTGTTCAAGTTTGGAATTGATACAACGCCATTCGGGATTTCCTTGGGAGGTAATAAAACATTCCGGTGTTGCACTCAAAAAGTTGGATGACATGGCTCTATGCGTCAGACAATTACAGTCGTTTGGCGGAAAGATGAATACCGGTGGCAGGTGGGAGGCCTTGAATCTCAACGAAATTATTGATAATGTCGTTATTGAATCGCAACCGATTTGGAAAGATAAATCCGAACGGGAAGGGGTTTGTATTTCCATCCGGAAATCATACGGAGAGATACCGCCCATAGACGGGGTTTTTGGAAAAATTAATGAAGCGGTTCGAAATGTCATCATTAATGCCGTTGAGGCATTACCCGATGGCGGTTTAATAACTCTTGAAACGGGAATAGTCGGCGGACGTGTTTATGCACGAATTACCGATAACGGAGTTGGTATGGATGAGAAAACTAAAAAAATGGTTTTTGTGCCATTTTTCTCGACAAAAAGTTTACAATTAGGACGAGGTTTAGGTTTAAGTTGTGCATATACGTGTTTACGCGACTTTGACGGAGAAATATCCGTATTGAAAACGGCTCCGAAAAAAGGAACAACAATTCAAATCCTATTTCCTATTGGGACATTACATAAGAAAGCTCTGAAACAGGTAGAGCGCGCTCCTTGTAAGAAATCCGCCCGGATTCTTTGGGTGGATGATGATGTGTCGGTACTTAATGTTTATAAATTGACATTGAACATGTTGGGACATATCGCCCATACGGCGGAAAGTGGCATGGAGGCCTTGAGGCTTCTGGAGAAAAATCATTACGATTTAATCATCACGGATCTTGGTATGCCGGAGATGAACGGGTGGCAGTTTGCTGCGGCGGTTAAAGAAAAAGATCGTAATGCGAAAGTTGCGGTAGTTACCGGCTGGGGAGAAGACACCGGTATCGGAGAAAGGGTTCGAGCGGGAGTTTGTCGCGTCATCGGGAAGCCGCTCTCGGTGGAAAATTTGGGAAAATTAATTGAAGAATTAGTATAGAAAAACGACAAAAGTTTTTCTTCATTATCCGGTATCATATTTATATGTGCCGGATATTTTTATATTAGAGTGGCCATAAATAAGCCTTTTCGCGAGGTTGAACCTCGCGAAAATGGCTCAAAATCGTTCGTGGTTTTTCACGGATTTCCGGTCGTTTTTTATGTGTCTTTGTGTATTTGCGAAGGTGTTTGCCCGAACACTGACGGTCGGGCAAGAAGCAATCGAGTAATTTTTTGGAATTACGCGTGTTTGATATTTTGTGCGCTATTAACGTATAAAATTACTTATGTATGCTTTATACAAGGGTGCGAAAAGGGGCGAAATCGGAAATGGTGTTTCTGTCGACGGTGAGTTTTTAAAGTATTTTATTGACAAAGTGAAGGAAAAAATATATCTTTTTCGAAAGAAGGCTATGGAGTTCTGATAATACTATAATGTAATGAAACGGAGGAAGTGATGCGAAATAAAACTGATATTAGGTATGTGGAGGCGGATGCATTTTTACGAAGAGGTATTGAGCGTCTCATGGTAACAGCCGTTTATTTTACGGCGGAACATGAACGGCGTTTTGGATTTGAGGGGAATGGTTTTTTGACCAGCTCGTCCGGTCGTCGTTCGGAAAAATGTATGTCGAATGAAGCTGTTCTGTGCGGCAGCTCGCTGTGGAAAGAAGCGCGTGAAGAAGATTGTGCGGAAGTTTTTCCTACTTTGGAGTTTGTCTGCGGGGAGTCGGGAGAGAGAAGGAATGAATCGGCCGATACCGCAAAGGAAATCGAGACGATAATCCCGTGCAGTGAATCAATTGCCCGCGACAGAGACGGCGGCGATTCAAATGCCGACTTGTGTACTCATGGTGCGAATGTAACGTCCTGTAGTACGACATACGAAGAAAAAGACGTACCGGCGGACACTGTTTGTCTCTATATTCTCTGGGCGGATGATGATGAAGAAATTCGTGAGGTTTTTAAAATCGCGCTTGAGAGTATCGGGCACTGTATAGACGCCGTCGATAGCGGTGAGCATGCGTTGGCGCTATTGGATAAAAATCAGTACGATCTGTTGATTACCGACGTAAGTATGCCGGCGGGAATGAGCGGATGGGACCTTGCGGAAGCGATCAAAGGGAAATATAGCACAATGAAAGTGGCGGTGGTGACCGGGTGGGAGTCAAAAATATCTGAAAAACAAAAGGAAAAATTCGGTGTCGAGTATTTTTTGGGGAAACCTATTGAGTTGGATGAATTAAAAATAATTCTTGAAAAAATAGTTCGATTAAAAAGATAAAAAAGTTTATTCAAACTCCGGCGTCCATGTGATGCCGGGGTTTTTTCTTATTTCAGTGCGGGAATTTTATTCGTGATAGACGCGGTGTGTGTTAAAACTTTTATGTGTTTTAACGCGAAAGTCATTTATTGTAAACGGTGTTGAAGAATAGGTTTATCCACCGTTTCTGTGTGGCGGTCGTTTACTTATGAAAAGTTTGTAGTAGACTGTTTCTATACATAGTTTGCGTTTTTCTTTAGGTTCGGGAAAGCGTTATTTATTATACTGTGCACATTATAAACAGGTCACACACTTCGATATATTTTGCGGTGTGGGGCGGAACGAATATATTTTTGGTAGAAACGGCGGTCTTATTTTAATAGATTAATCTTTAGTTTAATAAAGAAATTAAAATGAAAAAGATATTTACAATATGGGGAGGATTGTTTGTATTTCCGATTATTGCAATTTTTGCTGTCGGAATTTTTTTTATGCAAAAGGCGGAGGCGGTCGGATATTCGACGGGAGATATACTTATTAATGAATTCACGCTTGATGGAACGCAATGGGTGGAATTGATGAATACAACTAATAGTGATATTAATTTATCTTCAGGAACGTGGGAATTAGTTACAACACCAATGGGTCCGGGTACAGGCACAACAACCCTTTCCGGTATTGTTCCTGCTAAGGGGTTGTTGACTTTTACTCCGACAGCGCTTCCTGTGGGTTTCTCAACACTTCTCTCTTTGAATAGTAACGGGACCGTTATTTATACAATGTCGTACGGTGTGGCTTCGTTTGGTTTAGAGCCACATTTGGCGGGAGAGCCGGTGGCGGGGGAGTCGGCTGCTTTGACCGGTAGCGGAACAACATGGACGACAACATCATCAAAAACTCGTGGTTGGTTCAACGAGGCACCGGCTCCAACTATTACCAGTATTGTTTCATCGATTAATTCTGCCGGTGTGGTAACAAATATGGGAACGCTTCCGGATCCAACGACGGCTTCCGGTCTTTATTTTGAAAAGCGTACAGACATTAATGATGCCGCCACAGCTCTCGGAAAATTGGAATTTGCCGGTCCGCTTAATTTGACCAATGCATCGACAACGGATTTGCTTCAAAACTTAGGGACGAAAATGGAATCCGCCGCAGGGAGTATGAAATTTGATGCACGCACAGCAACCGATCTAAAGGACGCCGGTGCAACCGTTTCAATCTATAGGACAAATACGATCGGATACGGTAATCTCAGTTTGTCCGATATGACAGTGAAGGATGATGACGGTATTATTCTTTCCGGAGGTTCATTGCCGAGTTTCTCCGGCTTCGCGACCAGCTCATCGAATGGAGGTACCTTTTCATTCACGACCAGTCACTTTACGCAATTTGGTTTCAATCCGATTGTGACCGAAGTATCTCCCATAACAACACCGACTTCCTCGACTAGTCCGTACTATATTTTCAGCTCGAATGTTGCAGGGACTGTTGTTTATGGTGGTGATTGTGCAATGGCTTCCGCTTCAACCATAATCGGAAATAATACAGTCACCTTTGGACCACTTTCTCCCGCAACCTATTCCAATTGTACTGTTAAGGTTATAGACGGTGTCGGCGCTTCAACGACGCTTGCTGTCTCGGCATTTGAAGTTCTTGATACGGCGGCCGATACTGCGGCTGTTGCTGCAGATAAGGCGTCACTTGTTGACGGGCTCATCCAGGGCGGGAATGCTGATCTCTCCCATATTGTGGGAGCATTGACTGATCCATTGCCTTCTACCGGTTCCGCCAGCTCGTCGGTCATTACGTGGGCATCTGCTTCAACAACTGTCGTATCGAATGACGGTCAAACTATAAATAGACCAACCTTTGCTGTTGGAGATGTTTCGGTTAATGTGACCGCAACAATTACAAAAGGTTCAATTAGTGATACCAAGGTATTTAGTTTGGTTGTGATTAAGCTGTCTCCGTCCACAGTTGCCACCATCACCTCCGCTACCTACACCGTAAACGACGGAGCCGGAACAATCACCGGTATTCCGTACAACACTGCATCCTCAACATTTCTAGCCGCCATAACAAAAGGTGAACCGAACCAGACATGGGACACTTCCGGACTCAGCAAT
>CAJBMK010000081.1 GCA_903954165.1 uncultured bacterium | reverse complement strand
TTAATCCAAAAATATTTGGTTTTGTGGAAGATGTGCAGTCAAATCCGAGCGATGCAATTCAGGCAATACTTTTTAGAAATCCGGTCAATGTGTATGAATTAGAGTACGTCCTTGTTATTCCCAAGCAAAAATAATATATGCTCAAACGCATCATATTTTCGTGTGTTATTTTCATATCCATGTTTTTTATGCCGTGGTGGTTTTTTTCGATTCTGCTGGGTATTTCATTTTACGCGATAACGGGTTTTTATGAGGGTTTATGTTTGGCTTTTGTGTACGATTTAATATACGCTTCGTCATTCGGCGGCACTGTTGTTCCGTTTGTCATGACTTTTTTGGCGTCCGTACTTTTTCTTGCGTTTATTTCATTTCGTAAATTCATTCGGTAATTTTCGTATCTAAGTATAAAATATGATAGTATGAAACGCGTATGAATCGGCGTATTTTCGGCATTAAAAGGAGGACGAGAGCGAATTCGGATATAGATCCCGATGAAATTTTTCTTGATTCTCGAAATCTGCCCGCATTTGATACGAATCAGTTTGAAGGAATGCTCGAAAAACCAATCGGCACACTTTCTGTTATATTTGTCGGCATTGTATTTTTCCTGATTGTCGGAATTTTTTCCGTGAAAATGTGGTCTCTTCAGGTATCGGATGGCCAGCTATATTCCGATAAAAGTGAAAATAATCGATTACGACATTCCGCCATATTCGGTGAGCGAGGAGTGATATATGACCGTACGGGCAAATTATTGGCGTGGAATTATGTGGCGACATCGAGTCCGGAATTTGCCAAAAGAAAATATATCGATATGCCGGGGCTTAGTCATGTTCTCGGCTATGTGAAATACCCTTCTCGTGATTCTTCGGGGTTTTATTACAAAGAAAATTATGACGGCATGGACGGGGTTGAAAAGACGTACAATGAATGGCTGTCAGGCGTTAACGGCACTCAAATAATTGAAACCGACGCGCTGGGAAAATTACAGTCGTGGAATACTATTCGTCCGCCGCAGGACGGAACGAGCGTTCGTTTGTCCATTGATGCCGATTTGCAAAGCCGTTTATATTACTATATAGAGCAAACCGCGACTGATATTGGATTTTCCGGAGGAGCAGGCGTCATTATGGATGTTACTACGGGAGAAATTCTCGCTATTACAAGTTATCCTGAATACGATTCAAATATTCTTTCGAGTGGTACGGATTCGGCTGCGATAGCCGGATATGTTTCGAACAAAAATAAGCCGTTCCTCAATCGAATTATAAACGGTTTATACACGCCGGGTTCTATTGTAAAACCATTTGTGGCGCTCGGTGCGTTAAATGAAAAAATCATTGACCCGAAAAAAGAAATATTAAGCACCGGTTCTATTACAATTCAGAATCAATATGATAAAGAAAAAAAATCTGTTTTTACCGATTGGAAAGCACACGGATTGGTAGACATGCGCCATGCATTGGCTGTCTCGTCGAATGTATATTTTTATGAAATCGGAGGAGGATTTGAAAAGCAGAAAGGGCTGGGAATTATTAATCTTGAAAAATATTATCGAATGTTCGGTTTCGGGTCGTCGGTGGATGCAACATTCTTTGACGGCGTCGCGGGAACCATTCCAAATCCGGCGTGGAAAAAGGTCAATTTTAATAATGAGCCGTGGCGTATAGGCGATACGTATTTTACCGCTATCGGTCAGTATGGATTCCAAATCGCGCCGATACAAGCCGTGCGGGCCGTTGCGGCCGTTGCAAACGGCGGAAAGCTTTTACGGCCAAGCATTATTAGCGGAGGAGACGGAACACCGGCGTTGGAACGCGTCATACCAATCGCTGAATCGGATTTTCAGATTGTGCGGGAAGGTATGCGACAGGGCGTTTTAGAGGGCACCGGAAAAGGCTTAAATATTCCGCAGGTGAAGGTTGCATCAAAGACAGGGACGGCTGAATTGGGCACGTTAAAAAAGAACGTTAATTCATGGGTGGAAGGCTTTTTCCCGTACGATAATCCAAAGTATGCGTTCGTGGTTATGATGGAAAGCGGTCGACGCGAGAACGTTATCGGCGGACTTTTTGTTATGCGTTCTTTGTTTGATTGGATGGTGGTTCATAAGCCTGAATATTTGAAAAATAATTAGCATAGTTTTGACTTAAATGTTAAAAAAAGGTAGAATACCCGCATTAATGTAATAATGGATTTATGGCAGAACAAAAAGAATTTTTAACTAAAGAAAAATTTGAGGAGTTGCAGGTGGAATTGGAAACTCTCAAAACGGTTAAACGCAAGGAAGTTGCGGAAAATTTGGAGTACGCAAAATCACTCGGCGATTTATCTGAAAATGCCGAATATCAGGAAGCTCGTGAAATGCAGGCAAATGTCGAGGATCGAATCCAAAAACTTGAAAATATGATGAAAACCAGTGTGGTCATTTCCGAAAATCGGACTGATAAGATTGGTATTGGTTCTAAAATTACGATTAAAAATGAGAGCTCGGGGGAATCGTTTGATTATATACTCGTCGGTACAGAAGAGGCTAATTTGTCACAAAAGAAGATTTCAGTTCAGTCTCCCGTGGGTCAGGCTGTCGCAGGCAAAGTAAAAGGGGATTCCGTGACGGTAGTAACGCCAAAAGGAACGGTAAAATTTAAAGTTGTCTCAATCGGATAGTTCGCGCATAGCATAAAGGAAAAACCCGCAAGCGTGCGGGTTTTTTCGACGAGATGTCTCGGTGTCGTCTTGGTGTTATATAAACGCAAATTGGGATATACTATAGTTCTCCTTTTACTTTTGAAGGATTTTATTTTAGACTGTATCAATATGGCAAATTTAGATGAAATACGACAGGGTAATATTCAGAAGATTGCAAAGCTTAACGCAAAGGGTATTTCAGCATATCCGGCGGAATCGAGACGGGACATGTCGCTTGCGGATGCGATAGAAAAGTTTGATTCGCTCGCCGGTAAAGAAATTTACGTGGTGGGACGAGTTATGTCGCTTCGCGCGCAGGGAGCATTAGTTTTTTTCCATTTGTACGACGGCACGGGAAAATTTCAGGGATTAATTCGCCGGGATGATATCGGCGATGAAGCTTTTTCATTTTTTACGGATATTGTCGGAATTGGTGACTTTCTTGAAATTCACGGAACGTTGTTTTTGACGAAGCGCGGAGAAAAAACAGTTCAGCTTACCGGCTGGAAAATGCTTTCCAAAAATATTCGACCGCTTCCGGAAAAATGGCACGGTATTCAGGACGAAGAGGACAAGCTACGCAAACGTTATTTGGATATCCTGTTCAACGAAGATGTTCGCGATATGTTCAAAAAACGAGCTATTTTTTGGTCTGCAATGCGTCAGTTTTTACGGGATCGTGATTTCATGGAAGTTGAAACTCCCGCATTAGAAAATATGGCGGGCGGTGCGGACGCAAAACCGTTTATAACTCACCACAATGCGTTGGACATTGATGTATTCCTTCGTATTTCTGTCGGAGAATTATGGCAAAAAAGACTCATGGTGGCGGGTTTTACAAAGACGTTTGAAATCGGTCGCATTTTTAGAAATGAAGGTATTGACCCTGAACACGGCCAAGATTACACGGCTATGGAATTTTATATGGCGTACGCTGATTACAATCAGGGAATGAAATTGGTGGAGGAAATGTACAAATTTGTCATAGAAAAAACATTCGACACGCTTCAGTTTGCAATTCGGGGATTTGACGTGGATTTTTCGAAAGAGTGGATACACTATGATTATGTTTCTACAATAAAGGAAAAGACCGGTATTGATGTAATGACTGCATCGCTTGAAGATATAGAAAATAAACTCATTTCTCTAAAAGTTGATTTTGATAAGAACGGTTGGAATATGACGAGAGCGATGGATAATTTGTGGAAATATTGCCGAAAGCAGATTTCCGGCCCTGGTTTTCTCGTTAATGTACCGGTTTCAATGGAACCGCTTGCGAAGCGAAAAGCGGATGATACTCGCTTTGTAGAACGATTTCAAATTCTGATTGCGGGTTCTGAAATCGGCAAAGGCTTCAGTGAATTAAACGATCCGATAGATCAAGCCGGACGATTTGCAGAGCAGGCCAAATTACGCGAGGCGGGTGATGAGGAGGCTCAAATGAACGATACTGATTTCGTTGAAGCGCTTGAATACGGTATGCCTCCGACGTTTGGTTTCGGAACAAGCGAACGGCTATTTAGTTTCCTTTGCGGTAAACCATTGCGTGAGTGCCAGATTTTTCCTTTGTTGAGACCGAAGAAGCCGTCGGCGTCAGGCGAAGATAATAAAATACAAGAAAAAACGGAATAGGATGGCCCGGACTCCGTGAGCGACGGATTTTTTGTTTGCCAAAGAGGTATTCGTGTGTTATCATTCATTCAGTGTGATATTTTTTCACATGAACATTGTAAATCAATATACAGAGAGATATCTATGCAAGATGATAAAGAAGTTTTGATAGGGTTTCCAAAACGTCTACTGGAAACACTGAATGGGACACGTGAGTCGTTGACTGAACCTGATAGAGAAATTGAACCGGGCGAGGTAGATCTCGGCACCCTCACTAATTCTATCGCGCAAGCGCTCTACTCTTTGTCTGTGGAAGTTAAGGGTAGTTTGGGGAAAATACTTCCTTCGCCTGAAGATCTATTAGAGAGAGGCGAGCCGGAGGAAAAGTTGGCCAAATTCGCCGACCTTGAAAAATTAGAAACCCAGCGTCGTATTGTTGACGGTGTGTTGTGGGAAATTATCGGCGAAATATTTCCTAAGGTTCGGGATGTGCGCGTAACTGCAGGCCTTCGTAAAGGGTGGAAGGTCATCATTTTTAAGCGATCGATGTCTCCGATATCGTGTCTGGTTGGTGAAATCGGGAACTTTTTCGGACGTTGATGACGGGCGAATTAGTAGTCGCAATGCACAAATGTGTGCATTGCGATTTTTTTATGGTTATTACTGTCGACTCAATATGTGATAAAAGTCGTGTTCCTATTTTTTTGATAATTTAATTTTGGTAAAAATGGAGGCTGTTGTTTATTTATTTCTCCGTATTATCAGGCTTTTTCACATATAGTATGCAAAAAACAACTGTGGATAACATTGCGTGTTGTATTTGTGGGATGAAGTGTTATATAATACGCACTAAGTGGGATAAGGTGGGAAAAAATAAAAAATGCTTATCGGAGAATATACACACACCATAGACGACAAGAACAGGATGTCTCTGCCATCCAAATTTCGCCAGGAAATGGGTAAAAAAGTCGTGGTTGCTCCGGGGCTTGATAATTGTATTTCTATATATACCGTTTCGCAGTGGGAAAAAATTTCGGAAAAACTTCTTGATCAGGGAATGTTTCAGACGAATAGCCGCAGCTTTAATCGCTTTATGTTCGGACAGGCTGTCGAGACGGACGTTGATTCAATCGGTCGTATTCTCATTCCGGAACATTTGAAGGGGCGGGCGAATTTGAAAGAAAAAGCGGTTGTCATCGGCGTACAGGACCGAGTTGAAATTTGGAGTGATAGTGCATGGGCAGAATACAAGACGGTGGTAGAAAAACAGGCTGATACGCTGGCGGAGAAAATGGGCGGTGCGGGATTTATTTGATTCACATGATTCACAAAAGCGTTTTATTACAAGAAGTCATTTCCGGACTTGATCCAAAATCAAGCGATATTTTCGTTGACGGAACGATTAACGGCGGTGGTCATAGCGAAGAAATTGCAAAAATCGCACCGGGGATTACGATTGTTGGCCTTGATATGGACGAAGATGCTTTGGCACGGTGTGCGATACGGATGGAAGGGACAAAGGCCGGGGTTCATCTTGTAAACATAAATTTTCGAGCCATTGACCGCGCACTCGACGGACTTCATATTCATAACGCAAACAAAATTTTGCTCGATCTGGGATTATCGTCGAATCAGCTCGAAGAATCCGGAAGAGGTTTTTCGTTTCAAAAAAGTGAACCGCTTTTAATGAGTTTCAAAAAAAATCCTTCGGAAACGGATTTGACCGCGAAAGATATTTTAAATAATTGGGACGAAGAAAACATTGCGCAGGTAATCTGGAGTTACGGCGAAGAACGTCGGTCTCGAGCAATGGCCAAGGAGATTGTGTCTGCACGCGAGAAAAAAAGCATAGAAACCACCAATGATGTTGTGCGAATTCTTGATGAAGCGGGATTTAAACGACAAGGAGGCAAAATTCATCCCGCCACAAAAGTCTTTCAGGCGCTGCGCATTACGGTAAACGATGAAATAGGCGCACTGAAGGAAGGTTTGGATAAAGGGTTTGAACGACTTGCGCCTGAAGGAAGAATGGCCGTTATATCATTCCATAGCTTGGAAGACCGCATTATAAAGAATAAGTTTAAAGAATTGGAAAAATCGGGAAAAGCCAAAATTATCACAAAAAAGCCCATCGTTCCGTCGGAAGCCGAGCTCAAAGAGAATCCGCGATCGCGCAGCGCAAAATTAAGAATAATTCAAAAAATATAAATGAGGATAGCATTACACAAAATTTATTCGGTTAACGGACATATGACTGACAGCAATCAGAATGCCAGTATTTCGTCTGCGGAAGTCGCAGATTCTTCAGGTATATTTCGTACGGTTCGAATGTTGTTAATAATTGCTATCCTGTTGTGTGTCGCGACGTATGCCTATTGTGTTAGTACGGCAATAACTCTCGTTGCTGGATGGACGATTGCCGAATCGTCAATATCAGCAATAAGTTCTTCTTTGGGGGATTTGGAGGGGCAATTAGTTTTGCAAAAAGATATGATTACGGAAAATATGGCTCGGGAAAGAGGATTTGGTGATGTCCAGGTTGAAAAATTTGTGCATAACAACTCGGGTAAAACTTTGTCGTTCAATCAATGATAAAATTTGACTATTCACCACGCCGGATAAAATTAATTATTGTATTCATTATATTATTTTCCGGTATTCTTTTGGCGCGCCTATATTACATCCAAATTGTTCAGCATGATTATTTTACCGAACGGGCGGACCATCAATACGTCAGCAAAGATTTGACGATTTTTAATCGCGGCTCTATATATTTTGAAAATAAAGACGGCAGTGTATTCGGTGCGGCGGGTGTTCGGTCAGGATTTGGTGTCGCGATTGTGCCGAAAGAAATTAAGGATAGTGGCGATGCGGCAAAGAAAATTTATGCCGTTTACCCTTTACTGAATATCGAAGACTTTACGGCAAAAGCAGGTAAACCGAATGATACGTATGAAGAAATCGCCCGACATCTTGATGAAGTAACCGGTCAAAAGATTGGTTCTTTGAAGATACCCGGCGTGCGGGTATTTCGCGAAAAATGGAGATACTATCCCGGTAACGCTATGGCGTCACATGTGGTCGGATTTGTCGGGTACAAAAATGACGTTCTTTTGGGACAATATGGTCTGGAAAATTATTATGAGTCGGTACTCGGTAGAACCGACGCAAACGTATATTCGAACTTCTTTGCGGAAATGTTTTCAAGTTTTCGTGATGTGGTGAACAAAGATAAACAATTTCAGGGAGATATTGTTGCGACCATAGAACCGAATGTACAAAATTTTTTGGAAAAAGAGATTAAACAAATATCTGAAGATTATAAATCGCGCGGTGCGGGCGGTATTATAATGAATCCCCAAAACGGCGAAATCTACGCTATGGCGGCGACACCATCGTTTGATCCGAATACGTATTCAAAAGAAAAAACGATGGGTGTGTTCGTTAATCCTATGGTTGAAAGTAATTACGAAATGGGATCAATTATTAAGCCTCTTACAATGGCGGCGGGAATTGATGCCGGAACAGTCACTCCTGAAACGACATATTTTGATACGGGTTCCGTTACGCTCAATAAGTCGACGTTTTATAATTATGACAAAAAAGGGCGAGGCAAGGTCAATATGCAAACTGTTCTCAGTAGCTCTCTTAACACCGGTGTGGCATTTGTGGTAAAAGAAATGGGAAAAGACCTTTTTGCAAAATATATGTTGAATTACGGCTTGGGCGAAGAAACGGGAATAGATCTTCCGAATGAAACGCGCGGTTTTGTCGGAAATTTACAAAGTCCGCGTGAAATCGAATACGCGACAGCATCCTTCGGTCAGGGAATTTCAATGAGCCCAATTGAAACGGTGAGAGCGCTTGCATCACTTGGAAACGGGGGATTGCTCGTTAATCCGCATATAGTCAAACGAATTGATTATAAAATTGGAATTCCGCGTACGATTAGCTATGGAGAAATGAAACGCGTATTAAAGCCAAGTACGTCTGAAACTATCACAAAAATGCTGGTGAATGTTGTCGACAACGCGCTACTTGAAGGTAAGGTAAAAATGGATCACTATAGCATTGCCGCAAAAACCGGAACCGCACAGGTGCCGATTATCGGTGGAAATGGATATTATTCCGATCGCTATAACCATACATTTTTCGGATATTTTCCCGCATATAGTCCGAAATATATTGTTTTTCTCTATGTGTTGGAACCGAAAGGGGTTGAATATGCTTCACATTCTTTGACGTATCCGTTTATTGACATAACCAAATTTTTGATAAACTATTACAATGTTCCGCCTGATAGGTAGTCACTCGTGATTTTGTGAGTATAATATGGAAAGCGCTATTAATGCGCGCAAATCATGAAGGAACTATTCAAAACAATAATTGTAACCGTACTTGAACGTGAGGCAGAGCTTGTATTAAAAAAATACAAACCGAAGATAGTTGCCGTAACCGGCAGTGTCGGCAAGACTTCAACAAAAGACGCGATATACCACGTGCTATCACAGCGATTTTGTGTGCGAAAAAGTCAAAAAAGTTTTAATAGCGATATCGGCGTTCCTTTGACTATTCTCGGATGTCCGAACGGATGGAATAATCCGCTCATTTGGATTAGAAATTTATGGAAAGGATTATGGCTCATTTTGTGGAAACAATCATATCCCGAGTGGCTTGTTTTGGAGGTGGGCGCGGATAGACCGGGCGATATAGAAAAAGTGAGTTCTTGGGTCAAACCGGATGCTGTTGTTGTTACGTGTTTCGGAACCGTTCCGGTACATGTTGAATATTTTAAATCAGTCGGCGACCTCATAAAGGAAAAATCTTTTTTGGTTCGAGCTCTTAAACCGAGCGGTATTTTGATTCTTAACGGTGACGACGCCGATACGTCGGGAATGGCTCAAATTGCCCCGGAAAGCTCAATGAAAGTCTTGTATGGAATGAATGCCGGTGTAAGACTTCGCGCAGAACAGTATGCCGTAATTTATTCCGATACCAGTCTCGGACACTTTCCGTCGGGCATTACATTTCACGTGGAGCATAATAACCAATCATCTGTCGTGTCGCTCCCCGGAGTAATCGGCTATCAACACGTGTATCCCGTATTGGCCGCTGTTGCGCTCGGGTCTAGTCTTGGTTTTGGAATGGACGAGATGTGTCAATCGTGTATGACTTTGGAACATGCGCCGGGTAGAATGCGTCTTATTCCCGCCATAAAAAATACGTATTGTATTGATGATACATATAATTCTTCGCCGATTGCCGTCAATGAAGGTTTGAATACTCTTTCTCAGATACAAATCAAAGGCAAAAAAATTGCCGTTTTGGGCGATATGATGGAGCTCGGGAATTTCTCGTCAGATGCCCATTTTGAGGCGGGGAAACGTGTATCTGAAGTGTGTGACATGTTGCTAACGGTTGGGTTGCGTTCGCGTCAAATAGCGGAAGGTGCACTTTCAAACGGAATGGATGAAATGAAGATATTTCAATATGAAGATTCGCGTTCGGCGGGAAAGGAATTGGAACAATATTTATCTTCGGGAGATATTGTATACATAAAAGGCTCACAGTCGCTTCGGATGGAGCGAGTTGTGGAAGAAATTATGGCTGAGCCGGATAGAGCGTACGAGCTTTTGGTACGTCAAGAAACAGCCTGGAAAAAGAAATAAAATACTTTAATTTTGGGGAATAGTCGTCAATAATTAAAAAAAGCGTAGCGGCGTCTTTATTCGTTGACCGCCCGCTCGAGTGATTTGTTGGTATTTTCGAAAATCTTTTTGACCGCCGTTGCATCGGATTTCAAAGCGGAGCTCGTTTCCGCATCCTTTTTTTCCCGCTTTGCATACGTGGCATATTTGGATAGGGAAGTACCACCCCAGAACAAAAGCCCAATAATGCCAACAGTAATTATGAGCTCCAGTAAACCGAATCCATATTTGTTCATTTTATTCATGCGTATATTGTATCTTTAATTACAAAATTTGTTTAGCTTATAGAGATGTTGATATTATCGAAACCGTAACAAAATATGTGTAAAAATGATACTTTTATACGGTATACAGGATATATGCATATATTTTTATACGGCAAGTTTACCAAAAAGGTGATAAATTTTTAATTTTTAGAGTAGTTTGTAAAACCACGAGAAATCGCTAATGTACAGAGGAAACTTGACAAAGCTTAATACTCTGATATACTCTGCGGAAGTCAATGACTCATTACTAAATTACACAAATACGGCTAAATAAAGCTGTTTTTTCTTTTCGTGAGTGCGGAAAGATTATGTTGCAATAAGAAAATGATTGATAATTAAATACTATGAGAAAATCAATTCAGGCCATTTGCGCCATCATATTATTGATGTCGCTAACACTAACCCTTGTTTTCATCCCAAGAAAACAGCCGGCGGTTCAGAAAGCCGTGTCATCGATTACGGCAACCAACACGGCAGTTCTTCACTTTGAAGGACTATCCTTGCAGGTCTCTTTCAAGTAATTTCGGTTAATTTCGGTAATTCGGAAAAACAAAAAGGAAGTAAAATGGAAAAAATAATAGTTGGAATTATATCGGTTGTTGTGTTGGCGTCAAGTCTGCACGCGTTGGAATTGCCAATGCTGCAGTCCAAGGAGATGTTGCAGACTTACGCGGTGGAACAGTCTGCCAAGGTGTATGCCGCCGCCGGCACTTCATTGCCGGCTGGGGACAAAGCGCAGAGTGGCTATGTTCCGGTGGAAACATCGACATTAGTCGGTATTATTAGGGCCATAGGCAATTGTAAATTGTCAATAGATGTGGCTAATCCGAAGGATCCGGTGTACTCATCGGTCTGGGTTAGTAACAAGGAATATCAAACCCTGTTTTGGGGTAACAATCACTTCAATTTAGTTGAAGGAAAAACTGGCTATACGCTTCCAATTAATTATGGACGTATAGAATTGGAAATGGTAGAAAAACCGCCAATTAAAATTCCAGGTGCCGTAGCGGCGCGGTTATTTACTCTGTCTAACGGGCAGACAGTATATTTAGACGAACCCCTTAGAGTGGAAAATGGAAATGTCTTTTTTCCAAGTCGATTAGCGGGTTCCAGCACATTGTTGCAAGTCGAAGTTTCTAATGGAAAAACGTCCGAGTTTTTCTATTGGAATGTGGCTTCAGGTGCTTCTGTATCAAAACAGACCTTCAATATTGGTCTTTTTTCCTCGATCAAAGGAATGTCAGTAACAACTGATTACAACAACGGTCTTCCCGGTGTTAATAATGTCATGTTGCAAATACCCACGACGAATCAGATGGGCTTCAATAAGACGCTTGAACATTACGCGGCCGGCGGTAATAATCCATTTTTCGTGTCTTTGTGGACATCTGAAGGAAAATGGTTTACCGGTGTGAAAATTCGATTGGCGAATACAACAGAGTGGATAACACACAATGCTGTGTATCAAAAATCGGCAAATATGCACGATGCTATGATGGTCGTCCATTTAAATAGTTTGCCGGCGGGTATTTACTACATTATTCCGCTTTGGAATGATGGTGACCTGGTTGAGCCGGTCGATCCAAATTATCCAACCGACGGAAATGGTAAGGGATAAGGAAAACGTTTACATTCACAGACGCCACAACTTATGTTGTTGGCGTCTTTTTTATTAAATTAAATATGAGGTAGGGGAATATTCCAAAAAAAACCGACAACGGTGTAGCGTTGTCGGTGTGGTGATGATTTTTCATGGCTTTACTCGAATCTACGGGTAAGTCTGAAGGAGTGCGTATTTTCTCGACAACTTTCTATAGTTTCGAGGATTTTTACGGCATCCATGTGGCCGCTAATTGTTCTGTTGAATTTTATTCCGTTCACTTCGAATTGTACATTGTCGGTACCAGGAATAAATACTCCTTTCTTCATCGCTCGAAAGAGGCTGAGAGCGGTGTATTCGATAAGTCCTTCGGCCTTTCCGTTTTCGAGACGGTTGGTGACTTCGGGTTTTTTTAGGTGGCTTCTTAGTTCTGCATCAAAATATATGAACACAGAACCGATTGAAAATCGCAGGCGAGCCCGCGATTTATGCGGTTTTTTTTGTTTGCTGTTTGTTGTCATCTGTTTGTCGACAGGCTAGACATTATCATGATATATCAAAATTGTCAACTACTTTTATTGACAACTATTATCACTATGATACTGTGTAATTTGGAAAGTTGAACATAACATTTATCAAAGGTTGTATTTGTGAAATCGGATAATAGTAAACGAAAGAGTGTAGTAACGGAACAATTGATTAATGCCTCCGAGTGGTTTATATATGCAAAAGACGGGCGCATTATAGATGAAATTGACATCGGACTTTACGGTCCAAACGCCGGCAACGCCCAAAAAAGCATGGTGCAATTAAAAGCCTTCCTGGCGACGGCACACATTCATTTTTCCCTCAAAAATATTGAAATACTAACGTTAAATAGTGTGCAAACGAAGGAGACATTCATTGTTTGGCATAACTTAGTGTCTGAGGTAGGGAAAAAAATAACGTTTGTATTATGGTGGAATTCAGGGGTTAATTGTGAGGAGAGAGGTAGGGAAGTGGCGTATATAAATGTTGGTCAAAGAACCGTTCTTGTGTGTGAAGATGCATGTTATTTCGATAGGGCTGGCATGTTGGTTAGATAAGAATGGTACTGAGCCGGCACGCATGATGTGCCGGTATTTTTTTATATTAAACGTATTTTAAGGGTTTGTTTTGAGCCAATTTTTAGTATTAACTTTACATTAGAAGTAATTGGTGCTATGGTACGATTACCATTGAGTTATTGGTAATTTGATGGGTTTCATGTTTCTATGCTGGTAAAATGGAGTGGCAAACTTCAAGGATACGAACGCGTATCGTCGGTAAGGAGTGACTAAGGGTATCTTTTAACAAAAGGATAAACTTCTGTCACGGTTGCAATCATATGTGGTTGTGTCGTCTGACACCATTCCGCCCGTACCGCTTTCACCGGTACGGGTTATTTTTTTAATTCTGAGTTTTGTTGTAAAAAAATCGCCCAAAGATAATGATACTTTTAAAGAATATTTGAAGTGCTGTACGATGGGAAGAAACTAAATAAATGTGTATAATGTTTGTATGAATGACATCACGCTTTATCGTAAATACCGGCCGAAAAAATTTTCTGATGTTATCGGTCAGGAACAGATTGTGCGGGCGCTAAAATCTTCAATAGAGAATAATGCCGTTGCACATGCATATCTTTTCTGCGGGTCTCGAGGTACGGGGAAAACGTCAATTGCGCGTATTTTGGCTGAGTCCATCGGAACTTCAGCAAACGATATGTACGAGATTGATGCCGCCTCAAATCGCGGTATTGATGACGTGCGTTTGCTTCGTGACTCTGTTGCTACATTGCCCTTTGAGTCGAAATTTAAAGTGTATATTATAGATGAGGTCCATATGCTTACCAAAGAGGCGTTTAATGCGTTATTGAAGACACTGGAAGAACCGCCGGCGCATGTCGTGTTTGTATTGGCTACCACAGAAATGGAGAAGATTCTCGATACGATTGTTTCTCGCTGTCAGACGTATGTATTTAAAAAACCAACACAGGAGTTATTGAAACAACTTGTAATTTCGGTAGCAAAAAAAGAGGGTTATAGTATCGATCTCGCTTCGGCTGATCTTATTGCGCTGTTTGGTGACGGTTCGTTTCGGGATACTCTCGGCGTGCTCCAGAAGGCCATTACGACATCAAAAGATAATAAACTTACTCTTTCAGAAGTTGAAAAAGTTACCGGTGCTCCAAAGTCGGCTCTTATTAATGAAGTTGTGCTTGCATTGAACCAAAAAGAGGCTGAAAAAGGCTTACGAGCTATTCGAACGGCGGTTGAAGAGGGAATTGATATGAAGATTTTTACACGCATGCTTATCCAAAAAATTCGCATAATTTTACTAATTCGCTCGGCTTCAGGCTTTGCCGCTGTAATAAAAGATGACGTTTCAGAGACCGATTATAGTATGTTAAAAAAAATCGCCGATGAAACTGTATCGCCCATAAATTCAAAAACTATACTCGAGCTTTTGAATGCTCTTGATTTGACCGGAAAATCGTACATTGACGAATTACCGTTGGAGCTAGCCGTCATTCGTTTGACGGGTGCGGAGAAATAAAAGTTTCGCGGTACGGTTACGGATATACGGGTATACAAAAAACGTAAAGCGGACGATTAAGATATTCACCGATTGTAATATCCGTTTGATGGTACTGTTGAATTGAATAAAACGGCGGGTTTGATGTGTGTACTTTTGGCACGTTTAGACAATTTACATTGTGGCGACGTTTCAATATTAAATAGGATTCTACTTTATAAAGATATGTTGGCGGTTCTGAACGGACTCGTTGCCGGGTGTTCGAATAGTAAGAGTGAAAAAAGTATAAAGAAAAAACCTTCGATTTGATAATCGAAGGTTTTTTAATTGTTATTTATTGATTACGATATTTGCTTTTGATCGAAGTGATTCTACATATGCATTGGCCAATACTTGCTGTTTATTTGATGTGATCTGAAGTTTAATATCAGCACTTAATTCCTTTAAAGTCGAAATAGTTTTTTGGCCGGCTGCTTTCTGCTGTTTGTTATAATCGGCGTAAAATTGTTCAACTTCCGTATCGCTGACCGTTATGGATTTACTATCAATGTTTGCCAAAAGGAATTTTTGTACCCCGAGTTGTTTAGTGACATTTTCACGAAGTGATTCCTCGGTCAAGTTATTCTTTGCTAAAGCAACCTTAAATCCTTCAGCTCCGCCGGCTTGTTTCTGAATGGTTTGAATTTGAGTATTGATTTCATCCGCGCTCACTTTGGTACCCGAACTAGCCACCGCTGCATCAAGTAATTGATTGCTGATAAGGTTGTCCAATACCTGCTTCTTAATAATTGCCAGTTGTTCGGTTGTCGTTGCAATAATTCCTTGCGCCTGATATGACGTCAACGCGTTTGCAACTTGCGCGTCGTAAACAGCTTTTGTAATTGCGAATCCGTTTACCGTTGCAATACTTGCGGTCTTGGTCGCGCTCGCCACCTCAGTAGTTTTCTTTGAGTTTATCGCAAAATATCCGCCAACTACCAAACCAATAAGCACAATTAATAGAATAATAGGGAATGCTAGGCCAACTTTCTTTTCTTTATTTTCCATTGGTTAATTATTATTGCATTAAAAAATAAATTCGTGTACGAACAATGTATTCGTATAACGATCTATTTGATATATACAAATGTTTTTAATGTTTATTTTCAGCTCTCGTCGAAAGCCAAACTATTTATGGAGTCAGTATATCGTAATTCATTTTGAAATACAATATAACGCATTGTGCACAATTCTTCAGTACAAAATAACAGTTTTTTGTGATTGAAACGCTCGATTATGAAAAGGTTGTAGACCCTGAAATTGAGTCTGCGAAATTGAGGGCTAAGAGCGTTGTACAAAGCTGGAAACTTTTTATTAGAATAGAATAATATAGGCAAACCACAGCCATCAAAGATACCTGACCTTCTTTTTTTCTTTATTCTCAACATAAAATATCATGACTTTACCAAGGAATTTTCTCGCCCTTAAACCAAAACTGACCGGTCTCGATATTCTTAGTTTTTGCGGTCGTGTAAATATATTCCGCGGCCTCTTCTGGGTCCATATCACCTTCTCCGTTACCCATACTAGTTCTTACTCGGCCGGGATGAACCGAAGAAACAGCAATCTTCCCCTGAAGTTTGGTGGACAAATATGTAGTAAACATATTAAGGGCCGCTTTCGATATTTTATATACAGGATAATCAGGGTAATAAACTTTTGATAATATTCCTGCAGTAGATGAAATATTCACAATGTGTGCACCAGCACTCATTAAAGGAATAATTCTCTGTGTCAGATCTATCACGCCTATCAGATTAATTTGTAAGGTATGTCTCAATTTCTCTATATTAATATTCAAATTGCCGTCATCGAGAAGTACACCAGCGTTATTTATGTGTATATCAATCCCACGCCCTAATTCTGTTACGACTTTTGCACAATCAACAATACTCTGATCTTTACTTAAATCCAATTCAATTACCGTCAGTGCTTTGTGTGAAAAATCAATTTTCTCACCTAAAGACGTACCAATAACATAATCTCCTTCGTTCAAAAATTTCTGTGCAAGGGCCTTACCTATTCCTCGATTAATACCGGTAAGGTGTTATTTTATCGGGAGCGGCGGGTTGGATATCAAAGCTTTTATCGGTTCGGAAATCATACC
>CAJBMK010000080.1 GCA_903954165.1 uncultured bacterium | reverse complement strand
TTCCTTGCTCGAAAACAATGCGATGGAAATCCCTGAAATATTCGAATTGTTTACCACCACACGAACCTTGGTTGCATTCATACATGTATTATATCACCTCTCTGTTGTTTATGTCTGTGTATAGTGCTATTATTTTTACATGTTGAAAATAATAAAAACTGTTCGTACCACATCTTTCTATGTATTGTGTGCGACGGTGTTTGTTATTGCTCTTTTGTTTTTAAACCTGCAGAAAAGTCATGCCCAGAAAGCATTTGGCGGACCCATTAATTTAATTTTTTATATTTGTAATCAGGGTCAAAAAATCACACTTGGTCCTCCGACAGGCGGAGATTATATCTACGGGCCTGCGTCACGTTCGTATTTGAACGGCCGACCAAGTCGAATGGGGCAATATTTGCTTGGTATGTCTGCCGGTTGGTTGCCGTGTACATACCAATGTGGGCCATATACTTGTGTTAATGGTGGCGGTTTTCTTATTTTATATCACGGATCAAGCATGTAGACAGTGAATAGGGAGAAAAACCCCGTTTTTCTTGTAAAAACGGGGTTTTCATTTTTTAGTTTTATTTTTTCGCTAATCCGAGGGCTATTTTTTTCCACTGATGGACAGTCAGTTCTTCCGCACGTGTATTTTTCGTAATTTCCCATTCTTTACAGAGCGTATCGATGTCTGCATGTGAAGACAGCCCAAGGTTTGAAACAAGCACTTTCCGCTTATGTGCAAAGCCCATTTTTAGTGTTTCGAAGAAAAAATCTTCATTCATGCCGTCAAAAAAGGTTTTTGAGATATTTCGTATGGCCAAAATTGCCGAATCTACGTTTGGTGGCGGATAAAAGGCACCGGCTTTGACGATATTGATGAAAAAAGGCGTTCCGTAGGCTTTGATACTTATAGAAAGTATGCTTTCTTTGCCGTCGCGGGTCATGATACGGTCAACTACTTCTTTTTGAAGTAAAAGAACCATTGTTTTTGGCTGAAGCGGTCCGGAAAGAAACAAACGCAAGAATTGGCCGGTAATATAGTAGGGAATATTAGCGACAATTTTGAATTCGCCCGAAGTAAGGCCGAGTTTTTCCGGTGTAAGCTCCAAAATATCGTCATGAATTATGACAAGTGCCCCGGAGGCAATTTCCGCCGAAAATTTTTGTGTGAGTGGTCGTATCAAACGGTCGTCTTTTTCAACAGCTATTGTTTTGCCCGCTTTTTTCAGTAGTTTTGCGGTAAGTGCGCCTTCTCCCGGCCCGGCCTCGAGAACGATATCGTGTTTCGTCAGTTCACCTGCCTCGCTAATATCCAAAAGAGCCTTTTCGGAGCGAAGAAAGTTTTGGCCGAGTGATTTCTTTGGAAGCATCTTTCCAGTATAGCAGAATAGCTCATAAAATTCAGCTCATTCCAATCCGCGACCATTACCTTCGGGGTACCCCGCCCGCCGAGTGACGGGTAAATACTTCACTCAAATAACATTGACTCTCCCCTCCGTCTCTGCGAGGAGGTACCCCGACGTGGCAGTCCAGGATTCGGCAAAGTCAGCAAACAAAAAAAGCTGACAGAAAAATATGCACCTAAGTTTTTAAAAAGAAAAAGGTAAAAACTCAAGTTACAAGCTATCTTGTTTTAAATAAGACAGCGGGAAAGACGGCAGCCAAGAAGCGAATGCCAATCACCGGAATCGTCTGCACGCACATCGAGCTCAGCGCCATCCCAATCCGCAAAGACGACACGAAAACCACCACCTGGTTTTGGAACTATTGAACCGGGAAGCCATGCGTAAGTTAATTCATCAAGGTGTTTTCCCGTTTCCTCAAAATATTGTCTTTGGTATATGAGGTAGTCGGTGAGAGTGAGAGTTTGGCCGGATTGTATGAAGCTACCAGCTGTTTCTCTAATCGTCTTCTTAAGTTCCGGTCGGTCTTCTAGATTTTGTGCGTTGTTTTTGTGGATCAGGATAATACGCGGTCCTGTTGTTTTTTCTGCTACGCCTTCGAAGGAACCGCCGTCAGTAAAACCACCCCATTCTTTTGTTGTCTGATATCCTTCACTCATTTTGGCGTGAACAACAGGTACGGATAAACCTCCTGGTACGAGGAGAATTTCATCGAATCCTTGTTCTTCGATGGTTTTTTGGATTACATCAATGTTTCGATCCCAGATGTCGGTCATTATCTCCCTGAAGTTTTCGGGTAGGTTGATGTGGTGAGTTTTGTAAAAGGTAACAGAGTATTCGAGTTTCTTTTCGAAATCGATGGTGATGGTTTCAGACGTTTCAACATTATTCCAGTCTTTGTGGGCATAGGTGGCGGTTACAGAAATCGGTTCAATACTCTTTTCCAATTCAAAAATCAGCTTTTCAATTTCTTCCCCCACTTTTACCGCTTCGGCGATTAAAGCTTTTTCTTCGTCATTCCACTCCCGTGACGTATCAAACGAAACAGCTTTTTCCGCTTTCAGGTTGAAATCGATATTCAGTGTTTGAACTTGTTTTAGCTTTTCTACTAATTCCCCGCAGTTTTGTTTATTGTTCATGTATTGTAATTCTTTATGACTCAGGTTCTATCATCAGTTGCTCTATTTTTCCCCGAAATTCTTCAGAATACCTCGATAGGATTTCGAAAGGAGTGTGAAGTAATTTTAGCATGAATCAAGATGGAAATCATCGCATCCCTGAATCCTCAGCTTTCTCAGGTTTTATTGTTTGGTGCTAAAAACCCGCCGTAATGGGCGGGTTTTCTTCTAGTCCAAATATATGATTTTTCCTCCACCTTCAAACTGTTCCTCCTTTTCGATAATATCTTCCTCGATATCGTACACAAATTGTGACGGCATGGTCACTTGTCGCGAGCCGAAAATAGTACGGACTCCGGCGTATGATATGTACAATTTTTTCTTTGCGCGGGTAATGGCAACATAAAAGAGTCGGCGTTCTTCCTCAGAGTCTTCGTCGGAAACTTTTTCTACACCCATTCGCTTGTGGGGAAATAAATCTTCTTCCAGTCCGGTAACAAAAACGTAATCGAATTCCAAACCCTTTGATGCGTGAACCGTCATTAATTTGACGGCGTCATGGTTTTTCATTAACTCATCCTGGTCGGAAGCAAGGGCAACATCAGAAAGAAATTTTTCCATCCCCTCGTCAATAGGCAGTACATCATATTTTGTGGCGAAGGTAACCATTTCGCGTACATTCTCCAACCGTTCCTGATCTTCCGCCCCGCCTTGGCGAAGGGCGGTTTCAATGCCGGATTCCGCCAAAATAAATTTAATGGTTTCAGAAAGTTTTTCAACGGCGGCTTTTTCGGCGATACGCTTAAGAATAAGATAAAAGCCGTCAATCTTTTTCTGTGCGGCCACCGGCAGTTCGTCTTTTTTCCCGGAAAATAATTTGACCAACGTTACTTTTCCCAATCCTCTTGCCGGAATATTAATGACCCGTTTAATGTCAGAAAGAATAGTCGGATCCATAGCCGCCCGAAGATAGGAAACAATGTCTTTAATTTCTTTTCGCTCAAAGAATTTTGTGCCGAGTACCTGGTAGGAAATAGATTCCGCCATAAACGCTTCTTCCAAAGCCCGTCCCTGAAAATTGGCACGGTAAAGTACGGCGATTGATCGCGGTGAAACGCCGGAATCTTCAATCAGCTGTCTTGATTTTTTTGCTACAAATCGCGCCTCATCCACTTCGTCATACGCACCGCACAAACCGATTTTTTCTCCCGCAACGTTTTTTGTAAACAGTTTTTTTGGTGTGCGGAGTTTATTTTTTTGAATGATGCGATTGGCCGCCTCAAGAATATTTTGAGTCGATCGATAGTTTTCTTCCAGGAGAATTACCTTTGCATCGGGGTAATCTTTTTCAAAATCAAGAATGTTTTTTATATCCGCTCCCCTCCAGCCGTATATAGACTGGTCGCTATCGCCGACGACGCAAATATTTCGAAATTTTTTGGCCAACAGTTTTGCTGTTGCGTACTGAACTTTGTTAGTGTCCTGGTACTCGTCGATGTGAATATATTTCCATTTATTTTGGTACTTTTCCAAAATATCCGGATTGTTTTTGAGAAGCATTGCAGACTTCAGAAGCAGGTCGTCAAAGTCGAGCGCTTTTTCACTCTTGAGAATTTCTTCATATTTTTCCCAGACCGAAGCGATAACTTTTGGAATGTATTCATTTCGGAGGCGTTCTTTGTATGACATGTAGGTGACGGCGTTTCCTTTTTCACGACTGATGATGTTTTGCATTCGGGACGGTTCAAACGCCTTCGTGTCTATGTTAAGAGTTTGCATTGCCTCTTTTATTGCCCGAAGCGAGTCGCTTTTATCAAAAATGGCAAAGTGTCGGGGAATACCGAGTAGCGCGCTGTTCTCTTTTAGAATATGGACGCCAAGCGCGTGAAAGGTGCTGACGAACGGTTTGTTCTCAAAGCCAACAACACTGCGAGATATGTCGGGATCGCTGTCGAGTAGTTTTGAAACACGCTCGCTCATCTCTTTTGCCGCCTTATTGGTAAAGGTGATTGCCAGAATGTTCTCCGGAGCAACACCTTCACGGATTAGGTGAAGAATTCGGTGCGTTACTGTCTTAGTTTTTCCGGCTCCGGCTCCCGCTACGATAAGAAGCGGCCCGTCACGGTGGAGGACGGCTTTCTTTTGTTCACTATTTAGTTCATCAATGTATTTCACGGGCAAACTATAGCATATTTACGCTATCCACAGGGGTGGATATCAATGGTTGACTTTTCCCCTAAGGAGGCCTATAGTAGATGGGTTCCCGCTGATATTCTGAATGATAGTTTGGCTCAACAGAGCCATATTCTGAAAGAAAGACTTGATTATTCGCTTAAAATAAAGCTTATTTTGCAGTCAAAAACTCATATCGATACGCCAAAGAAGCATCTTTCGTCGTATCGTTCCATAAAATCGTTATTTGTAGCCGTTTTATATACACGGCTTATAGTTTCTATCCTTTTTCTCGGCATTCCTGCGGTTGCCGATGCGAGCGCCCTTTCTGTGGTATCCGGCTGGTTTGGCGGTAAACAGGTTTCTGTATTAGGATCGTCGTCTGCAAATTCCCAGACAATCAAGTTGCCCCAGGCTACATTGAATTCAAATCCGAATTCCGGCCGTGGCGGAGGGGAAATAAACATTGTTGGGGGTACCGCTCTTCTTCCGGAATCAGGTCCGGAGGGCACATTGGCGGATTTAAATGATATAAAAAACAACAATAGCCAAATTAGTGTCTATGTAGTAAAGAAAGGCGACGCGCTTTCAAATATTGCGAAAATGTTCGGTGTTTCTGTGAATACTATAGTCTGGGCAAATGACATTAGTGGCGGAATAATTACCGACGGCCAGCGATTGATCATTCTTCCTATATCCGGCATACAATATAAAGTAGTTAAAGGAGATACATTAAAGAGTATTGCCTTGAAATATAAGGCTGACAGCGACGAAATTCTTCAATTTAATGATTTAAGCGAGAATTCAAAGCTTGCAATTGGCGACACTCTTATAATTCCTTCAATTTTTGACGGGGAAACATCTGTTCAGGACTCAGGAACAGCTTCAAAAGCTTCATCAAAAGCAAAAACAACCTCCCCTCTTCACGGAGCCGGCGGTCCTGATTATGGCGATTACTATCGAATGCCTGTTGCCGGAGCATATCGTGTTTCTCAGAGTTTGCATGGATACAATGCTGTTGACTTAGCCGGAGCCGAAGGTACGTCTGTCGTTGCCGCCGCTTCCGGTGAGGTTATAATTGCCCGTTCAGGCGGTTGGAACGGTGGTTATGGTAATTATGTCGTTATCGAACATTCAAACGGTTCTCAGACCTTATACGGTCACCTTGAAGACATTGAAATAGCTGAAGGCTTTCACGTTGTTCGCGGTCAGGAAATTGGTCATCTCGGTAGCACCGGAAAATCAACCGGCCCCCATGTTCACTTCGAAGTCCGTGGCGCCAAGAACCCGTTTGCGAATTAGATTTAGTTCATATAAAAACCAAAAAACAGCTCCCGGGCTGTTTTTTTGTTGGTTGTGGTGGTACTTGCAATTCAACTGCTATTGTTGTATAAATACGTTCGCCTACTATTGTAATAGTGGTACCGAATAAAGCACGGTTATTTGCTTAGGGTGTCGCAGTAGCGCGCAACCGAAATCTTTGGTAGTTGTAACTATCAGACGAAGGGAATGACAGTTCTATGACAAAATTGAATGAGTTACTGACGGTAACATCTCAACCGCTATCCATTACACTTGGTGTGAAAAATGATTCGTTGATACAGCTTTGCGGGTCATCGGCAAGAACACTTCAGATGGGAGGGGTGTCCGGTTTGGGGAACGCCATCACTTTTGGCCCTTTGGAAAAAGATCGGACAGAGGTGGTCGCGGTTAGTATTCAAATTGATAGTAAGGGCGCCAATGTAACTGAAAATTACACGGGGGCATTACTGACTATCTATTGGAGGGATAGTGTTCCCTATATTGATTTGGATTTTGTTTGGAAGTCGGTGGTACCTGATCGTATAGGTGAAATTTTGCCCGGTAGAATTGCTCTTGTGGTAAGTGGTAAGAGTATGACAGAAATGTTTACCTCGACACCTTTTACCCAAAACGGTATTTCTGTGAAGGTTGTGCCCGCAAATATTCTCTGTGAATATCTTGTCGGCCGTGTTGATTATGAAACACTGGTTCGAATCTCCGCATACGAAGAGGAGATTATTGCACTCAAGCAGGCGGGTGATAAATTACGGGCTGCTGAATCTCGATTAACGGCCGAAATTAAAGAGAAAAATGACCAAGTGTCAACGGCGTTTTATCTTTTGGAAAAGGTTTTCGGTATTCTTTCCAATGCAAACGATTTGACTGACGGTACCAGAATTGAACGAGCTCAATGGGGCTGGCGGTGGCTCGAAAAATCTGATCTATCGGAACAACTGTGGAGGCTTTTTTCGGTCGCGTTAAAGAATTCTATACCGAGTTTGCTGGTGAAGATTACCGATTTTAAAGATAGGTGTCTGCAAAATAATAAGTAGCGTGTGTTTTTCAATGTCCGGCCAAAAAATTTAATACTTTTGGCCGGCTTTTTTATTAAAAATATCTCATGTTATAATAAAACAGTTACAAATTAATCTATTGTATGGAATTTTTGAATAATATAAAAAAGTATTTTGAAAACGCGGGTATTTTGAAAGCCGTTTTGATTATTATCGGAGGAATTGGCGCGTTGGCGATTATCGTTTTTGGACTTGTTCCGATGCTCCTTGGCTTGTTTATGTCTGGTCAGGTACGGGATACGGTCAGTACGTCCAATTATACAAACGATAGGATGGCGGCTGAATCTTCGGCGCCTGCCCCGATGATGGCTAAGGCCGGAGGGATGAATTATTCGGATTCGGTTTCTATTTCCAATTATCAGGCTGTTGGTGGTTCGTATGGAAATGTTTCGGCCGATAGTCGTATGATGATTAAGACCGGTTCTCTTGAGTTGGTGGTAAAAGATACCGAGGATGCTGTGATGAAAATAACGCAAGCTGCCACAAATCTTTCCGGTTTTGTTGATTCGTCCAATTTGTATGCTAACGCTGACGGTTCAAAGTCCGGTACGGTAACGGTTCGTATTCCATCAAAAAGCTTTGATGACGCAATGTCTCGTTTGAAGTCGGTGGCCGTCAAAGTAGAACGAGAATCGTTAAACGGTGTTGATGTGACGGCGCAGTTTGTTGATACTGAAGGCCGTTTGAAGAATATGAAGGCCGAAGAAGCTCAGTATCAGGATATTATGAAGCGAGCGGTGAAAGTACAGGATGTGCTTGATGTCGCTTCCCGATTGGCCGACGTGCGCGGACGAATTGAACAGACGCAAGGTCAGTTAAATTATCTTTCCCGTCAGATTGATTATTCGGTCATTACGGTAGGTTTGACCGCTGAAAAGCAGATTGAAGTTGTTGGCGGCATCCTCTGGCGCCCGTGGACGGTGGTCAAGCAGTCGGCCCGCGATTTGCTGAACGGTCTCGCCGGTTTTGCCGATAGTCTCATTACTTTTGTTTTCTATATTCCGCTACTCATACTGAAAATTGCAATTGTTGTATTGATTATTTGGATAGTTATAAAAGTACTTGTTTGGCTTAAGAGAAAAATGTTTAAGGGTGGGAAAAAGTAGTAGGGATAGGTATTAGCCACTAGGTGTTAGTGGTTAGGAAAAAAAGAAAATAGAACAAAACCCCTCGATCGCCATAGCGGTGCCCGATGGGTTTTTGTTTTTTCCGTCATTGCGAGAGCGTTTCGCTCGTGGCAATCCAGTCCACAATGTTTCAATTTGAATTAAAGAATTGGAATACCCGATTTCCGAATCCTGGATTGCCACGGGAGTACCCTCGCAATGACAGAGGTGAGAATATTTCGAATTTTATGAAAGTAAAAGTACGCAGGCTTGCGCAAAGATGACAAAAAACGGATTTTTTTGTTCGTCTCTTTCCTTGACTCCTAATCTCTAACGGCCAACACCTCCCCTTTCTATATTGTCTTTTGTTTCGGTCTGTACTGCAGGGCTTCGGCAAGATGATGTTCTTTTAATTCTTCCGTTCCCTCGAGGTCCGCAATGGTTCGGGCGAGTTTGAGGACACGATGATAGGCGCGGGCGGAAAGGTCTAGGCGTTTGGCGGAAAGATTAAAGAATTCTTTTAATTTTTCCGAAAGAATAATATCTCGGGATAAGTCTTTGGTGTTCATTTCCGCATTCGTTCGAATTGATCTCCCGGCTTTTTTGAAGCGATTTTGTTGGAGTATTCGTGCCGCGTTGACTCGTGTTTTTATATCGCTGCTTTTTTCCCCCGATGATGATGTGTCTGAAAGTTTGTTGTGGTCAACCGACGGAACCTCAACCCACAAATCGATTCGGTCCATGATGGGGCCGGATAATTTTTGTTGATAGCGTAAAATATGTGCCGGAGCGCAGATACAGCGTTTGTCTTTTGAACCCCAATTACCGCACGGACACGGATTCATGGCGGCAATGAGAATGAAGTGTGCCGGAAACTGAACCGATGCTTTGGCGCGTGAAATGGTGACGACGCGGTCTTCCAATGGCTGACGAAGGGCTTCAATGACTTTTTTATCGAATTCCGGAAATTCATCGAGAAAAAGTACGCCTTTGTGAGCTAGTGTGACCTCACCCGGTTTTGGATTTGTTCCGCCACCAACCAGTGAAACATATGATGCGGTATGGTGCGGAGTACGAACCGGCGGTTCGACAATAATTGGCTGGTTTTTCAATTGTCCCGCAACGGAATAAATAGACGTCACCTCGAGCATGTCTTCAAACGATAATTCGGGAAGAAGTCCTGCGAACGCTTTGGCTAGCATGGTTTTTCCCGTTCCCGGAGGGCCGTACATGGCAATGTTGTGCCCGCCCGCCGCCGCTATTTCAAGGGCGCGCTTGGCGTTCTCCTGGCCTTTTATGTCCGACAAATCAAGCATTATTTCGGGCCGTTCCGGCTTGTAAATTGTTTTTGGTTCCGGAACGAGCGTTACTTTTGGTCTTCTGCCAAGTTTTTTCTTAACTGTTTCGTCAAGATGAGAAACCAATTCGGATAACGAAGAAACCGCAAATACCGAGATGCCGTCAATCAAGGCCGCTTCGGTGGCGTTTTGTTTGGGAACGTATATTTCTTTAAAACCTTTTTCTTTTGCGGTTCGTGTTAATGGTAAAACACCTTGAATTGGACGAAGTTCTCCGTCAAGAGATAGTTCGCCAAGAAATAGCCGTTCTTTCGGGTTAAATATTATTTCTTCACTGGCCATGAGATATGCGAGCGCGATCGCGACATCAAAGGCGGGACCTTCTTTTTTTACGTCCGCCGGGGCGAGGGCAACGATAATTTTTTTGTTTTCTTGTTTTGGCGACGTGAATCCGCTATTCTTGATTGCCGATGAAACACGGTCCCGGGACTCCTCTACCCCTTTGTCGGGGAGGCCGACGATGGAGAATTGATGTAGTCCGGATGACAAATCAATTTCTACATCTATAATTTGTGCTTTAAGCAGAGTACTTTGCGCGCTAAATATTTTTGCGAAGCTCATAGTGTTATGTTTGCGGATAAAAAGAAAACCGAATCGGTTGATTCGGTTTTCAGATGATTATTTTTCGTGTGCGATACAGGTGGAGGCCGACGGTAACGCTTCCAGTCTGGCATCTTCGATTTGTTTCCCGCAAACAGAACATATTCCGTATGTTCCTTTTTCGATCGCTTCAATTGCTTGCTTTACTTCGTTGTATCGTATCTCGAGCTGTTTCAAGATGGCGGTATTCCCTTCGTAGTCTTCCATGTTATCCGCAACCTCGTTTGGGTCTATCGGGTCATTTCCGGGGTCGGTTGGAACCGCTTCCCAGTCCGCAAGATTGCTCGGATTGCGGCGGCCAACAGAAAGAAGTTCTGTTTCCAGTTCCTGAAGTTCTGTTACAAGTTTTTTCTTTTGTTCCTCGGTATTTATTGTCATAGATGAATGATAACAAAGTGAATGCGCTCGAGCAAGGTTTTTGATACGAAGCGAGATTATTATCGTGCCGTTTGTTTTGTTTCTATACCGGCAATAAGGGCTTTAAATGCCTCTTCGTTTGTTGTGATTACAATGGTGGAGCGGTCAATAAAAGAATAGAAGACCGAAATGTCGCCGGATCGGGTCTTTAATACACGGATGTCTTTGTTTTGTATTACGCTATCTTCAAATTGTGGCTGGTAGTCCGGATCATAGACGGTTGGATTGTCGCTGTTAAGGAAAAAGAATCCCCCAATATCTTTTGCCATACTTTTTTCCCAAGCAAGTATTCCTTCAAACGCATTGCTATAATCAGCCACTTTGAAAATGAAATAAGGCTGATTTCCTTTTGTGTTGTAGAAACCAAAAGCAAAATCTTTGTTCAATGATCTGACAAATGAAGGCGGTATGAGGGAATCAAGCAAGGTAAAGAACATTTCGGTTGAAACCGGATTTGCGTTTTGTGTAAAGGAGATTCCGAGGGTTGAATCAAATGCAATATCTTGTTTTTGGCGTTCCTGAAGGAGCTTTTCGGTGATTTCTTTTTTGTGAAGATTGCCAATATCAACCTTTTTTTCGGTTGTCGTGTTGATAATCGAGGATGTTGTTGGAACTTCTATTTGTGAGACCTGTGGCGTGCTTTTACGAAGAAGATAGAGTCCCGCCGGAACAGAAACTCCAATGATAATCAAAAGAATAATAAGAGCTACAATAAAAGAATTGTTTGTCTCCTTTTCCGGAACAGGCGCCTGGTCCGCGACTATTGCCCGTTCGCGTGCCTGGTCGCGGTTTATTTGAACAGCAGTAATCTTTACGACGGATGAGTTGTCGGCATGAATAGCCTCTTCCACATCTCCTTGATAGGTACGTAAAGCTTTAATGGCTGTACTCTCGTTATTATTTTTGTTTGGTGCTGTTTCTGGTGGCATAAAACAAATTATAGTATATCACTATTTTATCTGCCGTTTGTTCGCGGTCCTTGTGGAGGGAGTCCGCCACTGAATGGTCGCGGCCCCGCTGGACGTGCCGGAGGTTCCCCCGCAAATTTTGGGTCAATATCCTTAATGGAGAGTTTGATACGGCCACGTTCGTCGATTTCTTTAACGATAACGGGAACGATTTGACCTTCCTTTAGTATATCACTGACACGCTCTACTCTCCAGGGTGCAATTTCTGATACATGGACAAGTCCTTCCGTTGTGCCGCTTCCGAGTTTTACAAACGCGCCGAAGTCGGTAATTTTGGTGATTTCTCCCTTGAACTGCTCGCCGGGTTTATATTCCCTGGTCATGTCTTCAATGATTGCCTTGGCTTTTTCCGCAGAACCGTTTTTGCCGGTAATATATACCGTTCCGTCTTCTTCAATATCAATACCGTCAACGAGTGTTTTTTCGCGGATTTCGTTGATGGTTTTTCCGCCGGTCCCAATAATTAGACCAATTTGGTCTTTTTTCACATGCGCAATGAGAATTTTCGGCGCTTTTGGAGAAATATCAGCTCGAGGCTCAGAAATTGCCGCTTCAAGAGTTTTTAGGATGTGTAAGCGGGCGAGGCGTGCTTTTTCAAAAGCAATTTCTAGGATAGGAAGAGGAATTCCGTTAACCTTAACGTCCATTTGAACGGCGGTTACTCCGTTTTTTGTTCCTGCAACTTTAAAATCCATATCGCCGTGATGGTCTTCCGGACCTTGAATGTCGGTTAGCACTTTGAATTTTGTCGGTGATTCCATCATAAGACCCGATGCAATACCGGCTACCGGCGCGGAAATTGGGACACCCGCATCCATAAGGGCCAAGGTTGAACCGCAGACGGAACCCATAGATGTCGAGCCGTTTGAAGCCATTGCTTCGGAGACGATACGAATGGTGTACGGGAACTTTTCTTTTGCGGGAATAACGGCTAGAAGGGCTTTTTCCGCAAGCGCACCGTGGCCAATCATACGGCGGTTCATTCCACCGAGGCGCCGGTTTCACCGGTTGAGAACGGGGGAAAATTATACTGGTGCATAAAACGTCTTTTTTCTTCACGTGATTCCATACTGTCGATGAAGAGCGCGTCTTCAGGTCCGCCAAGTGTCAGGACCGAGAGAATGTGTGTGCCTCCGCGGTAGAATATTCCGGATCCGTGAAGTATCGGCGAGATTCCTCCCGCTTCAGCATACAATGGTCGTACTTCATCCATCGAGCGACCGTCCGCACGCCGATTGTTGTTGATTGCTTCGGCGTGAAGGGTTTCGTTTACTTTGTCTTCAAAATAATCATCGGCAAAGGCGATATGGTCGACGGCTTTTTCTTTTACCAATACAAGCCATGTCTCTTTGAGTGCGTTAATTGAGTCATGCCCGGGTCCGGTGAAGATGTACTCAACCATTTTGCCGGCAATATTTTCCGCAAAAAGAGCGATAATTTCTGAAGGAATTTCTTTTTTTGGAATAATTGTTTTCTTTTTGCCGAGCTCGGCGATGATTTTCTTTTGGAAAATTTGTATTTTTTCGATTTCTTCGCTTGCCGTTGTAAGGGCTAACATTGCATCCGTTTCGGAAATTTCCTTACTGCCAACTTCAATCATGTTAATGTTTCCGTCCTTACCGCACGCGATTAAATCAAGTTCATAGAGGGCTGTTTTTCGCGAGAGAAAGCTCGGATTTGTTTCGAATGACGGAGAACCTTTTTGACGGCCGATACGAACTGCGGATACCGGGCCGTTCCATGGAATATTGGAAACACCAAGAGCAAGCGACGCGCCAATAATTCCTAGAATATCAGGATCATCTTCGCCGAGAGAAAGAACCGTGATAACAACCTGAATATCTCGTCGTATATAACTTTCAAACAAAGGCCGAATTGTGCGGTCAACAACGCGTCCGGCAAGAATTGCTTCTTCCGACGGTCTTCCCTCCCGACGAACAAACCGACTGCCGAGGATTTCTCCCGCGGCGTAAAAACGCTCCTCGTAATCAACGGTGAGTGGGAAATATCCGAGCGCTGTTTTATCATTCTCACCCATAACCGCGGTGGCCAAAATAACAGTATCGCCGTATTTGAGCATAACCGAACCGTTTGCCTGGTCGGCAAGGTCGTTAAAAATGGCGATCAATAGTTTGCCGCCGATTTCAATTGAATATTCTTTCTTTTTCATAATAATTTTCGGCGTTGATGTATGAATCATTGCCTATTACAACCTCCAAATTAAAGACCTGAACAATCCTAGTTCAAATCTCGCTATCTGGAGGTTTTCCTGTTAATAATGAACGTTCCCACTGTATCATTTTTTGTGCATTTTAGTAAGACTTGACATGTGGAGGGTATGTGCGGATTAATAACAAAAAACTATCCGATTTTTGAGATAAAATCGGATAGTTATGGCGCATAATGTGCTTTAGTTGCTTAAGAATTTCGAGTATTTCCATTTCTTCGCTCCTGTCCAATGAGGTATTTGCGTGAATTAACATCGAGATCCATGAAATCGTCGGCGGCTTCAATGAGTTTTGCGGAAGTTGATTTTCCAAATGAAACAACTTCAACCTGGCACCCTTCATTTGTTTTTAAGTATTCAACAAGGGGTACGAAATCGCCGTCGCCGGAAACAATAATAACCGCGTCTAGTTTTGGCGCCAATTTAATCGCATCGACGGCAAGTCCGACGTCCCAGTCGGCTTTCTTGGAACCGCCGGAAAAAATTTGTAAATCCTTTGTTTTTGTTTCTATGCCAACTTTGCTTAACGCCTCAAAAAACGGCTGTTCTTCACCGCTTTCGGTAGTAATGACGTATGCAACAGCCCGAATAAGGGCGCGGTCCGCCATCGCCTCTTTGATTACTTGGCCGAAATTGACTCGTGCATGATAGAGATTTTTGGCCGAATGGTAGAGGTTTTGCGTATCAATAAAAATTCCGACACGCTGGTTTGAATGTTTGACTATAGACATAAAAATGTAAAAAAGATGCGCGTTATTAAAAATATTTATCTACGTGTGCGCAAGCGTAAAGAAAGTACTCAAAAGAGTCACATTAAGTATACCAAATTGAAAGGCAAGTAAACAGTCATTCCATGTGTGTATGAAATACAACGATTTTTACTACCGTGGTTGTCGTTGCCTCCGTTTAAAATCAAAAAACTAACCCGAAAGTTAGTTTTTTGATTTATGAGACTAGTTTTTTTTGAGCTCGAGCTTTTTGACGATTGAATTGTAGCGTTTGATGTCCTTTTTCTGGAGATATTTGAGGTGAGTCTGGCGATCGGCAACCATTTGAAGTAAGCCTCGGCGTGAATGCAAGTCTTTCTGGTGTTTTTTGAGATGGCCGGTAAGCTCGGTAATTCTCTTTGAGAGAATAGAAACCTGAACTTCAGGAGAACCTGTGTCCTTCTCATTAATGGCTACTTCCTTGATGATTTTCGTCTTTTTTGTTTTTGTAAGCATTGCGAGGTTGATATTAGCATAAATGGCCATTTTACGCAACAGAGTCAAATATAGCTTGTATCTCCTTGCTATTTTGGAAACGTGTCGTTTTGTACGTGTTTTTTATTATTCGTACCGTGTTACGTATCGCGTTGGTGCATAACATTTATTTCTGTTTAACGGTATAATACGTTTATGGACATTCCTGACCTTAAGCGCCAGTTTCTAGAATATATTGAAATTGAAAAGGGCCGCAGTTTGAAAACTGTAGAGAATTACGATCGTTATCTTACTCGGTTCATTGGTTTTGCCTCTATTAAAACACCCGATCAAATTACCGACTCGGTATTACGTGAATATCGATTATGGCTTAATCGCCAGTTGGTTACTAATAACGGCAAAAAAGCGGTCAAAGATTCGCTAAAAAAGAAAACTCAAAATTATTACCTCATTGCCCTTCGTTCTTTTCTCAAATATATGGTGCGCCGTGGCATTCCTTCCCTTCCACCCGACCGGATTGAGCTTGCCAAAGTCGGCGAGCGTTCCCTTGATCTTATTTCTCCCGAAGAATTGGTACGAATCATGAAGGCCCCTGAAGGTGATGATGTGCGCGCGTGGCGTGACCGTGCGGTTTTCGCGCTTTTATTTTCGACAGGGCTTCGTGTTTCTGAGCTTTGTTCACTCAATAGTGATATTAACTTAAACCACGAAGATCTTTCTGTCCGAGGAAAGGGCGATAAAGTCCGTGTCGTTTTTATTTCGGAATCAGCAAAAGAGGTCGTAAAAACCTATCTTTCAAAACGAAAAGATATGGACGATGCCCTTTTTGTTAATCTAATGCCGAAAACAATCATCAATAAAACCAAACCCGATTCTGAACGTCTGACCCCCCGTTCAATCGAACGAATTGTAAAACACTACGCCATTAAGGCCGGTATTTCAAAAAAAGTGACACCACACGTTATTCGTCACAGTTTCGCAACTGATTTACTCTCAAACGGCGCCGACCTTCGCTCGGTACAGGCCATGCTTGGCCATGCAAATATCGGTACAACCCAGATTTACACTCACGTAACCGACAAACACTTACGCGATGTTCATAAGAAGTTCCATGGAAAGACGGGTGAATAACATAATGAAAAACCGGCCAATGTTTCCATTGGCCGGGCGTTTAGTCTAAAAAAAAGAACATCGACTATAAGTTTCTGTTCCCTGGAGGAAGTGAACGGGCGGCGAGGCCTCCCGCGACTCCTGAAAGAAGTCCTTCCAATCCGGAACCTTTGAGTAGGTTGCCGAGCACATCGTTTGCGCTCATACCTTTCAATATGGCCAAAGGTGCCATTGATTCGCTTGTTCGTAACGGTAGTATCAATAAACTGGTGGAAGATAATGCCAAAACAATGCTTACGGCCGGCAACTCTAGTATGCGCACCAGACTAACCGACGCCATCTCCGAAAAATTCGTTCAAAAGATGGCCGAACTAGCCGTTGATCGCATGCTCGGTCCGGCACAGCGGTAATTCTCGCTATGTAGCTACTTAGATTATTGCACTCCCGATTCTATCGGGAGTTTTTTGTAATTATTTATGTGTTTTGATTTATTTTAAACATGTTCTTGTGTGTTTTTGTGCACATTAAAAAGAAGTGTGTTTGCTAATTATTTGTTATACTGTCCACATGGTAGAACCACAAGTAGTGAATTATATTGTCGGACAGCTTGATAAGGGCTATTCGGTTGAAGATATTAAGAAAAAACTAGCCATGCAGGGCGGGTGGTCTGTTTTAGAGGTGAATGAGGCGCTAGCTTCGATTGGTGTTGGTGGTGCTGGGGCGGATATTTCTTCCCCAAAACCACAAAAAGCCTTTGGCGCGTCCCGACTGCTTATCTTTTTCGGTTTTATTGCCGCCGTTGCGTTTGGTTTTTATGTATATTCTTTTTTCAATAAAACAAGTGCCGAGGTTGTCTCGGAAATGTTATTAAATTTTTCAAAAATCAACAGCATGCAGTTTGAGGCTAATATGAGCGGCGATATGTCGTATGAAGCGACGCCACCGGTCGGGTCAAAGACCGTATTGCCAACAAAAGAAACAACCAATTTAACGCTGAAATTTACCGGAACAACCAACGTGAAGGCGGAAGCGGGCGGTAGCAAGAAAGGGGTGTTTAATTTAACCGCAACAGGATTGACCTCAAGTGCCGGTCCGGATAAGCGCAACTCAATTGATTTTGAACTTCGTTTTATTGATGGAACGGCATATGCTCTTATTTCAAACGCCGAAAACATATCGGTAAAAAATTTAGATTTATTGCTTAATCGATGGATACGTTCCGAAAACGGTTCTCTTGAAAAAGCGCTTGGTTTACCGAGTTTGGACGGATATGTTATTGGAGAAACCTCGGTCAATAAGATTTCAAACTTACTTTCACGATACGCAATTTTACGTATAAAAAGCTCAACCAAAGAATTAATGGATGCCGCTTCTGTCTATCATTACGTATTTACGGTGGATAAATCAGAAATTAATCGCGCCATTGAAAATATGGGAGGAACTACCGAGGGAAGTTTAAGTAAGGCAGAAATTGCATATTACGAAGCTCTCGTTAATTCTTTTTCGGTGGATTCATTTGATGTGTGGGTTGGCGTGCGAAATGCATTACCATACAAAGCCATTTTTTCTGTAAGTATGAAAGAAAGTAATTTGCTTAAGGCGGGGGGAACCATTAAATCAACGATATATTTTGATAAGTTTGATGTGTCTGTCGTGGTGGATAAACCGGTAAAAACCGATACAATGGAACGAATATTATATGAAGCGTCGCTTAATCAAGTACCCGGCACCAAGCCCTCGACGGTAAAAAATAATTAATGCAAAAAAGCGGGACTTTTTGACAGCGAAGAGGATTTTGTCTCCCCTATTCCGAAATGGTATCATGGTTATATGAAATTTATTTCCTGGAACGTAAACGGTATTCGAGCGTGGCACAAAAAAGGCTATCTCGACTGGTTCCTTAACGCCTCCCCCGATTTTTTTTGCCTCCAGGAAACCAAAGCGCACATTGATCAGCTACCTCCCGAACTGGCTTCCCCTGCCGGCTATCACGCCTATTTCGATCATTCTAAAGGTCGAAAAGGATACAGCGGTGTGGCTGTCTATTCCAAAACCAAGCCGGAAAAAGTGGAGTACGGTCTCGGCAGTGAAATTCACGATAACGAAGGTCGTTTTCTGGCACTATTCTTTAAAGAGTTTGTTTTGATTACTATTTATTTTCCAAACGGCGGTGGCGGGCCGGAGCGTCTGAAGTTCAAACTTGAATACTACGATTTATTTTTGAACTATATCGAGAAACTTCGAGCCGACGGCAAGTCTATTATCTTCTGTGGCGATGTGAATACCGCGCATAATGAAATCGATATTGCTCGTCCGAAAGAAAATGAAAAGCATACCGGCTTCTTGCGTATCGAACGTGATTGGATGGATAAGTTGATGGCCGCCGGTTACATCGACACCTTCCGCGCTCTCCATCCCGCCGAAGTTCGCTATTCATGGTGGGATATGAAAACCCTAGCCCGCGACCGCAATGTCGGCTGGCGTATCGACTATTTTTTCGTCTCCCCCGACCTCTTTCCTTTGGTAAAAAGTGCCACCATCCTCGATTCGGTATACGGCAGCGATCATTGTCCTGTCGAACTCGAAATCAAGTTATGATACAGATTGGTCAATATGTACGACTGGGCGTTTTATTTAAGTAATCCGAAAAAAAATGGATAAACGAAACATTTCTGTCCTCATTCCCTATTTTGAACGAAACGGTGAGGTATTTGTCTTCATGCAAAAACGTTCATCAGATGCAAAACGGTTGCCCAACTACTTTGGTTTCTTCGGTGGGGGTATTGAAAACGGGGAAACTCCCGAGACGGGGCTTAAGCGAGAGATTAAAGAGGAATTGGATGTGGAGATTTCCGAGTGCCGCTTCTTTTCAAGATATGAATTTTATGGTTTTATATGTTAGGTTCGGTGGGTATTGTATATGCTCCCTCGTTGATATCGTTCATCTGCGGGGCTCTGCGGTGCCATGTTTTCGGGTGTTTTCCAGTTGGTCGGCCGCTCCCCTGCGTATAGGCCAAAAAATACCCGCCTATTAAGCGGGTATCTTTTTTATCTCCTGCTCCCTGCAATG
>CAJBMK010000079.1 GCA_903954165.1 uncultured bacterium | reverse complement strand
TTGACCGTCTACTGACCAATAAACAGCAACAAAACCCAAGGAGAATGCCATGTCCGAAAAAGTATTGTTGATTGACGATGAAAAAGATTTTCTCGAAGTCATGTCCGAGCGGATGAAGAACCGGGACATAGACGTGACCACCACCTCCTCGACAAATTTTTGATCATCACTTTGCTTTTCGGCCTGTTCCGACGGCTTACACCCTTCCACGGAAAGAACGGCCGCAGCGACCGCACCAATACCGACTACTTTCTGAATTTTATTTTTTAACGTACTTTTTTCTTCCGTTTTTTCCTGTACCGGCATTCTTTCATCAACGTTTTGCTGACCAGCATCGAAATTTTCGAAACCCATTGATATTTAATATTACATTGATAATGACTACATAGAATAATACCAACCGGATAGTCGAAAGTAAAACAACAAAACAATCCGTTTTCTCAACAATTGTTAACATCGTGCAAAATTATATTCTTGCCTTTCATCACCTATTCCGCTACCATGCAAATAGAAAGGAGGTACAAATGGATTTTGGAAAAAAAATAGTATACAAACTCATGCACCCGTGGGACACATTCGACCGCTGGCTTTGCACCGCCTTACGCGGAAAAGCACGACTCATCTGGTCGCGGCTTTGGATGAGAAAGGACGAAAAACATCCCTCGTTTGAAGTAGACACAGAGTATTTGAAACGACTGACCCACGAAGAACGTTACGAATACGTCGGCGTGATAGCCGAGCGAAGTATTGCCGCTCGAAAACAAAAAGAAAAGCGTTTAAAGAAAAAATAACGCAAAAACCCCCAGCTATTAACTGGCGGTTTTTATTTTTTCAGTATCATTAGTTGGAAAGTTTTTACTATTTTTGTGTCACAAAATATCCGCTTTTTATTTCATTTTTAATTTCTGTGGAAACCGGCGATGAACTTGCGATACGATTTAAAACATTTTTTCTAGTCGAACTGCCCATCAATGAAACTTGGGTATGTACTATAGAAAACGGGGACAGCGAATACGAAACCGTACTGGTGCCAATCGTAATTCCGACAGACAATCCCTCACTTGTTTTCATGCTAAAAGACTGATCAAACACAAAATTTCCAAGAGAGTAAAAAATTACTTTATCTTTATATAGTTCAATCGGCTCAATAACATGAGGGTGATGCCCAATAACGACATCAGCCCCATTTTCAATAAATGAATAAGCGGCCAGTTTTTGCTCTTCGACTATTCCCCCTTCATACTCGTTTCCCCAGTGAGAATAAACGATTGTAAACGCGCCCGTTCTTTTTGCCCGTTTGATTGCTTCAGTCACCGTAGCCATTTCGCCGGGAGTAAATTGGTTATAACCAACAAAGGCGATTTTTTGTCCCCGGATTTCTGTGTTGAATGTATAATTTTCATCATTACGCGGATCACCAAACCAAAACATACCCGCTGCTTCAATATTTTTCTCCGATTCCTTCAAAGCACTCCGACCAAAATTTAAGGCGTGATTATTGGCTTGGCCAAAGAGCGTGAATCCCAAATCTTTCAGTGTCGGAAGAATATGCGGATTAAATGTAAACAATAAAGGCGCATCCGGAATATTTAATGTCTTGGACGTTCGAGAGGCGAAAGAACCTTCGGCATTAACCACTACAATATCGTTTCCGGCCAGGAAAGATTTAATCTTTTTAAACGGATAATCATTTCCTTTTTCGTTTATATTTTTCCTAACCGAGCGGTCGAGCATCATATCCCCAAAAGCGAGAATAGTAACAGACGATGTGGCGGTAGACTGGACACTTTTTTTCGCAGTGTGCCGAACTGAAATTTTGTCCGCTACGGATTCTAAAGTGTTTTTTGTCGGCCCGTTCAAATAGCCAACCGTAAAACTACTCACCGCGGCAGCCGCAAAAAGAATAATAATGCCGAATAATCGATACATACGTGTATCTACCAGTGTACTATGTATCAAAATTTTACCCAAACGGATTTACTTAATCATTCGATAACCCAAATCATCCGCATACACAGCTTGATCGTCCGTAATTTCAATGACATGACACGAAACACTCTGCCGAAACGCCTCCACTTCTTTTTTCAGTTTTGATTCATAGTGCGGATAAAGGGTAAAATCGACAAACTGGAGACCTGTCAAATCCTTCAGTTTGGTATCATTCGCATCCCCCGTACTTCCCCATCCGGCAATAGAAATATCAGGTCCGGCAATAATACTTCCAGCACTCGCCCCGACATAAACCACATCTTCATCGAGTACTGATTTTTTTATGAATTCGTCAATTCCGGTTTTTCGCATTCTGTCCAAAATATAAAACGTATTCCCACCGCACACATAAACAACATCGAACTTTTGTTTACCGCTAAATTTTTTATCCGTCAGATTAAAATCTGAAACAGAACCAAACCCGAGTTTTTTTAGAATCTTCCTCGTTTCGTCACGAAATAATTCCTCACGTTCATTTCGTGTAAAAGCCACCACCAAAACCGAACAGTCTTTCGGTTTCTTCGGTAGCATTGCCAATAAATTATCAGTTATTTTTTTGTTTGTCAGGCCAATGGAAGTAAGAAGTAGTTGCATAGAGTATATTTCTATTTTTTTTAACGTGAGGTGACAGTAAATAGCACCTCATTACTGAACGGTGTAGATCTTTCAGAAGTAAGTAAATGTACTCGTTGCTCACCAAGTGGAATCCCCTCCGGCACGGCAAAAGTCACCGTTTCGGGAGAAACAGAAATTGGACTTAAGGCTTTTTCACCCGAGCCGGTTATGTTGAAATACGTATCAACCCCTGTTTTAATACCCAAACCATTAAGCGTAACAATGGTACCAACCGGACCGGAAGACGGTGAAATAGAAGTAATAACAATTCCGCCCGGATCCGGTTTTCTGAGGTCTGTATCAATCGGATTAAATTCCTGCATGGACGGCGAATCATACCCATTAAATGTTTTTGGATTTGCCCCGACTAGAATTTGCCCGCACGGAGAGTAGACGTGATTCTTATCCTTGGCATACGACTCTACTTCTACCACCGACTCGATTTGTTCTCCGGGTTCATAGTTTCGAAGGTACTGGAATGTTGCAAAATCAATAGTATCAATAGCTTTTTCGTTTATATAAATTCGATTCTTATCTTTATAATAAGATTTAAATACATTTTTTATATAATCACCAGAACAAATGCCCACATACTGAAACGTTTTTGCGTCAACACCCGAAACGGGAGAAAGCTTCTCAGGAAGAACATCGGTCTTGACGGGCACATTTAAATATACGCGTTGACTATCCTTTATGACATTACCGCCATCAATCACCTCAACCGACGCAAGATCCAACGGCTCAGTTACTTTTTTTTCGGCACGATAGACATAATTCTTATCTTTCGAAAATGCACCGCCCAATACCGTAAAAGTATTCGCATCAGCGCCTACAATTTCCTTACTCATATAATAAACCTTATCACCCTTTCGCATGAAAAACGGACTGGAGTCAAAACCTTTCATCGTTTGATTTTGTGTATTCTGAACAACATCGGAAGGACCAACCGGTGCTTTAGGAACATTTCTCCCCATACCGGAATACACCACCCCCAACAAAATAATAAGTATTACGATGCCGAAAAATGTTTTCGGGTTTTTTATAGAAAATTTATTTTTCATAGTACTACTAGTGTAACAGAATTATTATAAATATTAAAAGTGATTGCCCTGCATAATTTTTATACTTCGTATACGATGATAAAATAAAAGCCCCGCACACGTGAACGTGCGCGGGGCGTGACCAACGACAAAACTATTTGAAAGATACTTTTTTCACCTCCTGAATGGCAGCGTCAATCTGTTCGGCAGAAGATTCGCTTTCCAAACCATACCACACATATCCCAACGCCCCGTATACCGAACCAAGAGTCATTCCGAAAGCAGTAGCAACCACGTCAGGCCCGGCACCCATTTTAACAAGAGTGTACATAATCAACCCACGGGTTGATGGATTGTCCGCATTCCTTGAATGCCCAGAAGGCTTTGTTTTGCTCAAACCGGTAGCAGCTTCTTCGCCACTATCTTGCGGCATAGCGGGCAAAGTAGACGCCGATGGAAGCGACTCAGTGAATCCTTCATTGTCGCCAACATTGCCGCCACTGTCACTCGACGAAACAGCCGGAATGAAATCAAAACGAGCATCCGGGAATGTTTTATTCCGAGGTGCGATTTTCATCTTTTTCTTTACTGCAGTATCAACAAACTCAACAACGGCCCGAAATGGAATGTCGATGGCAATCTGTTTTCTGGCTGCCTCAAGCAGAGCATGCATACCGCCGGTATTCTTTCTGCCGGGAAAAACTTCCCCGAGCACCAAGGTAGGACTGAGACCAAGACGGTCAATAAGCACAAAGGCCAGAGCCTTTTTGGCAAGAGGCGCCCTTGAACCCTTATCGGCGCGGCCGCCTTTTTGAATATCCTTCCGCGTAACGTCGAACCGGTTTGCAAACAGTTTTACGGTAAGATGTATTGCCTTCTTGTGCTTTTGAGCCTCAGCAGGACTAAATAATTGCTTCATTAAGAATTCTTTCTATTTTCACTATTTTGGAATTGTCACACCACCAAAACCTCTACAATATGAGGCCGGCAGTAGCTACAATCTGGGAATTATAATAGATTGAAACAATGATTATGTCAAGGAATACGAAAGAAATCATTCTTAAAGTTATTTTCTTCGAAATACCACAGGCCGGCTTTTGTGAATGATATTTTACCTCCTTCCCCGGCCTATAATTCACCCCGATTCTACTGAATTGGGTCCCGCTCCGTCTTTCGATTCTCTGTAGAGCCTACAAAAACACAATCGCCAATGCTTAGTCGCATTGGCTCATTGTTTTTGTGACCCTACAGAGAATCGAACTCTGATTACCGGCTTGAAAAGCCGATGTCCTAACCGTTAGACGATAGGGCCATTTGCCTCATAATAAGACAACGACACTATAGCATTTTTTGAAAAAAATGCAAAAGGGTGTTAGTATGGAGCACTGTAATGGAGGCGTGGCTGAGCGGTTGAAGGCACCGCACTCGAAACGCGGCAGGGATTAACGTCCCTCAGAGGTTCAAATCCTCTCGCCTCCGC
>CAJBMK010000078.1 GCA_903954165.1 uncultured bacterium | reverse complement strand
GGGTTGCAATCCAGTTCATGTTGTTGTAATTCCTCCCCTCCGTCATTGCGAGGGCGTTTTGCCCGTGGCAATCCAGTCTGCTATATTTTAATTCCGCCCATTTGTCATTGCGAGCGCTGCGCGGCAATCCAGTCCATAGTGTTGTAATTCCTCCCCTCCGCCATTTGGATTCCCGACTGTCCCGAATCCTGGATTGCCACGGGCAAAACGCCCTCGCAATAACAGAGAAGAAGAGATTTGCTATTCGAATACGATTTTTTATAAAGAGCACTTTCTAACCCTTTAAATATTTTCCGAGAAATTCTTTGGTAAAGGTATATTTTAGGAACGAATCCATTCGTAAATAATTTTCGAAGACTTCTCGTGCTCGCTTTTGCATCGCTTTCCACTCTTCGGGAGAACACTTATGATAAAAGGCGGAAAGTAACTCGGGCAAGCGCTTATAATCCGTGTAATTCACGCGAAATACAAACTTTGAATAATCAATCACACCCTCAAGAGGCAACGGACAATCGGTGTCCACAAAAAGAGGAACACGCCCCAGAGATAATGTTTCGTAAAATCGGGTTGAAAAATTACCGTCACCTTTGACACACAGGGTAAAATCACTGTGCACAATGTTTTCGACATACTCCTTCCGCGCGCGTTCCGGATCAAGTGCAATCGTTTTTTCATTGCCGGAATAACTTGTACGAATAATAAAATTTGATGCAACCAAGCGACTTTTAGAAAGAATCGGCAAAATCTTTCTTCTCCACCATAATCCTTGCCGGCGAGGTAAAACATCTTTTTCCCCCAAAAGCATTTTAAAATTTCCTATACAAACTTTTACCGTCAAAGATATGCCCTGTTTTATTGTCTTAAAGTCAGCCCATCCGCAAAAGCCAACTGCAGGCATTCCATTCGTACTTTTCTCCCGAACTGAAACTCCCCCTTTTCCCATATCCTCAACGTAACCCGGAAGCATTATTTCATTAATCGCTCGCCTATTTTTGTATTGAGAATTACGGAAAATGATTGCATTTGGTATAACCACCGCTGTATCTCTATCTCCCGGGAAAAAAATTACAACCTTCTTTCCCCGTATTTCGGCATCGTGTGCAAACTCCGTAATATACGAAACCTCGCTTAAAAGCTGGTTATAATCATGAGGAAACAGGAAAAAATCCGCCTCATCAGGTTTGTCCGTAACGCTCACAATCTCTTGGGATAACGTAGGAATTTTATCATTCCATAGCCCCCAACGCGGTCCATTGAGATTTGGCCGTAATAATTCTATTACCTGTTTATCTGTAAAAATTTTTCCGCAGTAAACTTTATACATAGTATTATCAATAAATGAAAATTATTATTTTGAGATAAAAATATTATAACCGCTCACCTGATTACTTTTCATTTTCCCGGTCACAAAATCCAAAAATCGTGCAATGCGTGCGAATACATTAAATCGCCCAAGGGGACTGAGTCTGATCCATGTCTCAATGGCGCCACGGACTGAAACTATTTCAACCGTCTTACATCCCTTAAAAAGAAACCGAATAGCATCCTTGGTGTATCGCCAGTAATCGCCATAATATCCTTTTTCGGCATGATAATAATATAAAAACGGCACATATAAAAAAATGTATCCGCCGGGCTTCAAAACACGCCTCATTTCAGAAACCGCCAAAATAGGGTTTTCAACATGCTCAAGTACGGCAATGCAAATAATGGCGTCTAAAGAATTATCCGCAAAAGGCATTTTATGGATATCACCAACAATATCAGGATTATATGTCGGCACCGGATCCATTATTTTGTAATCGACGTTTTTTAGATAAGGAATTATCCATTCACGTGTTTTATCAAGTCGATTATTTTTCGTACGGTCAATTCGCAACCCCCCGCCAATATCAAGAAGGGCCTTTTTTTCGGTACATATCTGTATAATTTTTTCTTTAAAAAACAAATCCCATGTAGTCATAATTTTATTATTTTCCATACATTCCAATAACAGATAAATCTTTTTCCCGGAAAGGTTTTGATGCAAAATTCATCACGTACACGACAGCATAAAGGAAAAAAGAAAAGCACATAAATACTAATGAGAGTATGGTTTTTCCCTGTTTATATCGCTTGAGAAGGTGTAGAGAGCCAAGTTCGTAAGAAAGCCGTGGAGGAAGTCCGTACATATGTTTTTGCGATGTAAAACCGTAGTGAGACATTAACGAATCCAAATTTAATGTAGAAAATTGAAACAGATGATACGGCGGAGTAAGAGAAGACCACGGAATTCCAAACCATTGATATAGTTTATACGTTGCTTTTGACCAAAAACAATCGAGATTTGGTGTCACAATAACAACCTTTCCCTCCTGCCGAAGAACCCTCTTCACCTGTTCCATCAATGCGTTAGGACTTTCTACATGTTCTATAAGATCACCCATATAAACATAATCAAACGAATTATCGGCAAACCCTGCATCCTCAAGAAACCCGGATATTACATTAAGCCCATTCCCCCGAGCAATATCCGCCGTCCGTTTATTAAGCTCAACCCCAAGAACTTCAAAACCGGCTTCTTTAGCTAGCCACATAAATTCGCCGTTGGAACACCCAATATCCAACAGTCTTCCCTTCTTCTGCCTCGAAAGCCATGATAGAACCTTTTCCTGATTTGGACTCGCTGTTGTCCCGATTAAACTTTTTTTCTTATTTCCCTGATACCCTGACTGTTCCGAATACAAATCACGAACCTTCACCTGATTGCTCGGCTCGGAAACAACAAAAACCAAACCACAGGACGAACACCGATTATAGGAATATCCATCTTTTGTTAAAAAATATGTAGTCGGTATTTTACAAATTATACATTCAGTTTTCATTTCAAATTTTATTATTTACATTCTTGAAAGACGACTAAACAAAGGCATATAGCTTCATTTTACGATACACAACTTTGTATTTCGGATTTGCATCCATGATTATTTTGGAAAGAACCTGTCTATCATCAGGAAGATGATATGTGCATATCGATAACTTTGGCGCAAATTTTTTCATCACGTTTACCGCGCCGGCCAACATTTTTCGTTCGGATCCCTCGATATCCGCCTTAATAAAATTTACCTTTTGAATATTATTCGAAACAACAAACTCATCAAGCGTAACCGCCCGAACACCATGAGAGCTTTCGCCTATCGTTTTGTTTACATCTTCAACCCTACTGGTAATGCTTTCTTCGGAAAAATTTAAAGTTGCCGCCGTGTCATATAGCGCAAACGGAACCACCGTAATGTTGCCGTTAAGTTCGGCTGTTTTATTTAAGATAATCCTATTCTCAACCGACGGTTCAAACGCGTACACCTGTGCGCCTTTTTTTGCGGCATATGCTGAAAATGTTCCAACCCACGCACCCGCGTCAATAACTATATCACCTTTTTTTATTGTCATATCACATCCATTATCCGTATAACAATACGTTCCCTCTGTACCAAAACTTCTCTCATACCTATCCACCGAAGCGGAATCATATACATCATTTCGTTTATCGTAGAAAAAAAGAATGTCATAATATGTCGGTATAAAGCCTTTTACATATTTCTTTTTGTCGCCGATATCAGGAAATTGTATATCCCTATACCGCAAAACTCCGCCGACTACACGGCCGCGAACAATTTTATTTTCCAAATACTCCTCATAAAGCTTCCAGCGTTTTTTCGTCGAAAACGGATTTTTTATGAAAAAAACAAGCTTAAACAATATATCTTTTGGCGTTTCAATTCCCAAAGCCACCCTATCATATGTTTTTGACAATACACGAAATATTTTCATTACGATTTGATTACCCCTTTTTCTCTGCATATATTTATAATTTCCATTACGCGTGCCTCGGAAGAATGTTCCTGCATTATTTTTACATACTCCTCTTTCAACTCGTCTTCTTTATAATTCTCTTTTAGAATTTTACCTATTTTTTCAAGATAATAATCAAAATCAAACAAATTATTAAATTGCCAAATTCGTTTATAATCCAAGCGCTTTGAATCTGGCTCGTATATATCAAGCCGTTCGGTCAACAAGAGACAATTATTGCCCAAAATCTCCCAAAAACGCATCGTATCATATCCGCCGCCACCCACGGAGATACCAACTTTTGACCTAGCTAGCAGTGAATAAAATTCTTGGGGCGTACTCGTTTTTTTTGTATAACAAGAAAAGTCATTCTTCGCACAAAAAGCCTCCAACCGTTCCCGAGCAAATCTTCGCATAAGAGGATACTCATCTTGACCAAAAATACAAACGAAATCTATATCTTTTTTCTTATTTATATCAAAACTAGAAACATATCTAGTTTCAATACCGAACGGCAGGGGAATTATATCAAAAGAGTAAGGTTTTTCTCGTCTGAAATATAATTTGCATTTTGCGACCATCTCAGGATTTGGAGCTCCAAACCCTATATTTTCACCAAAAAGTATTTCTTTTTGTACTGTAAAATCATACCGGCGATTTTTACCCACCTCTCCCCCGTCAACGTACACAGTTTTATGCCACATGGCCAACCTATTGGCCGTGCTGTCATCAGCGGACCGCTTAGCGTTTATGTAGAAAATAATGTCCGCTCCGATTGCATAATCCTTAAAATCATTTTCACCAAACACTTTATCCGCTACATCCAAAGAATAATCGAACGGCTGAGATAGGCAAAAATCGATTGTACCCAACCTTGAAAGTGAGATGCAACCATCAACAACGGTTCGAGCAAGTCCATCAGCTTCGCGAGGATTTATGATTGCAATACGAATCGGTTTTTCCATAATCATTTTTTTAAAGCTTTCACCACAAACTGAAAGGCAAATAAACTTGGCCACATCGAACCAATAAAATCGGGAATTTTCGGGTGCATAATATGATTGGTTTCCGCAATAACAAAACCGGCACCAGTTAAATCTTTTACAAGCATTTGGAGCGTATAGAAATGAACATGTCCCCGATCAAAAAAACCAGTCTCCGTGTAGGCAAATTTTCCAAACATCATCTTGATACGATTCGTCCACACCAAAAAATTAGGTGTGGTCAAAATCATAAAGCCACCCGGTTTGAGCAGTCGATAGATTTCCCGGAGAGCCCGTTCGGGAAAAAGAAGATGTTCGATAACCTCCGTCAGAATCACCACATCAAAAGAGCCGTCCTTAAATGGAAGTGGACCATTTTGAACATCACCCACATCGGCGAAATCAAGAACCTTTTTAGCTGACTCAACCGACACCTTGGACATATCAATTCCGGCTACATAATTGCCACCCGTCTTGAGAAGTGCTCCGAGCGAACCGACACCGCACCCAATATCAAGTATACGCAGACCAGAAACCACACCAAGTGTTCGGACAATCTTGTCTTTTCGCATCTTGCTCATACCATAAACAATATGCGCTTGGTCATAATAATCTTTAAACTCACTCATAGCTCAATAATCATCACTGATAAAAACACTATTTTAGCCAAAACGGCGGAAGTTTCTGCATTATTTCAATATTCTTAAACTTCTTGCTTGAACGAGCACCATTCTCCTTCGCCCACGCCACCATCCCACGCACACCATCCCCCAAACTCACCGGAGCAGCGGTACCAAACATCTTCTTCGCTTTTGAATGATCGGAATACGCAACCTTGACCTCATTTCGGGCTTCATGAAATTCTATCTTAGAAGAACCGCCCATCTCACGGAGTACTGTTTCGGCCAATTCTTTAACGGTATATGGCTTGTCCGCTCCAAGATTGAAAACTTGATTATACGCATTCGAATTCTCTACTGAACGGGCAATAATAGGAGCAACATCATTAATGTGAGTAAATGCTCGCATCTGCAAACCATCACCGAAAATTGGAAGTGGCTCGTTCTTCATTATCTTATTCATAAAAATACCGATAACATTACGATATTTGTCGCCTATATTTTGGCGTTCCCCATATACATTATGCGGACGAAAAACGATATAATTCATACCAAACATTTCTTTTGCGGCACGAAGATCTTGTTCGACAGCCAATTTGGAGACACCATAGGGATCTTCAGGCATCGGCACCATACTTTCTTTCATTGGTGACTGACCGGAACCATAGACGGCAATAGATGATGTAAAGACAAAACACTTCACGCCACTATTAACGGATGCATTTATAAGATTGATACTACCTATTAGATTGTTCTCGTAATTAAACTTTCGTATAAAATGACTAAGACCCTCCGCCGCATATGCAGCCAAATGGAATACGTATTCAAACTCATACTTCTTAAACAACTTCTTTACGAGTGCCGTATCAACAACACTCCCTTTTACAAAAACAGCCTTTTTATTGACATTCTCTCTGAATCCTCCGGAAAGATCGTCGAGTACCACCACCAATTTCCCAGTCGAAAGTAAGTGATCAACCACATGTGACCCTATAAAACCGGCACCGCCGGTAACCAAAAATGCTTTTTTTTTCATTTTATATTTTTTGTTTTAAATCGGTAATCAGCTGAGCAATCATTTTTTTGTGCGAAAAATGTTCTACGAAATAATCATACCCTACTTTGCCGACCAAATCCATTTCTTTTTTGTGCTGCTTTGCGTGCCGTATAGCACGGGCCAAACTATCACCATCAGCAACCTTACAAACCGCTATCCCCCTCCCAACAGGTAATAACTCACGTATAGCGGGGGTATCTGCAGTTAGCACAGGCTTCCCCATTGCCATACATTCATACACCTTATTCGGGACAACACGCTGTGTTTTTTCCGTATCTCCAAAAATACCGAGACATAAATCACTTTCACTAATACAATGAGGAATTTCTTCAATTTTTTTTCGACCCTGAAAAACAAAAACTTCTCTTAATCCAAGTTCAGTAACCATCTTTTCTATCATAGGGAACTCTTGACCTGAACCGACAATTGAAAAAATAGTGTTTTCATTTTTCAACCTTTCAGCTGCACCAACGATATATTTTATACCCTGCAGTGGAATAAAGTTACCATGAAAGTGAACAATAAACTTTTGGAATGTTTCTTTTTTTTGTTGTGGAAAAAAAACATGTTCTTCCGCACCAATCGGAAGTCGAATAAACTTATCTATTCTTATGTGAAATGTTTTTACAAAATATAAAATATGCTGGTCAGTATCGAGCAGAATAACATCAGACAACAGACAGCTCGTCAAATCCAATAGGTAATCTTTGATAGCACGAATCGAAAACTTCGAGTACATTTTTCTGTCATAGACGTTTGAATCATATAAAGAAAGAAAGGCATCAAATACAATCGGCGTATTCCAAAAAAGCAATTTTGCCATCCATACAACCCCCTGCCCCGGAAATCCAACAATAACAACATCAAACTTAGTCTTTCTGATTTTTATATATTCTTGATATAAAAGATAATACTTTTTAATACCGACATTCTTTCTTGGGTCAACATTACAAACCACAGGCTGAATCCCGTTTGCCTGAAAACCCGCAATTAATATTTTGTTTCGCGAGTAATCTAAATCAAATATTCCAAACAAGCAAACATTCTTCACGTTATTTAAGATAAGAAATAATTTTTTCTACAAGACTCTTTACGTCAAACCGCTTTGCCACAATCGTCATTTCTTCCGCAACCGAAGCTCGATCATTCCTTTTCAGATATACTGCAATTTTTTCGGCCAAACTATTAGGATTATTGAATTCAAAAATAAAATCGTCTTTGTATTTGCCGAGAACATCAACAAAAACCGAATTCGAAACGAATGCGGGCACGCCGGCGGCAATTGATTCCAAAACCGACTTATCCATTCCACCGTTCGGACACATGTTGGCCGACAAATCAGTGTTCCAATAATATTCTCGAACCATGTAATTCGGAATACTGCCGACAAAACGAACAGAGCTTTCTAATTTACTTGCCCGCACCATTTCCCTTAATGTTTCAAAATATACATTATCGCTATCGTTTGTTGGCGCACCGACAAACAAAACCTCGATGGAAACAGAATACGAATCGCGTAATATGGCCGCCGCTTTTATCAGCACCTCGCAATGTTTTATCGGCGTAATTCGACCGACATGAATAATTCGAGGTCTCGCCCACGACCCTCTCACATAATCCGCCGGTCGCATAAAATTACCAACATCTATACCGTGACCAACATAGTGCACCTTTTTGCTCTCAATACCAAAACTTTCTTTGGCTGATGTGAATACGTGATGGGTCAGCAATAACGCAATTCGTAGAGAACGCGTCACTTGTTTATGAACATACCAAAGTCCGATTTCTTTTCCCATAAGCCGCCACAAAAGTCCGCCCAAGATAACATACACCTGATTCATATGCACAAATACTTTGTCGTAGTTTTTCCGTTCTCGAATTATGTAAAGGAAAAAACGGTAGAGCATTATAACGCGAGACAACATCTCTTCTTTACCAAGTGAAAACACCTTCACATTGGATGGTAATTCCACGCGCCCCTTATAGAGACATATGACAGTTACCTTTTCGCACTTTTTGGCAAACTCTTCAAGCCATCGATGAAAAAAACCGAGCACACTATCATCCTTATCGACTTTCTGGGTAAGAATTAAAAGTTTCATTTTGCTTTTGTTTTGAAGACAAATTTACGATAGACAAAAAAACTGACGACCGCAATAATTCCGCTCACCAGTATTTGCGAAAGCATGTAATGGATACCGATAAAATCAACGGCACCATACAAAAGCAGTGTGTTCAAACAAAGATTGACGAGAGAAATAATAAAGTAAAGCCGAATTTGTCCGCCATAACCGTCGGTTGAATGGTCTTCAAAAGTCCAAAATTTCTGTAGCGTAAAACTGACCATAAAAGCAAACAGGAAAGCTATAACGGCGGAAAATAAATACCAAAATTTCGCGTAATGTGTCAAAACAAACAGAATGCCGAGATCCACAAACGCAGCCGCCCCACCCGAAAACAAGTACCGTACAATTTTATGGCGAAAAAAAGAAATCTTACTTATTGGCGTAAGAAATGAAGCAATTTTTTTGTGCGCATCAATATGGGCTTTTTTTATCATTTTATTCAACCAGCTGGCCATTATATCACAAGTGATTGTGGAAATAGACTCGATAGTGCGCATGGTTTTCAGCTTTTCATAAAAAACAAAAACCGGATATGCACGCTTCCAAACCATCTATTTTCGCTTTTTTACCACGTCTTCGCCGTACACTCCGGACAACAAATCTAAATCTTTGTTTGTGCCGAGCAATAAATCAATATTTTTCTCCGCTACACTTTTTAGCACTTGCAACCCGAGTTTATCACCCACTGTTTTTTCATATATTTCGGTGAATGCCGCAAAATCCTTTATAAAACAATGTCCACCCGCTCCCCGTCCGCTTTTATGAATCGGATCAAGGTGCGTACCGCCAATACGCGGATCAGCCGAAAGAGCGTCACGAATAACCGCATACTCGACACCACGCTTCATTGCCACATCATGAAGCATATTCATAAATATTACTTTAAAATAAAACCAACAATTACCGCCGTACTTGATAAGCTCGGCTTCGTCGGCGCGACACACTGATTCAAAATCAGCTTTCGGGAGATTATCAATAACATGTCTGGCGCGTTTTCGATGCTCGTCAGAATCTTTTGGAATGCCGACAATATTACGATTCGGATTGGCGGCATCGTAAGCGGCTGTGACTTCGGTCAAAAATTCAGGTGAATGCAGAACGAAAATTTCCGGATTCTCCGCCTGTACCGATTCGGTTGTGCCCGGAAGAATAGTGGATTTAATAACAGCCGTCTTCCCCTTACCGACAAGTTTAATTACCGTACGAATAATACTTGAATCAAAACCGCCGGGCGTCGTTGGTGTCGGTACGGCTATAAAAACAATATCACAGTCTTTAATCTTGTCTTTATTCCCTTCATGCTCTCGTTCGGCTGAATATCGGATTACCGTATAGCCGCGTCGCTCAAAATCATCCGCGTAATTCTTGCCGATAAATCCCTGGCCAATAAAGCCGATAAGCGGCAATGTCTCCCCTTTTTTAACCGGCTTTGACGTTACTTTTTTTTGTACGCTCTTTCGAATTACTTTCTTACGTGCCACCGATACTGATGCTTTGATTCTTTTTTTTATTTTCATAAATAGTATATTCTTTCGTATTCCGCTTAATTTTAATTTGGCTCTCTTTTTATTTTTTATCCTCGTTTTTTAAAGAAGCATCGACATTATCCGTATCTGTTTCAACAAAACACCGCTCCCAATCCGCTTTATATCGGGACAAATAATCGGCTTCATCCGCGTATGAAAAATCGGGCAACCGAGTTGTCACTTCCACGGGGAATCGTCGGCGAAATTCCAAATCCTCAACAAACCAGCGAATCTTATCAAAAAGACATTTTACTCCTTTTACCGGGCAAACCGTGGTAACATTTTTTGTCCCCACCAAAAGCCCCGAAGCAATACCCGCGTCGGTTGCAACGACCGGCAATCCCGTCGCAACTGCCTCCACCATAGACATGCCATATCCCTCATACAGCGACGTGGAAAGAAATAAATGAGCCGTTTTGTAATACGAAAGAAGCGTTTCGCGTCCGGCCCATGGTTCAATAAAAACGTGACCTTCTATTCCGGCCTCTCTTGCCCGACGGAGAATCGTCTCTTTTTCCGGTCCGTCGCCGACAATAATAAGACCGGTTTTTTTGTAATGCATGACCGATTCACGAACTGCCCGTACCGCTGTCATAAAATCTTTTTCCGAAGAAAGACGCGACGCCATAAGAATTCTAAAATTGAATTGCGGGTAGCGCGAACGCAAATCAGCATCCGGAAGAATCTGCGCATTCTGCATCTTTTTTATATCAACAAAAATTGGCAGTACCGACGGCCCACACGCAAGAATAATTCCCGATTTTGCCAACGACGTCGCAATTCGTTCCGAAACGACGCGAATTCCGTGAGCCTCGGGAAGCAATCGTTTCGAATAATAAACTCGCATACGGTTTAAAAGCGAGGAACGGGAAAAATAGGGATTCAAAAAATCAGTGTGAATTTGCAAATGTAATTTCGCTTTCACTCCCGCGTATTCAGCAACTTTTCCGGCAACATATCCGCATTCAAACGGGTCCTGAGCGGTAACAAGCACGTGTTCCTCGTTATTCTGCAATATAATGTCGGCAATTTTTTTACCGATTCGAACGGCGTCAAAAATATAGGTTAGCTTAGAAAATGAATTCGTCGGATACGCGAATACATTCGGTGCAATAACAACCCGCTCTCCGGTTTGACCGTTCTTTCTTTTTGAAAACACAATCATATGAACTTCTTCCGCAAGCGCGCCGTAAGAAATAGCCCGCAGACGAACCGCACTTTCATCTTCAAATATTTTTCGGTCGGTGCCAATACTTATCACTTTCATTTTTTGTTTTTCTCTAAATCATTAAATAATGCACGATGTCCCGAAACAACGTCATCCCATGAGTTTTCGAAACGGATAGACTGCAATGTTTTTTTGTACTCTTCATATACGGAGGAATCGGTCAATTTCTCGATTTTTACCGCAATATCTCCCGGGAAATAAGGATTAATAGTGAGTAGCTTTTCCTGCGGAAGCGGCAAATAATTTTCTTTTGTAATAATAAACGGAACGCCGATGGCCTGACATTCAAATATTTGATTCGGAGAGATATCCGTCCAGCTTGGCAATACAAAAAGATACGCGCGAGAAAGGCGTTCCAAAAGAGCGCGATGTGAAAGCGGCGGTTCAAAAGAGACTTTTCCCCGAAGCCCTTCAGCCTCAACAAAAGCCCGAAGCGCACTTTCTTCCGGACCGCTCCCAATAAGTACTAGCTTCCAAATACTCGACTTAAAATGGACCATCGCCTGAAGCAACGCCCGAATATTTTTCATAGCAATAAACCGACCGGCAAAAACAATCTCGTTGCCGATTTTCGTCTCATCGTGAGAAACCCCTTTGGGTGCGACGGGAATAGGATTCCAAATTGTCCTCACGGCTTCATTTTTCAAACCGTAATATTTTGTAAACAACTCCCGCTGTACATCAGAATTAAAAACTACATATGTCGCCCGACGCAATACGCGAGTAATCAGAAAGCGAATAACGGCAAAATATTTCTTGTACAAGCCCGTCGCATAATATTCCCGAAGCGTTACCGGCGGATTGCCGTTTGCTAAATATTTTTCCCATTCATAACCGCCGCCAACTCGAACGGCAAACTTTTTGCCCCGCAACACACAGGCGCACATGAGCGGAACGCCGGCCGAAAACCAGTCGAGACTATACACGACATCCGCTTTTTTCGCCTCCTTAAAAGCCGAAACAAAATATCGCCAATAATTTGAAATTTTTCCGCTTCGAACAACAGACACAATGCCAAACAATCGATCCGCGGACCGCCTCTGTATGACGCTATTCGAATACGTGAGCACCATCACCGAATGTTCAAGTTTTGAGAGTCGACTAGCCAAGCCCTCGGCATATGTTGCGGGGCCGCCTAATTCCGGCGGATAAATTCCTGTCGCTATGAGAATTTTCATCGTTTATTCGTTTTATCGGCAATAGTCGGCAAAAAAACCACACCTTTCATACTTGCGGCAACCGTATTCCAATCGTATTTTTCACGAACCATACGACGGGCATTATCGATAATTTCATTTCGAAGCTCGGTATCGCGCATGAATATCTCCACTTTTTTAGCCAAATCTTTCGGATCATTCACTCCGCAAAACAACCCCGTCCTGTCATGTACCAAAAAATCAGGAATTCCGCCGACAGCTGTAGTCACGACCGGCACGCCGGCCGCCATAGCTTCGATAAACGAATTACCAAATCCTTCCGAACGCGACGGACGAACAAAAACATCGGACACCGCCAGAAGAGCCGGCAAGTCAGCGTGCGAAACATAACCCAAAAAACTGACACGCGAACCAAAACCAAGCGTTTGAATTTGTCCCTCAAGCGTAGTTCGAAGCGGACCTTCACCGGCAATAACCAAACGGGCATGTTCCGGCAAATACTGAAGAGCGGTAATACAATCATCGACGGCATTTTTTATGACCAGTCGTGACGAGGTAAAGAGAATATAATCGCCCGCACTCCTCCCAATCTTCTCGTCGGCTGAAGCCTTCTCCTTCAGACTCAAATTAACGCTAAAACGGGCATAATCAACTCCGTTAGGCACAACCACGTTTCGCCCCGTAAAACCCATTTCTTGACCAAATTTACTCAAATAATGCGATATAGCCTGCAGAGTATCGGCACGGGTAAATATTCGATTGAAAATCGGGCGCACATAGCGAACGCGACGTAAAATATAATCAATCGGGTCACCTTCCTGAAGAGTTAAAATGAAGGGAGTTTGCGGAGAACATACTTTAAAGAAAAGAGCTGCGAAGCCGGCATAGTTGGCCATAATAGACCACATCGAGTCGTACTTATTTTTTAGATTCAACCGCAACGCTTTGAATGATGCGGTAAACGGAAACATTAATTTACAAAACGGCATCATGAACGGAATTCCGGAACCGACTCGATATATCCGAACGGCGCCGTATATGTCGGTGGCCGGATCCTTCCGACTAAACCGCAAGGTAACCATATCGAATTCAAAACCTTCTTTCGAAAGTCGGTCGGTAATTTCTTTTACCGCCACCTCCGCCCCGCCCACAAGCGGGAAATAGGCTAGGGAAAATATAAGTATTTTCTTCTTTGGTTCCATTCTCAAATTGTAACGGATTTCGCGCGTATTGTATACCGGCCATATTCCCCAACCCGGAAATGGAAAAATGGGGTAAATAATACAACATCCGCACAAAATCGATGCATTTCTTTATATCACCTTCAAAATAATTTGAATCGACACAAATTTTACTTCACTCATCTCAATAGACTAATTCACACACTCGCAATTCGCGACTATTGAATTATTTCGTATTCATCCGCTGATTCCATCGCCTGTTTCAAATCGCCGGAAGCACCGACCGACGACCGATTCAAGGCAAACGCACCCGCCACGGATACGGCAATCAAAATCGCGAGCAATCCAAACCAAACACCGGATGTGTGGGCGGGTTTTTTTGTTTGAAATCCGGCAACAGCAGTCGTTATTGCTCCGACCGCCGATGCGGTATTCGAAACAGCGACGACAATATCACGGCCGTCAAAAGAAAAAACGGTCTCGCTTTTTTTTGACGCGTCTCCGATATCGACTGTTTTAATCGCAGAAGCGGTAATCTTTGGCTCCGTATTTTTTGATGCGATACGCACGGGAACGACTTCATTATTATCGGCATTATCCGCAGTCTTAACTATTTCTTTTTGAACTTCCTGCACCACACTACTGCCGACTGCGGGAGGCTCTGCACTCGCTTGTACAAAAGAAAGCGCCAAAATAGTTGACGTCGCGACCGTTTTTATTACAAAATTATTCGCGACCGATCCGTTTGGATACAACAGCTTTGTTGTGGTGGAATCAAAATTTAATTGGGTTGTTTTTGCGGAAAATCGGAGCGTTCTTCCCGGCAAAACGATTGTGTCTTTCGGCAGAGCAAATTGCTTGCCGGCGCTTTCAATAAGCCACCACGATAGATTAATTTCCCGAATGGAATTGTTCTTAAGCTCAATCATTCCTTGTGCGCCGGAAACAACATCAGACACAACGACCTGGTTCGGCACCGCTTCAACAACAAGCCGGCTTGACGCGGTATTTTTTGCTGAAGAAACTGATAAAACAACAACATATTCACCCGGATAAGAGTACGAATGAAGCACATTCTCTCCTTCCGCAATTTCACCGTCGCCAAAATTCCAATGGAAACGGGCATTTTCTAGCGGTTCTCGTTTTAAACCCCATGCCCTGCCGTGAAGCTGACTATCCGCACCGACAACAAACAGCCTATCACCCTCCGCAAGTGCAAAAATTTGAGGATCTACGGGAAATGATGAAACGGAAGAAGGTTGACCGGTCGTTGAAATTATAGAACCGGACGAGCCCAAAGACTCGATACCTAATGACGTGGTTGCAACCGTTCCCGACGACGGCAAAACAGCGGAAGACGGCGCACTGCCGGGAGTCGGCACAGCTGATTTCCATGTGTTATTTATTTTTTGCAGCGAGTTGCCGTCCCCCGCCGCACCAGGCGCACTGTTAAAAGAAACCTGGTCTACAACTGTTGATGTGCCCAATTTGAGCGCCAGCGTCTCTCCCGTATTGCTCAGTGAAAACGTACTATTAAAAATGGAACCGCCGTAATTGGGCCAGTCTATTATGAACTTTACCGGATTGTCGGCAATAACGCCGTATCCGCCGACAGGAAGTACCGAGGACCCGCGAAATGTTTCGATGCTGTGATTCGTATTAGCTTCAAATAATTTATATTCAACAACATCCACGAATGACGCGCCGTCATTCACAATTTCAATCCACTCCCGGCCGTCGTCGGTACCGGGCACGTCATACATAATTTCGCTGATTGATAGCGCACGAGCAAAAATAAACGGTGAAAAAATTAGTATCAAAATCAATACCGAATACAAAGTTTTATGCGATACCGTCGTTCTGTTCGTGCCGTCCATAGACAAATAAAGTATTATCTTATAATCTCCGTTATAAAAATTCTTTATTGTTTTAATAGAAATTTCGGCAAGAATAAACAAAATTCACAGGCACCTACGCCTGTGAATTATAATCAATCAATATTAAGAATATTTCTCAATAACTCTTCGGGGACCTCTTTTACCGGAGGAAGTCCGCGATTTTCCTCTTTTTTTGGATTTGTCGACGACTGACCGGAAGTCGGCGAAAACGGCGGCTCATGCGGGGGGTTATTTTCAGGCTGAACCGTTTTTGGAATATCCGGTGCACTCACCGGCTCTTCTTTTTTCGGAGTTACTAAAATAGGTTTATCCGGAAATGGACCGACGTGAGCGCGCTCTCTTTTGTCATAAGAGCTTACCTGTCCGACCACCGGCGGAACATTTGGAACACCAATGACACCGGGAGCGTTCGTTGGCTTTTTATCTTTCATAATTCCGGCCAGCGCGCTTCGCAATCCGGCCAAATTTTCCGCAACTTTTACTTCGTCATCTTTTTTATACGACGGACGTTTCAAATTTGATAAAGAAACAGGCTGTACATGGGACGAGGTCTTAACGGGAACCGACCGGAGAGGCTGAATGGCAACCGGCGGTATTTCCATTTTTTGTTCAATTTTATTGTTCTGTACTACCATCTCATGAACAGGCGACGCAACAGTGGGAACCGCACGTGCCGGAGCGGGCTCGGTCAAAATAGGTTCCGTCGGTTTTTCGAGTATTTCAAATGCTTTCTTAAACGGCTGTTCAAATTTTGCCTCCGGCTTTAATCCCGATACGGTATTCAAAAGGAGCGGTTTTGATTCAATCTGCGTCCGCGGTGTCGGTGGAATATTTACGGAAACTGTATGCGGAGACATGTCTTTTTGTTCTCTTTTATGTGCGCTATTTTTTGCATGCGACTCAAATGTTCTTTTGGTTTCATGCACCCGATACGGTTCAATTTTTGCAACAAATGGTCGAACCGGCGACACCGGCGTGTCGACAGCACTTGAAACCGCCGGCGGAACCGACGTAACCGGAGAAAGAACAACACCGCTTTGCTCAATCGGCTTACTATGCGGTTTCAACACATCCTTGCCCGAAGCACCCACTTCGGTAATATATTTCGTCTCCCGAACAGGCTTTCCGTCCTTCCCATCCTTTGGAACAGCCGGAACTGCTGATTTTTCAACAACCTTCGGTGCGTGCCACGCATTAATAGCTGCCTCCACCTCCGCTCGCGGGCGGGAATAATTACGGCGCGACGCTTCGATAATCTTATCGTGATTATTGACCGTCGGTACGGCAATCGGAGGCATGTTATTTGCCGAAAAAGGCACGGACGACACGCCGTCAATCATGAGCTTCAAATACATTTGATATTGCCCGAGATTAACCAAATCTTCCGCGGTAAATTGCGGGGCAAATTCCTTTTCTAAAATTTCCGCATCAAACGAACCGACTCGGAACGTAACCATTGTGCCGACATTGCCGAAGACAGCCGCCCGAACTTCTTCCTCCATCTGTTCTATGTATTGGTGCGCGATTGTGAGCGCCAATTTATATTTACGGGCTTCAGATAAAATATCGGCAAAGGAACGGTTTGCAAACGACTGAAACTCATCAACATACAAATAAAAATTCGGCAGTTTTTTCAGTTCCCGTTCTTCGATGTCGGCTCGGGACATTGCGGCCAAATAAATTTTGGTAATCAGCATGCTTCCCAAAAGATTTGCGTTCCCTTCACCCACTCGCCCCTTGGAAAGGTTGATAATGACAATTTTTCTTTCATCCATCATTTTTCGCAAATCAAATGATGATTTTGGCTGACCGATAATGTTTCGAATTAAGGGATTTGATGTAAATTGTCCGACTTTGTTCTGGATAGCGGGTGTCGCTTCAGCGGCAAATTTCTCGGTGTATTTTGCAAACTCATCAACCCAAAATGAACGGACGGACGGGTCGGATACGTTATCCACAACCTTTTTCCGGTATTCCTTGTCGGCAAGCATGCGATTGACGGACAAAAGTGTAGAATCCGGAAATTCAAGAAGCGCAAGAATTGTATTATTTAAAATATACGCCATTCTGGCCGACCACGCGTCAACCCAAATTTTTTCAAACGTACTCATAAGACCGTTGGCCACCAAGTGCCGACGATCCGCTCCAACGTCTTCCATGACGTTAAATGACGTCGGATACGCCATATCAAACGGGGCAAAATAAAGAACATCATTCATTCGATGCTCCGGAATATATTCAAGCAATAACTCCGCGGATTTTCCGTGAGGGTCAATAAAAGCAAACCCCTCGCCATTATTGATATCCTGAACAGCCATGTTTTCAAGCACGGTTGATTTTCCCATTCCGGTCTTGCCGATGACGTACATATGACGCGAACGGTCTTTGGCTTTGATGCCAAACTCTACCCGTCGATTACGAGAATCGGTCAGACCGAAATACGTAACTTTATTTTCGTTCTCCATTGAAGAGGACATGACTTCCGTATTATAGCGCATAAAAATGAAAATAAAAAAGAGGTCGTCCACATGGACGGCCTCATCGATTCAGTCTGACAATCCAGACTACATTGTGCGAGTTCGAGATTTTGAAACAAAATCTGCACCAATCGCAGGATTTTCTTCCTGGACATGATACGCCAGCGCATTAACCGCCTGCCTATCTCGCCTTTCTCGTTCCGCCTGTTCTTGTCTTACCTGATCCGGACTCAACCCAACAGTATTCCAGTTGGCCCTCCCTGGCTTCCCCGGCCCCCATCCGCCGAGTATTTGTGCTGTAACACTAGTAAACCGTTTCACTTCACCAACCATACCTCCCCTGTCAGTCATGTTTCCTTTCAAACATTTATACTTTCTCATACAACAACCGTGTACAAAGCAGTATCTGCACACTCAAAGATGCTGTACGGAAAAGGCTGGGAAAAGTTTACTCCTTCTATTAAAAAAATCAAGTGGAACTGTGTATTACGAAAAACACCCGCTCTTACCTGAATAATTCAGACAAAAGCGGGCGTTTTTTGACGAAGTTATTTTCCCTTTCGTTGCCAAGCCTCAACAGTGACCAACAAAGGCGACGCCAGAAAAATCGAGGAATACGTTCCCACAGTGATACCAATAATAAGAACCAACGAAAAATGTTTTGTAATTTCCGGCCCAATAAAATAAAGCGCTATCAAAGCCAGGACGGTGGTCATTGATGTGTTAATAGAACGGACAAAAGTCTGATTAATACTTTCCCCGACTATAGTACTAAACTCTTTTTTGTCACGACGATGGGCGGACAGTCTTAAATTTTCACGAACTCGGTCAAACACAACAATCGTATCGTGAATGGAAAAACCAAGGATAACCAACAAAGCCGTAACAAACAATGTGTCCGCTTCGTAGCCAAGAAAATGTCCCAGTATTGCGAATGCACCTGTCGGCACAATAACATCATGAATCAAAGCAAAAATAGCAATCAAACCGTATTTCCATGACGACACAGGATGAGATACTTTACGGAAAGCAAACGTGATAAAGAGAACAATACACACAATGACCAAAATGATAGAAAGCATCGATTTTCGAGCCGCCTCCGCTCCCAAAAGCGGACCAATCGTATCAAAACGCTTCTCTTCTATCTTCTGAGTCGTGTTAAAACTGAGCGCCTGCACGACGGAAGCGCGCTCTGTTTCCGACAATGCTTTCATTCGAATGATATACCCGTCTTCGCCCGTCGCCCGAACAGAATATTCACCAAGACTAAGCGGTTGGAGCGCCTCTTTTATAAGAGTTCCCTCAGGCCTACCGTTTGGGTAAGAAATTTCAAGCAGTGAACCGCCTTTAAAATCAATACCGAGATTGAGTCCCCATGACACGAGCGATCCGACGGCAACGAGAACCAGAAGAATCGAGAGTGTGTAGAAAAATTTTCTCCATTTAACAATAAACATAGTGGTGGTAATAATTAGTTCTTAATTGGTTTTTCTGCTCCGGTGTGAAGACCGCAACTATAAAGGAAGCGCGCGACCGAACCGCTTCCGAGACGTGTAGAAACAAGCAGTGTTCGCGAAACCGTAACGGCCGTAAACATACTGATGACGACACCGAGAAAGAAGACAAGAGCAAATCCCTTGATAATCGGCGTTGAAGCAAAAGTAAAGAGAATGACGGCGGTAATGATTGAAGAAAGGTTTGAATCGCGAATAGAAAGCCATGCGCGGGCAAAACCTTCTTTGATAGCATCCTCCAACGTTTTCCCGCGGGCCAACTCTTCTTTCATTCGCTCGAAAATAAGAATATTAGCGTCAACAGCCATTCCAAGTGAAAGAATAAATGCGGCAATACCGGCGGCCGTAAGCGTTACTCCGAATAGTTTAAAGATGGCGAGGTTTAAGACAACGTATACCGCAAGTGAAACCGACGCCCAAAACCCGGGCAAGCGGTACCACACCATAAGGAAGAGGGCGATAATAAGAAATGCCCAAATACCGGCCTTTACGCTGGCATGAAGCGCTTCCGCACCAAGCGAAGCGCCGATGGTTTGTGTCGCAATAAGTTCGATTGGCACCGGAAGAGCGCCAAAGTTCAAATTACGAACAAGTTCTTTTGCTTCAGTTAATTTAAAATTGCCGGAAATTTCAGCTTTTCCGCCGGTGATTTCCTGTTTAATTACCGGCTCAGAAATCATGGTGTTATCCAAATAAATCGCAAGAACCTTTCCGACGTTTTCTTTGGTGATTTTTGCAAACAAATCTGCACCCTCGGAACTAAATGTTAAACCGACGCGAGGTTCTCGCGTTGTTGAATCAAACTGAAGATCCGCACGGTCAACATATTTGCCGGTCAGTCCGGAGGCGATATAAAGTTTTGGATAAAGTTCGGCAAGCTTTGTGGCGCGAATAGTCGCGTCGGTAGACGTAGCGGCTTGCACATCATTCAGTTCTTTTTCAATGGCTTCGTCTCTCAGTTTAAATTCCAAAAGCGGTGTCTTTCCAATAAAGCTAATTGCTTTCTCCACATCCGTCATACCCGGAAGCTCAACAATCAAACGCTTTTCGTCGTTGCCGGCTACCATGCCTCCCTGTTCAATTTGGATAATAGGTTCAGTAACGCCGAAAACATTTATTCGCTTTTCAATAACATCGCGAAGCGAAGAAAGAGCGTCGGCAACGCTGTCTGATTTAATTTCAGACACATCCGCCTTATATACAAGATGCATACCTCCGTTCAAATCAAGACCGAGTTTGAAGCGGTATTTTGATTCCTTATTTAGTTCCGAATTATACACAACGTATCCGATGCCGACTGCAACGATGAGAAGCAGCAGCGCCAGCAATCTCTTTTTCCACATTGAATTTTCGGGATATTCCCGCGCGATTATTTAGTAAATATCCTAGGACTATACACGGATAAAGCGTAAAAATCAACCTTTCGAAGCCCCAAAAATAATGTCCACTATAAAGTCGGCTTCTGACGTAAAAACGCCATAAAATAGCCGGAATTAGCCATAGTGACCAATTCCGGCTATTGTATTCATTTTTTCATCCAAAAATGCCTATTTCCTGCTGTCGCCCTTTATCATAGCCACCGCTTCCTGAACGGTCGTCATAAACTGAGCCGGGAAAATTATGGTTGAATTTTTTTCAACACTGATTTCAGCCATCGTCTGAAGCGTACGGAGCTGGAGAGCAACCGGATGAGCCGAAATAAGGTCGGCAGCCTGTCCAAGTTTCTCCGCGGCCTGAAACTCGCCTTCAGCGGCCACAATCTTTGCCCGACGTTCACGCTCCGCTTCGGCCTCCTTGGCCATTGCCCGCTGCATATTATCAGGCAAAGTAATATCCTTGATTTCAACAGCCGTCACCTGAACGCCCCACGGTTCGGTATGAGCGTCAATCACATTCTTTATTTGCAAATTGATTTCACTCGTCTGCGATAGAAGCTGGTCAAGTTTAAACTGTCCGACTACATTTCGAACGGTCGTCTGGCTAATTTGGTTCACCGCGCTGTAGACATTTTCGATAGCGATAACCGATTTCACCGGGTCAACAACGTGGTAATACGCCACCGCGGCAATATCAATTGACACGTTATCGCGGGTGATAATTTTCTGCGACGGAATATTCATTGTAATAGTCCGAAGCATCACTTTGGTCATTTGTTCAAAAATCGGAACAAGAATAATAAGACCCGGACCGCGCACACCGGTACACCGACCGAGAAAAAAGATAACGCCACGCTCATACTCCTTCACGATACGAAGCGAAGAAAGAACCAGCACCCCGAGAACAATAAGAACCCATGTAATAATTGGACTCATTTTATTTTAATTACCAAATAATAATAGCACCGCCGACTACTTCAACTTCCAAATCTTTTTCAACTCCCCGATTCCCTTCTCCAGCGTCATTTTCGGTTTCCAACCAAGTTTTTCCCTGGCCAAACTATTATCCGCCAGCGTATCGTGCGGTTCCATCCGGACCGGCACATATTCCACCAATCCACCTATGAGCTCGGCCACTTTATTGATGCTAAAATTACGTCCCGCACCAATATTAAGCACCTCGCCCTTACCAACCTTTTTCGATGTTGCGGCACGAAGATTTGCGTCAACCACGTCGGATACATGAGTGAAATCGCGTGTCTGTTCCCCGTCGCCGGTTACGGTAATCGGCATACCGTCCTTTCGTTGTTTCAAAAATTTACCGATAACAAGCGCATATGCACCGTCCGGATTAAGCCGCGGGCCGTACACATTAAAATAACGAAGCGACACGGTAGAAAGACCGTACACTTCACTCCACACCTTTGCGTACAATTCACCGACATATTTCTGAAGCCCGTACGGACTTTTTGGGCCCGGCTTCATTTCTTCGGTTAACGGCATAATCGACTGGTCTCCGTAAGCCGAACTGGACGCGGAATAAACAACGCGCTTCACCCCGCCCTCCGTGGAGGCAATGAATACGTTCATGGTGCCCATAATATTTACATGGCTGGTTTCTTCCGGATATTCAATTGAATACTGAACCCGCGGTAACGCCGCAAAGTGAAAAACAAATTCCGCCCCCTTCATAATCGGCTTTAACGCCTCCAAATTTCTTATGTCCACATTATGAAAAACCGCCTTCTTGTTGATGTTTTCTTTTCGGCCTCCGGAAAGGTTGTCGATAATATGTACCGCAAATCCTTTTTTTAATAGCGCATCCACAATATGACTTCCGATAAATCCCGCTCCGCCGGTCACAACCGCCTTCATTTTCTGTTTTGCCATGTTGTAAATTCAATTACCGATAATAATGACCACCGCCAGAAACAACGAAATACTGCGCTCTTTCCTTACCCGTTATTGGCTACGAATTTTCCCATACTATCGAAACATACGAAGAATATCAACCGTTACTGCATTACCACTGCAAAAATAGTATACATAACCGCCACACCCAAACACAACAGCTCCGTGCCTATTTGCCTTTCCAGAGCAAAAGTATTTTTAACGTTTTTAAAGCAATAACGACATCCAACAAAAGGCTTCGGTGTTTTATATAATACAAGTCATATGACAATTTTTCTTTCGTAGCGTCAGTCTCCATGGCAAAATGAGGATGATTGTCGTGATAAATCTGCGCCCATCCCGAAAGGCCGGGAGCTATTAAGAGGCGAATATCGTAATGTTTAATTTCTTTTCGATACTGTTCGACATATTGAGGACGTTCCGGACGAGGACCAATAAGGGACTGATCTCCCCGAAGGACACTCCACAACTGCGGTAGTTCATCAATACGTGTTTTGCGAAGAATTGCGCCGGCACGCGTTATTTTTTGACCGTCAACGGTCATTGAACGAAATTTATGAATATGTATTATCTTGCCCCGCTTTCCAACTCGCGTATCGATGAAAAAAAGAGGTCCGCCGTCATCATACTTGATTGCCACATACACAAACGGATACACCACAAGCGAAACGGGCGTAGCAACCACGGCGACAACAAAATCCATTGCCCGCTTCACCACATCATATGCGCTTTTTGAAACAATAGAAATATTTTCAACGAACCACTCGTACGTCACGAGCGAAAGAGGAACACGATTGAAAATATCTTCATATACCTTATGCATATTGGCCACCTGGATATTCGAAAAAATTAACGTATAAAAATACGGCATTAATATTTCAACGCGCCTGTCATTCAAATCCGCAATAATTAATGAAATCTTTTTTCGTCGAATTTCTTCAGGCAGTTCCTGCACCATCTTTTCCAACTGAATCGCTTCTAAATCAATGACTGAAGCGGCGTCAATTCCGTACCGCTTGTTGTTATGAATTTCCTCAACCAATTCTCGAAGCTCTTCTCCCGATCCGATAAATACGGCGTTTCGACGGCGTCCGGAACCAAACAAGCGCGCCACATATGTTCTCCAAATAAATAGAAGAACGAGGGAAATAATAAGGTATATAAAAAGATTAACTTTCGGAGCGATACCAAAAAAAGGTATCAAATAAAAGAAGGTAATAGCAATAGCACTATTAATGAGCTGGGCATTAAAAAGGACCGCGGGAAGCCGGCTTTGAATGCCGACGGTTTGTTTTTCATATAAACCGGCAATGAAGAAAATCCCAATCCACACTACAAATAATAGAGAGAAAGGAAATAAGTGAACCTGAAGGACAGAACTATCGGGCAACTCTCCGTACCGAACAAAAAGCGTCAGCCACAATGTCGCAAAAAAAACGATAATATCGCCAAAAAACAAAATGACCGATTGTTTCTTATTAATTGATTCCATTACGAGATATACTACAATAAAACGGCTATTTTGTATAGCTTCAGAGGAAAAGGCGCGCACCCGTGCTACCGGGAACGCCGTAACTTTTTATCATAAAAACCCGCACGACACCGAAAGACCGAGCCGCTCACCGCAATGATTCTGTTGGATTTAATACGTTCTTTAACCAAAAAAACATGAGTCACCATACACAATCCTATTATTTTTCCTCACCAAACTGCATAAAAAACATCCGCCACAAAGATCATGGCGGACGTCCGATTAGTATTTTTTTGATAGGTACCGATTTGAGGCAATAGTCCGTGCCGGCGACTCCAAGCGACGTATACTCTGAACACCTTCTTCAGCATCAAAGTCTTCCATTCCCCTTACAACTTCTATCTCGGGAACCGTGATAGTCTTCCAGTTTTTAAGAAATCGAAGTTCCCAAAATCCAGCCTGAGACGCCCTGCCCACAACGCTGAACTTCCCACCGCGGACAAGAACTCTTGCATACGCTTTAATTTCCATCGAAAACTCTCCTTTGGTTAATTACGTTGTTCTACCTAAAAAAACCGTCCAAATTAAATTGTATTACATAATAGAGGTTAAGTCAATAATTTGAAACTTCAAAACAAATACTGCGTATATGCAATTACCCCACCATGTATACTCTATATTCCCCATATGTAGTACAATAATTATATGAATTCTATATCGCAAAAAAAGAAAATCCTCTATGTTATCACCAAGTCAAACCTTGGCGGAGCGTCACGCTATATCTTTGATTTAGCGTCCTCCTTTAAAGACGAAAACGAGGTTACAGTCGCTTTTGGAGGAACAGGAATTCTTCAAACCCAACTCGAAGCAATCGGCATACGCACTATCCCCATCAACAACCTCGGACGCGACGTCAAATTATTTAACGATATCAGAGTATTTTTTGAACTGATAAAAATTTTTTCAAAAGAAAATGCCGACATAATCCACCTCAATAGCTCAAAAATCGGCGGTCTTGGAGCTCTTGCCGGACGCCTCGCCCGAATACAGAATAAACTAAAAGGAATTCCGTCGCATACCCGCATTATTTTTACGGCTCACGGCTGGGCATTTAAGGAATCCCGCTCCGCGCTTTCACAATTTTTTATTCAAATTATTTCTTTTATAACCGTATTCCTGTGCGACAAAACCATCGTCGTGTCAGCCGACGATAAACTGCGTTCAAGCCACTTTCCGTTTGTTCAGGACAAAATTCACCTTGTATACAACGGCATACCCGCCTTTCCCCTCTTGCCAAAAGACGCCGCACGAAAGGAACTCCTCTCAACGCAAACGCCTCCGCCGGAAAACGCCGTATGGATTGGATCGATCGGAGAACTTCACACAAACAAAGGCTACGACTTTGCGCTAGAAGGGCTATCCGAACTCACGACGGAAGACCCCACACTGCACCTTATGTATGCAATTATCGGCTCGGGTGAGGAAGAAATGAGATTAAAAGAAAAGGCAATCAGACTTGGTATTCAAAATTTTGTCTATTTCGCGGGATCAAAAAATAACGCATCTTCATTTTTGTCCGCATTCGATATATTCCTCATGACATCAATAAAAGAAGGTCTTCCCTACGCGATACTCGAAGCCGGCCGTGCAGGCTTGCCCGTTATTGCCACATCCGTTGGCGGTATACCGGAAATTGTTGACGACATGAACTCGGGCATCATTATTCGGCACGGAGAACCGCGTGAAATTAAAGATGCGCTTAAATATCTAATAACTCGCCCGGCCGATCAAAAAACATTCGCGGCAGAACTTCAAAAAAAAGTTATGACCCAATTTTCACTCGAGCAGTCAATCGCCGGAACAAAAAAGGTTTACGCACTATAAAACAGAATTATAGCCCGGAAAACTCATTCTTTACAATATCCTTATGGGCGACTCGCCTATATCTGCGCATCCCCATAAGAATACCGAGACCGGCAAACTCGGTTAATAAATGAGTACCGCCATAACTCATAAACGGCACCGTCGTGCCCGTTACCGGCAATAACCCGATATTCATACCTATATGAATCGTAAAATGACTGACAAAAAGGACGGCCAAACCAAGCCCAAACAAAATTTCAAAATTACTTGCCCCCACATTGGCATTGACTAATACCCGCCACATAAATACGGCAAATAAACCAAAAAGTATAAGTACCCCGACAAGACCCCACTCTTCGGCAAAAGCGGCGAAAATAAAATCGGTCTGATACTCAGGTAAAAATTTGAGCCGTGACTGCGTCCCAAAACCAACACCCTTTCCGATAAACCCCCCGGAGCCGATAGCTATAACCGATTGATGTGCGTTATAGCCGGCGCCGCGAATATCAGCGAGTGGATGAACAAAGGTCATAATTCGTTCTTTTTGGTAATCTCTAAAAACATAAAGCCACAAACCGGCAAAAGCGGCGGCGCCGACAAGAAAAACGAGCGCAAGATGTTTTTTTGAAATACCCGACACCAACATCATACCGAGCCATATGCAAAAAATTATAATAGCCGAACCGAAATCCGGCTGAATGAGAACGAGCACAAAAATGACAAACGCATAAAAGCCGGATACAAAAATATGTCTAATGTTTGCAATACCAATATGCCGTCTCGAAAAATATTTTGATAAAAGCAGAATAAGAACAAGTTTAATGGAATCGGAAGGCTGAAATGAGATTGCTCCGAGTTTAAACCAGCTTTGCGCGCCTTTTGAAACATGTCCGACCAAAAAAAGACCGACAAGCACAATGCAGGATAGAATAAATAACCCGACAATAACGTCGGTTCTTCGGAGAAACCGCCAATCAATCGTACCGCATACAAAAAAAACGATGACGGAAACCAACAGCCACACGACTTGTTTATCAAAATAGGTATTATCTCCGGTAAATGAATACATAGTAACCATACCCGCACACACGAGAAGTATAGCCGAGAAAAACAACAGCCAGTCGATTGAGCGCAATCGGGAGAAAAATTTATTAACAAGATAAATAGCCGACCCCATAATATAGCCTTAATGTGTTATCAAACGATAGAGAAGCTCCTGACGAACAGCAATTGACGAAAACGGCTCGGGCCACGTAAAGACAATCTGTTCGGACGATTCCGGACCAACCGAATCCACCGTCGTCCGCGAAGACGCAATTGCGTTGTCGCCGGCATCATACATAACGGCCACCACTTCAATATTATTAACAGAAAGCAGGCTTCCATTTTTTATGCCCGCAGTCAGTCGCGGATGTTTATCTTCACTCGTAAGCTCCATATTTTCAAATGTGAGCACCGGTTCCCTTTGTATATTTTTTGTCCAGGCAATACCTTCCGCAAAATCAAACTCCGTCTTCAGCGGTACACGCTCGCCTGTTTTAATTCCCGTTTCAAATATTGCAAAGGTTTTTCCCGGCGTGATAAAAGTCGTTCCTTTTCGTTCCACAATCTGACTATTGGCGTCACGCAGATAAATTGTATACGGGGCAACAGAAGCACCCGAATCCAAATTAGGATTTTCAACATACACCACCGCATTATAAATACCCTTTGAAACTCGAAATGATCGTACCCATAAAACCTTCGGTTTAGCTATTGTTGTCTCACAAAGAAGCGTGCACTGCCCGCCACAATCAACGCCACCCTCACTTTGATTTTGTTTCTTGTCAAAACATGACGGCGCCTGATAGGTAACCAAAAAAACAGGCAACGCAACAAGAACAGCAAGGAAGAGAAAAATTCCGGTTAAAATAAATAGTTTTCTACGGTTTGACCAAGTCATAACAAACATTAAAATTAATGATGAGATTGATTATAACATACGAATACAGCCGAGCGCGATGCGCCCGGCTGTATTCTTCAAATGTTTTGTTCCGGCGGCTACCTACTTTCCCTCAATAAAGAGGTATCATCGGCACTACGGCGTTTCACTGCTCTGTTCGGGATGGGAAAAGGTGTTGCCACCGCGTCAAACCACCAGAACAAAACATTCGAAAACCTAACACCCGCCGATTACTCGGCGGATCAACATGGAATCCTTGGATTCCATTTAACAGAATTGGACGTCTCGCGCGAACGCGAGAAGTGATGTGATAAATTTCCTAATAAGATCGGCGAATTAGTACTTCACGGCTGAACACATTACTGTGCTTACACCTAAAGCCTATCAACGTGATAATCTCTCACGGGCCTCAAACGATTCCTAATCTTGGGGTTAGTTTCACTCTTAGATGCTTTCAGAGTTTATCTATTCCCGACATAGCTACAGAGCGATGCCACTGGCGTGACAGCTCTCAGACCAGAGGTCAGTTCACTTCGGTCCTCTCGTACTAGAAGCAAATCCCCTCAAGAATCAACGCCTACAGCAGATAGGAGACCAACCTGTCTCACGACGGTTTGAACCCAGCTCACGTAACATTTTAATTGGCGAACAGCCAAACCCTTGGGACCTTCTCCAGCCCCAGGATATGTTGAGCCGACATCGAGGTGCCGAACTCCGCCGTCGATATGGACTCTTAGGCGGAACTAGCCTGTTATCCCCAGAGTAGCTTTTGTCCGATAATCTCCGGCCGCGTCTAATGCGGACCGTCGGTTCACTATGTTCTGCTTTCGCATCTGCTCGACAAGTACGTCTCGCAGTTAAGCCAGCTTTTGCCATTGCACTATCGGCACGGTTTCCATTCGCACCTAGCTGACCTTAATAAACTCCTCCGTTACTTTTTAGGAGGATAGCGCCCCACTAAAACTACCCACCAGATTCTGTTCCTCACCGTTTTTTCCGTTGAGGTTAGCATATATACAAATATAGAGTGGTATTTCACTGTCGGATCCATCACAACCGAAATCGTGACTTCAAATCCTCCCACCTATTCTACGCAATAGAAATATATACGCAAAACCAAGTTGTAGTAAAGCTTCTGGGGTCTTTTCGTCTAACTGCAGGTAACCGGCATCTTCACCGGTACTGTATTTTCACTGGGCGAGTCCCCGAGACAGTTGTCCACTCATTATACCATTCGTGCGCGTCTGAATTTACCAGACAAGGAATTTCGCTCATCTATTCCTCTCAGATGGACTCTCTCTTAACCCCTTTTTGCAAAGTAGGGTCCGTGACGTTGGTCTCTCGTTAATCACGTTGGACTATTCACACATTACTGCATGAAAGGTAGCTGGAAGTATTTTGATTTTAATTAATTGTTTATCTTTTTCTGAACGGTCCCAGTCCTTCTGAAATCTTCTTGCGAAAATTTCAGAACCTTAGGACCGTTATAGTTACGGCCGACATTCACCAGGGCTTACAACAATCAGCACAACCTTGCGGCTGTACCCCCGTCGTTTGACCTTCTGGCATTGGTCAGGCATCACCCCCTATACATCCTCTTACGAGTTCGCAGGGAGCTGTGTTTTTGATAAACAGTTGGCAGACATTCTTTAGCTGCGGCCGTCATAAAGACGGCAAGCCTTATCCCGAAGTTACGGCTGCTTTTTTGCCGAGTTCCTTGGGGACCGCTCACCCATTCGCCTTGGTCTACTCGACCTGATCACCTGTGTCGGTTTGCGGTACGGATTTTACATGTATAACGTAGAAGCTTTTCTTGGAAGACTCTTCACATAAATCTGCAAGCCCGTAGGCTCACTTTTCTCTGACATTGAGATTTGAATTAAATCAGCATTCCGGATTTACCTAAAATGCATCCCTACAGCCAGCGACCCAAATCCAATAATGGGCTTATGTTTATTTTCTCCGTCCCTTCATAGAAACATGTAAAAGTCACGGAATATGAACCGTGTGTCCATCGGGTTCGGCTTTCGCCATCCCCTTAGGCCCGACTAACCCTTGGCTGATCTTCATCGCCAAGGAAACCTTGATCTTTCGGCGGAAACGTATCTCACGCTTCTTGTGGTTACTTGTGCCAACATTCTTTCTTCGCAACGCTCCAGTATGAGTCACCCCTTTACCTTCACAGCAGATGCGAATACTCTCCTACCGCTCAATAGTTCCTAAGAACTATCAAACCCTCAGTTTCGGTACTATGCTTAGCCCCGATTATTTGCGGCGCAGAATCTCTGGATGAGTGAGCTGTTACGCTTTCTTTAAAGGATGGCTGCTTCTAAGCCAACCTCCTCAGTGTCAGAGAAATTCCACCACCTTAAGTGCACTTAATGTAGATTTAGGGACCTTAAATAGAGATCTAGGCTGTTTCCTTTTTGACGCATGGAGCTTAGCCCCCACCGTCTAACTGC
>CAJBMK010000077.1 GCA_903954165.1 uncultured bacterium | reverse complement strand
TTCATAAAAAAATAATTATAAATGAGAAAACACAAGACACACACCCGCCAAAAATGAAAATATAAATACAATGAACGTACTTCCCGCCATAACATCTTTAATTTTTCCAATAATAGGATCCTGCTTCGGTTCTACCTTATCGCATAAATCTTCAATAGCTGTATTAATCATCTCGGCGCCTAAGATTAAACCAGAGGCAACGAGAAATAATGCACTTTCTAGTGGTGAAAACTGAAGGTATACGGAAATAATGAGCGCAATTAGTACGCCCGTTATTGCCAACCCAAAATTACGCTCTTCTCGCCATGCGGTGACTATTCCCTTTATGGCGCAATCAACACTTTGAATGAATTGCATAGTAAGCTATTTTACACCATTCCAGAATAAAAAGCGCACCGACTTGTGCATAATTTCCGTACTCATTTACGACCCCAAGAATCTACTTATCGCCAAGCGCCCGCTTTACTTCAGCCACGATACTGTCGAGCGAATAATCCGATTTAATAAAATATCCCTGCATTCCAAGCGCAGAACAGCGACTTATTGATTCCAAATCGTCTTTTTGTGTCGAGACAAGCACGGGAATAAATTTCGTTTCCGGTTCAGATTTTAATTCGGTCAAAGCCTCTTCTCCCGATTTTTTGGGGAGCCGTAAGTCTAAAATAATTAAATCAGGTTTTTCCTTTTTTGCCAAAACAAGTACATCAGAACCGTTACCGACTGTAACGACGCGATATTTAGCCTGTTTCAAGGCTTCTTCCATAGCACCACACAATATTACGTCATCTTCTACCAGAAGTATTTTTTTCATAAATAATTATATGCTAATTTTGTTTACTATATTTTTACCAATAATACCGTACATGTATTTATTTACAAAGGCATTGTAAAGAAAAATTTGGTTCCTTTTCCGACCTCAGATTCAAACGAAATCGTCCCTTTGTGAGCTTCTACTATCGCTTTGACAATATACAAACCGAGTCCAGAACCATGCGGATCGACAGACATGGCATTACTTGCGCGATAAAACTTCGAAAAAAGCAATTCTTTGTCTTTTTCGGGTACGCCTATACCGCTATCTGCAACCCCGAATATTACCTTGTCTTTTTCTACCATGAAACCTACCTCAACCGTTCCGTCAACCTTGCTGTACTTTACCGCATTATTTATCAAATTAGTAAAAACCTGCTTCATCTTATCAGCATCAGCCATAATATAAATCGGCGCACTCTTTACCTGATTAAATACTATATCAATATGATTTGGTTTCGCATAAATTTTTTGTTCGGAACACACTTCTTTTATGAGTGCGGTAATGTTAATTTCCGTCGGCACAACCGCGTATGCCTTACCAAGTTCCATTCGTGAAATATTCAAAAACTCGTCAACCAAATAAATCATTTTTTGAGTCGAGATATCCATCGAATTGACATAGTCGACTGATTTTTTTGAAAGACCTTTTTTTTCTCGCGATAATAATTCAATGAGCCACCGCATGCCAGTCAAAGGAGTTCGCAACTGGTGAGATACCAACGAAACAAATTCATCTTTTACGCGCTCAATTTCTTTTGCTCGGGTTATATCGCGCTCAATTGCAACGTAGAATTGAATATCCCCTTTCGTATCCAACACAGGCGAAATGCGCACATCGGCATTGTACTTTTCACCATTTTTACGTGTATTTAAAAATTCGCCGATGAATACCTCCTTCTTATTTTTTATAATATTCCACATGTTCTGATAATAGGATATCGACATGTGTCCTCCCCAAAGTTTACCCGGCTTTATGCCTATAATATCAGGAAGAGCGTACCCGGTATTGCGTTCGGTCATTTTGTTGGCGTAGATAATTTCTCCGCTCGCATTCGAAAATACTATCTGATCCGACGCATTATCAACGGCCAACGTAAATTTATCCAACTCTCGCATAAGAGCTGTCGTAACACGGCGCTCATTTATGAGCTCATTACTTTGGTCAACTATCTGTTTTTGTGCAGTATCAAGAGCCTGGAGAAAAAAATTTGCCTGGCGGTCTTTCTCGTCAATTTTCTTTTGCTTGCCGTCAATCTCATCAAATCTATCCGACAAAGCGTTTGTTCGAAGCGACAATTCCCTTCGAACAACCGTAGCTTCTTCCACGACACGAAGAAGTCGAATTCCGATATACAAGCCAATAAATCCAAGAAAAATATAGTCTCTAGCCGCAAAAAGAGTATTAATAAAACGAAACGGCGGGTAAAAATAAACATCCGCTCCGGGTGATGCGGAAATCCATATTCGTATCAGAGCCAGAATACACACAATGAAAACGATTGACCCCAGCGCTTCGGACGAATCAAGAATGCGTGAAATTTTATTTTTTGAAAAAAAATCACGTTCATCGGAACGCAAACCAAAAAACGACCCGTCGGTCCCTGCATTCCCCTTCACTTCATTGTTTTTTTGGAAGATCATATACAAAAAACACCACGCACACCTATAGTGATGTTATTATATCAGCATACGATAAAAAAAACTTACCGACATATCCACACCAAACTATCGTATTATTATTTTAGCTCCGCCGTATTTTGACTTCGACTGAAATACCACGTCAAAAAACGCTTTAATTGTCGCAAAGTATTCTCTAAACGAGTTTTTCCAGGCATACGCACGCTTATCCGCAACCATTCCGGTCGCCTCAATTCCAAGCGACCGTGCTATGTAAACCGCGCGAGGTAAATGAAAACCCTGAGTAATGATAACCGCTTCTTTGACACCAAACAGAGTAAAAGCGCGAAACATACTGTCGTACGTATCGAAACCGGCATAATCAAGGTAAATTTTTTCCGCCGGCACACCCGCATCAATGAGAAATTTTTTGGTCGGCTCTACCTCATTATAGTATCGCGACCCATTATCACCGCTTACCAAAATGCGCTCTATTTTGGCACTTTTATACAATTCAACCGCAGTCAAAGCCCTATCGTGAAGAGCCGGCATAAGCGTTCCGTCGGACGCAACACTTGCCCCAAGCACAAGAGCAACGCGCGTATGAGAAACTTTACCGATGTCACTTACTATATATTGAGCTGAAAATGTACGGACTCCATAATTGACGCCTACGGAAAATAGAATCCCGACGATAATCGCAGTAAGTGTAATTCGTATTATTATTTTTATCTTTTTTTTCTGCATTCAGATATTACCGCTTTTATCTGACATTGTGGCCAAACTCCTCATCCGCAAAATCCGCCTCCGCATCCGCCTTTGTTTGGTGTGTTCGTCCGTCAAAATGATTTGGCGGCGCGTAAAGTGTGTATACTTTTAATGAAGCTTTTCCCGTATTGATAAAATCATGTTCTGTTCCCGAGACAACAACAACCACGTCTCCCGCACCAATCGGCGTCTCTACACCGCCAACGATTGCAAGCCCTTCACCGGACAAGAAAAATAAAGTCTGTTCAACATTATCGTGAGTTTCTTTTCCAATTGATTCTCCGGGCTTAATATCCATTACCACAAGCTGTGACTTCTTACCGGTAAATATTACTTTTCTAAAATTCGAATTACCGGTCGTTTCCGCAATTATATTTTTTTGATAGCTCATTCTATTTACTATTAGAATTAATAAATCCTTCGCTTATAAAAAATGGTTTATGCTCATCGACATCACTCGTGACCCTATCTAATACCGCGGACAGTAATGCGCGCGGATAAATCAGCTTTTCCGAGGCCTCCGCAAATGGAATCCATTCAAATGTAATATCATTTTCAACGCTAACAATAGAGCCACCATCAAGGCGTCCTGTATATATAATATTCAATTCATGATGTACCGCATTATCTCTGTCGACAAAGTAGTGCTCCATAACGCCGATATTTGAAACCGGTATCTCTAAAGCAATCCCCGTTTCCTCTTTGAACTCCCGCATTAAAGCGCCGACCCCGCTTTCTCCCCATTCTATATGTCCGCCGGGTAAATAATAAAAATTTCCCGCTCTATTCTTACACAATAATATTTCCTTACGACCGTTTACAAATACTCCCCGGCTAATCGTTTCAATACAGTGTTCCATTCATGTATTGTACAAAATTTATTCCGCATAGGCCAGACCTTTTAGCGAAATCGTTTTTTTATTTCGGCACACACGACATTAAAACATTAATGCGAATATTCGATATTTTGAACAATTTACTTTTCTAAATGGGAATGATTATTCCACGATACGATTTTCCATCCTGTATGTGCGGACTTAGTTTTTTTCCGTCCAAAGTCGCAAATTCCAATTCCGGTATGCGCTACATCAAGAGATTCACCAAACTGTAAATAATGCTCCGGAAGCAAAGCGGACCCAAACACCATATACGCGCCGAGAGCTCGGATGAAATAGCCGTGAGAAACGACCAGGACATGTTCTTTCTTTAGATTTTCAAGAAATGTGAGTGCTTTTTTGGTCCGTCCTTTTAATTCTGCAAAGTTTTCCTCATCGGAATACCGCCAGTCGTTTACATGAAAGTTCTTTCTCATTTTATTATCAATTTCTACCATTTCGGGATCTATAGAATGTTTACCAATTTCAATAGACGCCCGCCTTCTCTCGCTCCATAACGGAGAAAACTCGATTGATAATTTCAATTTTTTATTAATAATATGAGCAGTTTCTTTTGCCCGTTCCATTGTGCTTGAAAGAACGAGTTCAATCGGATATTCGGAAATTTGTTTAGCCGCTTTTTTTGCCTGTATCTTACCACATTCAGTAAGACCGCCTTCAGCACCTTGCCGAATCTGTAAGCTATTTCCAACACTTTCTCCGTGACGTAAAAAATATATGCGAACCATGATATGTATTAAATGGGAAATTATTATAACATATGTTTCCCTATGCCAAGATTCGTAATCCACAGAAACAGTGCTTCTAAAACAATATCC
>CAJBMK010000076.1 GCA_903954165.1 uncultured bacterium | reverse complement strand
TGCCGTCCATGCCGGTCCGTAAGAGCCGGGACCTAAATCTCCTTCCGGTAAATCAAATATGGCACAGCGTTCTTTGGTCACCCACTTGCTCCACCATTTGCATCCGTATGAAGAAAGCTCCGCGTTGGTGCGTGCTCCGTGAAGGAATGCGATGTGCTCGGAAAGACCGCCTGTGAAATATCGTCCGGACAAATCGCGTTCCGTCATAAGAGGGAAGCCGTTTGCCAAATTAAAATGCATTTGGTGTCCGAAGATCATCTTTGCTTTTTCTCCTTGAATCGGTTTCACTTCACGTCCGTCGCGCATAATGCGCGCGAGAAGGTCGTGATACTGCCTGTCCGACGTTCGTTGTTCGAATGGTTTCATATACTATTATTACTTTCTCTCAATGATACAACGTAAATCGGTTTGGTGGCTATCTTGCCACGTCACGTCAATACTTGTCTTGTGACACATTAGGTAAAAAAGGTGGGTAAGTCAAGGAAATTCATTATAAATAAGCACTTTGTTTATAGAGAAAACGGTCATACTGTTTACCTAAAAAATGAGAGTATAAAAGCGTATTTTTGGGCATATGTGGGCAGTAGGTGGGTCTTGGTGTATGAAAAGTGTCAGTCTTGACAAAAGATAGATATATAATATAATAACCACCAGTAAATTCTGAAGATATTGATTCTTTGGAAGAAAGGAACAATTGAATATATTGAATAATGAAAATTTGGTGAAGTCGGTAACTATCCACTATATCGGCGACCCGAACGAGGAACGGCTAAATTTTAGCACGCTCGGCAATTTTCTAACCTCGTGCCGGTATGCACACATGGAAGCGGGAGATGAAGGGAGGAAAAAGGTTGTCTATGAGACAAAGTTCGAGCGCTACATTTTGGACATACTCCAAGTGTGCGAGTATGGAATTGTTGTTGAACCTGTTTCGGAACAACCTCGCTTGATACGCCGGTTCGTGGGGGCTCTGAAAGTGGGATTAATTCCCGTTTAAATGAAGCGGTGATAATTGGTCATGTAGTCTGACCGATATTCCCGCAAAAACACAAACGGCTTCGGTCTCGCTTTCGAAGTGAAGTTTCTTTACCCGGCCTGGTGGGGGTTTTGAAAAATTGTTGCCGTTTCGGTTTTAGAAAGTGGTATTTTGTAGCCGGTTACATTCGTGTAGCCGGCTATTTTAATTTTTGGTAATGAACATTGATGATAAACTGGTTTACTGTTTTGCTGTGTTTGGTTATGTGAAGTATATTTACGTGCTGATTTCCGTCTTGATTCATGTTAAAATCACCTCATGTCTTCCCCGAAACTCCTCGAATCACGAGAAAGAGTTTTTAATAAAAAGAACTGATGATAGAGTTTGATACATAAAGAATTACAAAAAATGAACCAAAAACAAAACTGCGGGGAATTAGCGGAAAAGCTAAAAAAAGTTCAAACACTGAATACTGATTTCAACGTGAAAGCGGAAAAAGCTCTTTCGTTTGATACTTCGAGAGAGTGGAACGAGGAAGAAACGACTTTGATTGCCGAAGCGGGAAAAGTTAGCGAAGAAATTGAACGGCAAATTCTGGAATTGGAAAAGAGTATTGGACCAGACTCCATATCCGCTATGTATATCTGCAAAGACAAGGATGATGACGAGAACGATACTGAAACATCTGAAACAATTTCCATCGATTTCGAGAAAAAACTCGAATATTCCGTTACCTTTTACAAAAACCACCACATCGACCTACCCGACAACTTCAGAGAGATAATGACCGATATCTGGAATCGAAACGTCGACGTAATCAAAAAATCAATCGAAGAACAGGGATTCGATGAAATCCTCCTTATTCCGGGTAATTTATCCGTACCTGATGTTCACACCAAAATGAGTGAAGGATATACCGCAACATCAAAAAGCGGTTGGTTTGATGAAGGCGGATCCTTTGAAGGTGTCATAGAAAAAACAACAGGCCCAAGAATTATTCTCATCCACAAGAACAAAGCCCAAAATCTAGAAGATAGACCGGAACTCAAGAAGACTCTCGGTCAAAAAGCCGAAGATCTCATCAAGTCCGACCAAACTTTTACTCTTACCGATTACATCATCTTCCAAAGACAATTCTTCGAGGAAACAGGAAATCACCTCGATGAATCTGGTTGGACATGGACACCTGGCTCAACCGTCAAAAATCCAGGCGGCGGTTTTCGTGTCGTCTATGCGGATTGGGGTGGCTCTAGGCTCCTTGTGGACGCCGGTGATCCCGATGGTTCGAGCTCGAGGGCTGGGTGCCGTCTCTCTCGCTGTCTTACTTAAAACAGGGTAGCTTGTAGCTTGAGGCTTTGTAAATTTTTCTTTTTTTCTCTATTTTTATTTTTTAAACATAACCACCGTCGATAATGACTTCGCTCCGATGAGGTCATTTTTTGTGCTAGACTATTATTCATTAGCAAGATAAACGGAAAAAATGAAAGATAAACAAATAGAAAAACTGATTCAGGCGGAGCGAATGCGCCAGAAGAAGGTGATAAATCTTATTGCCTCTGAGAATATGGTTTCTAAAGATGTATTGACCGCTCTCGGTTCGGAATTGACCAATAAGTACGCCGAAGGATATCCGGGTAAACGCTATTACGGTGGTAATGAAATAATTGATAAAGTGGAGTCTCTGGCCCAGACTCGTGCGCTTAAATTATTTGGTTTGGATACTGAAAAATGGGCGGTTAATGTTCAACCACTTTCCGGTTCGCCGGCGAATCTTGCCGTGTATCTTGCGCTGGTTCCACAGGGCGGAAAGGTGATGGGAATGTCGCTTGACCACGGCGGACATTTGACACACGGGCACAAAGTATCGGCGTCGGGAAAGTTTTGGGCGCAGGTTCCGTACGGTATTAGCAAGGAAACGGAAATGCTCGACTTCGATGCAATAAAAGAAATTGCCGTCCGAGAGAAGCCCGCCATCATTGTTGCCGGATTTACCGCGTATCCTCGTATTATTGATTTCAAAAAGTTTCGGGAAATTGCCGATGCGGTCGGGGCGTATCTAATGGTGGACATGTCGCACTTTGCCGGACTGGTGGCTGGGCATGCGTATCCGTCTCCGTTTGAATATGCCGATGTGGTGACGACAACAACGCACAAAACACTTCGCGGTCCGCGCGGTGCCATGATTTTTGCCAAAAAAGATACGAGAGATTTACCGAAGCTTATTGATAAGGCGGTGTTTCCGGGATTGCAGGGCGGACCGCATGAAAATCAGATTGCGGCCGTTGCCGTTGCTTTGAAGGAGGCCGATTCCGGAGCGTACCGAAAATACGCCGGTCAGATTGTAAAAAATACCAAGGCTTTTTCCGACGAACTTATGAAACTTGGCTGGAGAATTGTCTCAGGCGGTACCGACACGCATCTTATTCTTATGGATGTTTGGCTTGGCGGTAAGGGAATTGGCGGAAAGGAAGCGAGCGACAGGTTGGAAAAGGCCGGAATTATTGTAAACAAAAACGCCATTCCGTTTGATACTCGTCCGCCGGCTGATCCGTCGGGAATTCGGTTGGGAACGGCCGAGGAAACGACGAAAGGAAAGAAAGAAAAAGATTTCGTAAAGATTGCCCGGAAGATTGATGAAGTGCTTCGGATGAAATAAATAATGGATAAGAACCAGCCCCCGTTTTTGCAACAAAAACGGGGGCCTGTTTTCGTGCGCACAATTCTTTCATTTGCTATACTGGCTCCATGAAACAAATTCCACTGCGTATTCGGCGGTTAAACAAAGAAGCGCCGTTACCGAACTATTCTCATCACGGAGACGCAGCGTTTGATTTGTACGCGTCGGAGCAGGTAATCATAAAACCAAACGAACGCAAGTCTATTCCCGTCGGAATTCAGATTGAAATACCGGAAGGATATGCCGGACTTGTCTGGGATAAGAGCGGGTTGTCTCATAATTTCGGATTGAAAACACTGGGCGGAGTAATTGATTCGGGATTTCGGGGTGAGGTGAAGGTTGGTATGATTAATCTGGGAACGGAGCCATATACTTTCGAAAAAAATCACAAAGTCGCGCAGATGGTCATTCAGAAAATCGAATGTGCCGACATTATGGAAACGGATATTCTTAATTCAAGCGAGCGCGGAGAAAAAGGGTTTGGCAGTACGGGGAAGTAGGAGGGTTTTCATTTTGGATATTTTATTGTAGATTTGAGTAACTATATGACCATAAAACAAGAAATAGAGAAATATATTGCTGACGCGGTCCAATCGCTTGGCTTGCCTCAAAAACCGATTGTTCTTGAACATCCGGGCGAGATGATTCACGGCGATTATGCCACCAGTATTGCATTATCTTTGGCCAAAGAAGCCAAAACCAATCCGCGCGCATTGGCCGAAAAAATTGTTTCCGCTATTCGCGACCTCAAGCCGGTTTCCATCGAGAAAATTGAAATCGCCGGCCCCGGTTTCATCAATTTTTATATTTCCCCGAGCTATTTTACTGCGGGAGTCGGAACGGTTATTGCCGAGGGAGAGCGTTTTGGTCGGGGAGAGTCGCTCAAAAATGAAGTCGTTCTGATTGATTATACCGACCCGAATCCGTTCAAGGAGTTTCATATCGGTCACCTGATGTCGAACGCAATCGGTGAAGCGTTGTCTCGAATTTTGGAATGGAACGGCGCCACGCTGAAGCGTTTGTGTTATCAGGGAGACATTGGTCTTCATGTAGCCAAGACGATGTGGGGAATTTTTCAAGCTCGCGCTGAATTTCCGAAAGATGACGCACCGCTAGCCGAAAAGATTGCCTATCTCGGTAAGTCCTATGTGCTCGGTTCTCAAAAGTACGAAGACGATCCGAAGGCGACGGAGGAAATAAAAATCATAAACAAAAAAGTATTCGATCATTCGGATGCCGAGATTAACGCATTCTACGAAAAAGGGAAGTCATGGAGTATGGCTCACTTCGACGAGGTGTACGCCAGACTTGGGACGTCGTTTGATTATTTTGTTCCCGAATCGTCGGTGGTGGCCGAGGGCGAGCGAATCGTGCGGGAGTTTTTGAAAAAAGGAATATTTGAGGAAAGCGACGGAGCTGTTGTGTTCAAAGGCGAGAAGGTTGGTCTGCATACGCGCGTTTTCATTAGCTCTCAGGGTATTCCAACCTATGAATGCAAGGACGTCGGCTTGGTAAAAAAGAAGAGCGAGCTCGTGCCGAACCACACCCTTTCTATTGTGGTGACCGCCAACGAACAGAATGATTATTTCAAAGTAGTTAAAGCGGCTGTCGGTTTTATTTTCCCCGAATTGGCAAAAAAGATGAAGCACGTCGGACACGGTATGATGCGTTTTGAATCGGGAAAAATGTCTTCGCGAAAAGGCAATGTCATTACCGGCGAGAGTTTGATTGATGACGCCGAAGAATTGGTGGCCGAGAAGATTACAGAGCGCGGGTATGATGAAAATACCAAAAAAGACATTGCCGAAGCCGTCGGTATCGGAGCCGTGAAGTATTCTATTTTGAAACAATCTCTCGGTGGCGATATTATTTACGATTTCAACAAATCAATTTCCTTCGAGGGTGATTCCGGTCCGTATCTTCAGTATTCATACGCACGGGCAAAATCAATCGTGTCAAAAGCCAATGAGCAGGGAATTGTGTCCCGAGCAACAGGCGCGACGGATGTTCCGCAGACAATTGAACGATTACTTGTTCGTTTTCCTGAAGTGGTTGAATTGGCCTCGGTGGAGTTTGCTCCGCACCGCGTTGTGTCTTATTTGATTGAGCTTGCTGGCGAGTGGAATAGCTATTACGCAAAAACGAAAATTGTGGGTACGGATATTCCCGAATCACCGTATCGCGTATCTATCGCCCGTGCCGTGGCGACAGTTCTTCACAATGGACTCTCGGTTCTCGGTATCAAGGCGCCGGAGAAGATGTAGATATCGTTTTTAAAAATAAGTATAGAAAAACCCTTCCGTTTCGGAAGGGTTTTGTGGTATTGATACCGTGTCGGTTTTAACCGACTAAATCAAGACCGGCTGCTTCGATGGTTGTCTCCATTAAATGGTTGTGATCCATCAAATCCTTCAATATCGATTCTGTTTTTGCCGAAAGATTGAAAATCGCGAACGGATTCGCCGTTAATTCTCCGCTTTCGATTTCGACGGGACAGACAATGATTTCCGTCGGATCAAACGCAAGGATAATGCTGTTGTTTCCGTTTTCCGTATCGTTTTCAGACAGCAATAGTCCGTGGCGCTCGCCGGATTCATTAATCCGTACGAGGTGGTTCCATTTTTCTCCAACAACATTCAACATGTTGTTGAATTTGGAAGATTTACGCCGGAGCAAGCAAACTTCATTGGTAACGTTTTTCGCGAGCTCGCGTATTCGAATTTCCCGTTGCCGGGTTTCCTCCAGCGCGGTTTTTCGAAGGTGTTCCGCGTCGTCTTCTTTTTTCCGTTTGACGGCCACAATATTTTGAACGGCGATGTCAAACATGTTGTTTCCGTGGGGTTCTGTCGATGCGAGTTTTTTTGTTTGTATGCGTTTGGTCATGTATCGTCCTTCTTGAAAAGATCGTTTGCATATTTTTACCTCGATTTCACTTTTTTGTAAAGAAAAACATAAAATGCTAGAATAGTTTCATTAGTTTCAAAAATATGGCCACACATAAAGAAAAAATAGAAAAAACGGTAACAAACCCTCCGACCGAAAAATTGCCGGTTGTAAAAAGCATTATTGCGCTTCGGGAAGAAGAGATTCTCGCTTTCTGGAACGAACGGCAAATTTTCGAAAAAACTTTGAGTAAAGAATCGCCGAAGGGCGAATATGTTTTCTACGACGGTCCGCCGTTTGCCACCGGAACGCCTCATTTTGGGCATCTTTTGGCGGGAACAATGAAGGACGCTATTCCTCGTTTTAAAACCATGCGGGGTTTTCATGTGCCCCGAAAGTGGGGGTGGGATTGTCACGGCCTTCCCGTTGAAAACATTGTTGAAAAGGAATTGGGTCTTAAAGGGAAAAAAGATATCGAGGCCATAGGTGTTAAAATTTTTAATGAAAAAGCGCGCGATAGCATCATGACTTTTGCCTCGGTGTGGAGGGAAGTTATTCCGCGCATGGGGCGGTTTGTGGATATGGAACACGATTACAAAACCATGGATTCGTCTTTTACCGAATCGATTTGGTGGGTGTTCAAAACTCTTTTCGATAAAGGCCTCATTTACGAAGGCTTCAAAGCAATGCACCTTTGTCCGCACTGTGGCACCACTCTTTCGAATTTTGAGGTGGCTCAGGGGTATAAAGATGTTGCCGATATTTCCGTCACGGCAAAATTCAAGTTGAAAGACGCGGGGAAAATCGGTCTGCCCGAGGGAACGTGTGTGTTGGCATGGACAACGACTCCGTGGACATTGCCCGGAAATGTAGCCTTGGCCGTTAATCCGGAGATTGTGTATGGTGTTGTTGAAACCGCGGACGGAATTTTTGTGGTAGCTGAGGAATTAATCCCAAAGGTATTCAAGGATAAAGAATTCAAAAAACTCTCGATCATTGTCGGTTCGAAATTGGTCGGCGCATCGTATGAACCGTTATTTGATTATTACGCCAAAGATGAAGGGCTGAAACATCGCGATAACGGCTGGAAAATTTATGGAGCTGATTTTGTAACGACGACGGACGGTACGGGGGTGGTTCATATTGCGCCGGCATTTGGTGAGGATGATATGAAACTTGGCACGAAAGAAAAATTGCCGTTTGTTCAACATGTCGGACACGACGGACGATTCAAAGATGCGGTCGCTGAATTTGCGGGTCGTTTGGTTAAGCCGAAGGAAAATCCGCAGGAAGCCGATATTGAAGTTTTGAAAAATTTGGCAGCTCGCGGTGCGCTGTTCTCAAAGGAAAAATTTACCCATTCTTATCCGCACTGTTGGCGATGCGATACGCCGCTTTTGAATTACGCGGCGTCGTCGTGGTTTGTGGCTGTTTCAAAAATTAAAGATCAACTGATTGAGGTTAACAAGAAATCAAATTGGGTGCCGGCCGAAATGCGCGACGGCCGTTTCGGTAAGATTCTCGAGGGTGCTCCGGATTGGGCAATTTCCCGTTCGCGTTATTGGGGAGCGCCGATGCCGGTTTGGAAGTGTCACAAATGTCACGATGTGAAGCATGTGGCCGGCTCTCTCGCCGATATTCGGCAGATGACCAAGAGCGAGAACTCCTTTTTGGTCATGCGTCACGGTGAGGCGGAAAACAACGTGCTTCATGTGTGTAGTTCTCGAGCGGAATTTCCGCATCATTTGACCGAGAAGGGAAAGGGACAGGTTGGGGCCACTGCCGAAGCGCTTGTCGGCAAGAAAATTGATTTAATTATTTCGTCGCCGTTCGTTCGCACAAGAGAGACTGCGGAAATTGTGGCCGAGAAAATCGGCATCAATCCGAAGGATATTATTTTCGACGACCGTCTCCGTGAAGTCGGGACTGGGATTTTTGACGGTAAAAAAGTCGATGAGTATCATGGCTTCTGGAAAAATTTGGCCGAGCGTTTCGAAAAAGCTCCGGAAGGTGCAGAAACCTACACCGAAATCAGGCGACGTGTCGGTGATTTTATATATGATATCGACAAGAAATATGCGGGCAAAAACATATTGATTGTGTCCCATGACGGTCCAAGCTGGCTTATGTTTGCTTTGGCTGCCGGAATGGATACAGCGAAGACGGTTGCTGTGTTTGAAAAAACCGGCGCCTATCTCAGCAATGCCGAGGCTGAACCGCTCGATTTTGCTCCGTTGCCTCACAATGATAATTATGAAGTTGATTTCCATCGTCCGTATATTGATGACGTGACTCTCGCTTGTCCGTGTGGCGGGGAAGTAAAGCGTATTCCCGAATTGTTTGACTGCTGGTTTGAATCCGGTTCGATGCCGTATGGGCAATGGCACTATCCGTTTGAGAATACCGACAAGTTTGACCCCGCAAAAGGAAAAGGTTTTCCCGCGGAATTTATCGGCGAAGGTTTGGACCAAACACGCGGATGGTTTTATTCAATGCTTGTTCTCTCTGTTGCCCTTTTCGGTGAGTCATCGTACAAGAACGTTATTGTGAACGGTACCATTCAAACTGAAGACGGACAGAAAATGTCAAAACGCCTGAAAAATTACCCCGACCCGATGGATGTTATTAACAAGTTCGGAGCTGACGCTCTGCGTTATTTCCTATTGTCTTCGCCGGCGGTGGAGGCACAGGATATGAACTTTTCGGAGAAGGGTGTGGATGAAATTGTAAAAAAAGTATTGATGCGTCTGGGGAACGTGTACTCCTTTTTCGCTATGTATACGGAAGGTTTTACGCCGACCAATAGTCATCCGACAAGCGTCCACGTTCTCGACCGCTGGATTTTGGCTCGGTTGCATGAATTGACCGAAGAAATTACCGGAGCCATGGAGCGATACGAACTGGACCGCGCCGCCCGACCGATTGCTTTATTCGTGGACGATTTGTCGACTTGGTATTTGCGCCGTTCCCGAGACCGATTCAAGGGAGATGACCGGAAGGATAAAAATAACGCCCTGAACACTTTGTATTTTACTTTGAAAACGTTTGCCAAACTGATGGCACCGTTTATGCCCTTTACCGCCGAGGATTTGTATTTAAAACTTCGTGTGGCTGAAGATGTCGAAAGTGTTCATTTGGAATCGTGGCCGGTTGCTGAAGCGACCGACAAAAATACTCTTTTGATTGAGCACATGGAAGCTGTTCGAAAAATAGTTTCGCTAGGTCTTGAAGTTCGGGCCAAAACAGGAATTAAGGTTCGCCAACCGCTCGCCGAACTCCAGGTGAAGAGTATGATATTTGATCCGGATACGTCAAAAGATTTACTCCTGCTTATTCAAGACGAGGTTAATGTGAAGCGTGTTCAAAAAGTACCGACGCTTGCGACTGAGGTTTTGCTCGATACGGTTATTACGCCGGAATTACAGGAAGAGGGAAATGTGCGCGACTTTATTCGCGGACTGCAGGAAATGCGCAAAAACGCCAAACTTTCGGTTGGCGATACGGTCTCGCTTTTAGTCGGAACCGATTCCGTCGGGCGGGCGTTTGTTGAAAAATATAAAGATGAGGTTTCTCGCACCGCCGGTTTGAAGGATGTGGTATTTGAAATGAACGAAGGCGAAACGATTATGGCGGGAGAAATGAAGTTTGCGGTAATAATTCAAAAATAGGGAACACAAAATCCCCGCCGAGTACGGCGGGGATTTTTAGTTTGTGTCGTTATTTTTTCCACACTCTTTTTGTGTGATAAAATATTCCCATGCAACAAAAATGGAGAGTAGTTTTAATCCACGGATTGAAGGCGTCGCCCGACATGAATTGGTTTCCGTGGCTACGAACGGAGCTTGAAACGGCCGGCTTTGAGGTGATTGTACCCGTTATGCCGGAACCCGAGATGCCGAAGCCGGAAGAGTGGGTTGGGGAAATTAAAAATGCGGTTGGTACTCCCGACAAGCACACTATTTTCGTGGGGCACAGTCTTGGGTGTCCCGCTATCGCGTCGTATCTTGAACGTTTGCCCGAAGATGTGGAAATCGGCGGCGCTATTTTTGTGGCCGGTTTTGCCACCAGTCTTGGCCGGGAACTTATTGAACCGTTTGTGTCTCGAGTGTTTGACTTCGGTCGTATTGTCAGTCATTCGCCGGGTAAATTTTTTGTTATTATGTCGGATAATGACCGTCGGGTACCGCTGGGCGCGTCTCTTGATTTTGCCCGCTCCCTGGCTGCTGAAACGCTTTTGGAAAGTAATAAGGGGCATTTCCGTACCCGTGACGGGGTGTCGGAGCTTCCGTCGGTTCGTGATATTGTTTTTCGTTTGGCGAAAGCGCTTTAGTTATTGCGTATGTATCATCTCTATCAGACTGTCGGCTATGTTTTAAAAAGTACCGCGGTGGGCGAGGCTAATCGGCGTTTTGATATTTTTACCCGCGAACTTGGTCGCGTCCGCGCCGTCGCGACCAGTGTTCGTTTGTCCCGGTCCAAGTTGAATGTCGGTCTTCTGGATTTTGAGTTTTCAGAATTCTCCCTGGTTCGGGGGAAAGGCGATTGGCGTTTAACGTCCGCAAAACCGGTGGAAAATATATATTACCTTTTTTCCGGACGCGGAGAACGGGAAAAAATTCGCATTATTGCGCGAGTGTTCGCTTTGATAGACCGCCTTGTCCCCGAAGAAGAAAAAAACGAAAAGATGTTTGATGTCCTGGCCGAAGGAATTGCCTATTTTATTCGCGAGCGTTTTTTCGGTGAAGATGCGCGCAGTGCCGAAGCGATTCTCGTTCTTCGTGTTTTATATTGCTTGGGGTACATTGGTGAAGCCGACGAATTGGATCATTTTTATCGCTCAAGCGACTGGTCGCTCGATGTGCTAAAGAAAATGCACGGCGTGCGCAAGGTTGCGTTTGCCCATATCAACAAGGCTCTGCTTGAATCACACTTGTAGATGCGCATAAACCCGTGGTCGTGGTATAATTTTCTGGTCTATGAATGTAATTAAACCTCAAGAAGAAAACGAGCGCGACCCTATTAATGAAGTTGAACAGAGTTTGTATTCCCGTTCGGCGTATCGTCCGGCGGTTGATGATATGCGTCTTAAATTTAGACAGCATCGCGTTAATGTGGAAGGAGATTGGAACGGCGGAAAGCAGACATCCTCGAAAAACCAGCCCGCGCCGTCGTCCGGAGGAAGAATGTCTTTCTTGAAAAAAATGTTGTACGTGTCCGTCATGTTCCTTTTTGCCTCAATCGGTATTGCGTTTTATATTTTTTTCAACGGCAGAAATATCATTACGTCCGATAACGTTAATATTGTGGTTGAAGGCCCGATTTCCATCGGTGGCGGGCAGGACCTTCCGCTGACGATTAATATTGAAAACAAAAATAATACCGATTTGCGCAACGTGTCGCTTTTGGTTGAATATCCGGACGGCACCAGAAAAACCGGCGATTTGGGCACCGAATTGAAGCGCACGCGAGATCCGGTAGAGAATATTGTGGCGGGCGGGCAGACTTCTTTGAAAACGTCGGCTATTCTGTTTGGAGAAGAAGGGTCGCGGAAAATAATATCCATTTCTGTCGAATATCGGGTAAAGGATTCCAACGCGGTGCTGTATAAACGCAAGGATTATGACGTTTCAATTACGTCGTCGCCGATTACTATGGTGGTTCGGTCGCTCAAAGAAGTAAATTCAAATCAGGAAATAACGCTTTCTGTTGATGTGAGTTCAAACTCAAACGCAATCATGCAGAATATTTTGCTTAAGGCCGAATACCCGTTTGGTTTTACGTTTCTGTCCGCATCGCCAAGTACGTCTTTCGGAAACGATACATGGAGTATCGGCGATTTAAAACCAAAAGCCAAAAAAACCATTACGATAAAAGGAAAGCTGGAAGGGCAGGACGAGGAGGTTCGGGTGTTTCGTTTTGCTTCGGGGATAGAGAGTCCAAAAGACGAAAAAATAATGGGAACGGCGTTTATTTCTTCTGCAACGCAAGTTTTATTAAAAAAGCCTTTTATTGGTGTTGATTTTTCCATTGACAATAACGCTTCAAAAGAAGTATCGGTGCCGGGCGGAAAGTCCATACAAGGCACGATAGAGTGGAATAGTAATATTGCAAATAATATTACCAATGTACAAATCGAAGCAAAAATAACAGGCAGTATATACGAAAAAGCGACGGTGAGTACGCAAAATGGTTTCTATCGTTCCGGCGACAGTACGATTGTTTGGGATCAGTATCGCAATCAGGATTTCAAAGTAGTTCGTCCCGGCCAAAACGGTTCTCTTTCATTTTCCCTCAAAACAATAAGCACCTCAAAAAGTCCGCTTGTTAAAAATCCGGAGATGCAAATAGACATTTCTGTTCACGGGAAACGGCTTAATGATTCAAACGTACCTGAGGATGTGGTGTCAACCGTTTCGAAGAAAATTAGGCTGGCGTCCGATTTGGGTTTGAATGCTCGAGTATTGCGGAATACCGGTCCGTTTACAAATACCGGCCCGATTCCTCCGAAAGTTGATCAGGAATCGACGTACACTATTGTCTGGGGCCTCGTGAATTCGGTGAATGATGTCCAAAACGGCAAAGTCATCGCGGTCCTGCCTTCGAATATTCAATGGCTTGATAAGGTCAGTCCTGAGGGGAGTGATATTCAATATAACCCGATTGGCGGAGAGATTACGTGGAATGCGGGAAATGTAAAATCGGGCACGGGGTATGGAACGCCGGCCAAAGAAGTTTCATTTCAGGTTGCCGTTACGCCAAGTCTGAGTCAGATTGGCGAGCCTATTCAGTTACTTGATATATCGAGAGCCACGGCGGATGATGCGTATACGGGCGCCCGACTGTCGGTAAGCGGACGGGGTCCGCTTACAACGCGTATGAGTTCCGAACCTCAGTTCAAAGAAGGGGACGGAGATGTTGTAAAATAAGTATCGCAAAATGCCCCGCCGAGTACGGCGGGGCATTTTGTTTTTTCCCGTCTCTGCGGTAAGATAAAACCCATGGAACAAAATGCACAACCGAAGAAAACCGACGTTATGGAGGCGATTATCTCGCTTTGCAAACGTCGCGGCTTTATTTTTCAAGGCTCAGAAATATACGGCGGTCTGGCCGGCACATGGGATTACGGTCCGTACGGCGTCACGCTCAAACAAAATATTCAGAATCTCTGGTGGAAGCGCTTCGTAGATGACCGCGAAGATATGTACGGCATGGATGCGGCTATTTTGATGAACCAGAACGTATGGAAAGCTACCGGCCATGTCGGCGGTTTCTCCGATCCCTTGGTTTCGTGCAAGAAATGCAAAAAGCGTTTCCGCGGTGACCACCTTCTCGAACGCTTCAACAAAGAGAATCCGAGTCAGGCGCTACAATCGATTCCGACCGGTCTTCCCGAAATTGACTCCGCTATTGCCGACAAGAAAATCCGCTGTCCGGAATGTAAAGGCGAGCTCGACAAGGCCAAGCAGTTTAACATGATGTTCAAGACAAACGTGGGCGCTTCTGAAGACGAAAATTCCATTTCCTATCTTCGTCCGGAAACGGCTCAGGGCATGTTCGTCAATTACAAAAATATCATTGATGCCTTTCATCCGAAGCTTCCGTTTGGTATGGCCCAAATCGGTAAGGCCTTCCGCAATGAAATTGCTCCGCGCGACTTCATCTTCCGTGTCCGTGAATTGGAGCAGATGGAAATAGAGTATTTGGTTAAGCCGACCGAATGGCAGGGAGCGTTTGAACAATTCCGAAAGGAAATGTTGGCCTATACGGAAGACGTGGGGCTCAATAGTGCTCATGTCCACGAGCACGAAATATCCGATGAAGATCGCGCCTTCTATTCCAAGCGAACGATTGATTTCGAGTTTGATTTTCCGTTTGGTCAGTCCGAACTGTACGGTTTAGCTTATCGAACCGATTATGATTTGAAACGTCACAGTGATTCGAGTGGTGTTGAGCTTTCGTATCTCGATGAGGAAACAAAAGAAAAATTTATTCCGCACTGTATCGAGCCGTCATTCGGTCTCGGCCGTACTGTCTTGGCCGTTCTTTCCGATGCCTATACTGAAGATGAAATGGGCGGGGAGAAGCGTGTCTATATGAAGTTTTCGCCCAAGGTCGCTCCGGTCAAGGTTGCTGTCTTTCCGCTCCTCAAAAACAAGCCGGTTCTGGTGGATAAAGCTCGGGAAGTCTACGCCATGCTCCGCAAGTCTCTCGGTGCCGTCGAGTTTGACGACAACGGCAATATCGGCAAACGCTACCGTCGACAGGACGAAATCGGCACCCCGTATTGTGTCACCATCGACTTTGACACCATCGAAAAAGACACTGGCGTGACTGTCCGTAATCGCGACACCGGCAAACAAGACCGCGTAGCCCTCGCCGACCTACTCTCAGTTCTCAAAATCTAACGAACCCCGAACCCCCGGCCCGCGACTACGCAGGCCGGGGTTCTTCTTGACAAACTTCTGAAATAATGTAATGTATTCCCCCAGGGAAGTACAGGCGAGGAACAGCCAACTATTTTCGATCAAAAAATCGAAGAAAAGCCGGATTTCCTCGCCTCCCTTTCTTTGTCCCTCAATGGGGATAGAGAAGGGGAGGAGAAGAGGCGAGAGTTTTCTTGTGACTTGTTCCAAGAAGAGCGAATTGGTTTCACCCCCCCCCACCAACCTTTACAATATCAAATTATTTATCCAAACAATCAGCCTTGTCCGGAAAAATAATTTCGATACAAACTAATTTCCCCCAAAGCGGGGAGGGTGCAAGTGAAGAAAGTTTTCGCCTATTGCGAAGAGAGGTGAGGTTTGCACCCAACATTTAGTTCTTTGGTGGAGAAGATCTCGACTGTTTCCTGTCTATAGGAAGAAAAAACAAATTACTCCACCAAACCCGCGGATATAACAATCCGCGGGTTTTTCTATGCCTTTTTCCACTAATGGCCAGTGGCTAATTACTAACCTCTCCCTCGACATTTCTTGACTTTTTCACACTTCATGGCAAAATGGCCACTGAAAGTACAAAACAGTTGAATCTATTCAATTGGGGTACAAATGTGCGACGTTGTAAGTTTTCAAGACCAGGTGGTTTTTACGATTTGCGACCGGTACACAAATTTGTTTCATTGAAAGGAAAAAAGATAGCAGTATGAAAATTGCTCGTATGGCGGTGTTGGTAATGTTGACTCTTTCGAGTGCGATAAGCGGGGCGGAAAGTTTGACCTCGCGAATAAAAATCTCGGCTATTCAGGAGGTTGTTATTCAAAAAGACGAGGACGGCAAGGATGTGACGGTCATTAAACTCGCCGACAAGATTGGAAATTCGGTAGCGGATTTCTACATCGGAGCGGATGGACGTTTGAATAAAGTGGTCGGTGTCGATGGCGGTCAGCCACTCAGTGCGGTTCGCATCGACGGCGATTCCGAACCGTCAACCCTCGTCATAAAGAATGATATGGTCGAATGGACCAGGATTTACGAAAGTAAATTCAAGTTGCCGCCCATTCGTGTGGCGGAGGTGAAAAAAAAGACGGAAGCGTCGCCGCTTAAATTGATTGAGGGGGCTTACGAACTTTTTGCGGTGAATAGGAAGGGTGGGAAAGAGGTTGCTATTTATACGCTCCGGAACAAGAAAAATCGGGAGGTTACCGAAATTAAGAAAGAAGATTTTTTCTTTGATCCCCCGATGGATGATAAGCAGTTTCAGTTGATACAGAAGGATGGAAAATATTTTCCGGCGATTCCCGCAAAAGATGTTGACCCGAAATCATTGGTTATTGATTTGGGTCTGGTGAAGTGAGGTGGTTTAAGTTTTTATGGTGAAGCCGTTCGCATCAGTGCGAACGGCTTTTTTCTAAACTCAATATCTGCTACACTCTTCTTATGCAATTTCATAAACATATTTTGGAGAACGGTCTTCGACTGATTACGGTGCCAATGAAAGATAATCCCACAGTCACGGTTTTGGTTTTGGTCGAAGCAGGCTCGGAATATGAGACAAAAGAGATAAACGGCTTATCGCACTTCCTTGAGCACATGTGTTTTAAGGGGACGGTTAAACGGCCGAAAGCCTTGGATATTTCGCGTGAATTGGACGGTATTGGCGCGACATACAATGCGTTTACGGCTCAAGAATATACCGGTTATTACGCCAAGTCGGATAAACGTCATTTTGAAAAGATTTTGGACGTCGTTTCGGATATTTATTTGAATTCGGTGTTTGAATCGGCCGAGATTGAAAAGGAAAAAGGGGTCATTGTAGAGGAGATAAACATGTATCAGGATTTGCCTCAGAAACAGGTGCAGGAGAATTTTCAGACGCTTCTCTATGGAGACCAGTCGGCAGGGTGGCCGATTGCGGGGACAAAAGAGGGAGTTCGGTCTTTTAATCGTGACCATTTTGTTGCCTATAAAAATAAACACTATAGCGCGTCAAAAACTACGGTGGTGGTGTCGGGAAATATAGATGAAGAAATCGTTTCGAAGCGGATTAGCGAGGTGTTTGGCTCCATGAATCAGTCTGGATCGGAGGGAAAAGAAAAAACTATTGATATCCAGAATGCGCCCGTTGCGTCCATTGAGTACAAAAAAACAGACCAAACGCATATGGTGCTCGGAGTGCGAACATATCCGCTGATTGAACGGGAAAAAAATCGTGTTCTTTCCGTACTTGCCGCACTTCTCGGCGGAGGAATGAGCTCGCGTTTGTTTCAAAAGCTTCGTGAGGAAATGGGTGCGACATATTATATTAACGCGGGGAATAATGCCTTTAGCGATCACGGTTTTTTTGATATTTCCGCCGGTGTTGATGTAAACCGTTTGCCGGAGGTTGTTTCGGTTTTGCTTGGTGAAATGAAACGCCTAAAAGATGCGATTGTTCCGAATGAAGAACTTCAGAGAACAAAAGATTATCTGACCGGTCAAATGTATCTTGGTCTGGAAGCGTCGGATTCTATTGCGGATTATTTCGGATTTCAGGAATTGTTTAAACGGGAAATTGTGACGCCGGACGAGTATGCAAAAGAAATCCAAAAAGTCAGCGGTGAAGCAATTCAAAAAATGGCGAACGATATTTTTGTAACACAGCATGTCAACCTGGCGGTTATTGGGAATATTGATACGGCACGAGAAAAAGATATGGCGTCATTACTTGTGATATAAGCCACAAAGGAGTATCTGTTTTTCGGGTTGAATTATCGTGAATAGTGTTCTATGATAAAGCGAATGAAAGAAGATACAAAAATACATATAAATATATCGGCCGGCTCGGTGTGGAAAATATTACTCACCATCCTTTTGTTCATTTCTCTTTTTTATATTAGGGATATTGTTATGGTGGTGCTCACGTCCGTGGTAATTGCGTCATCAATCGAACCGCTCATCGTCTGGCTTGGAAAATTTCGAATTCAGCGTGTTGTGGCGGTGGTGGCGACATATGTTTCTCTCGTTCTTATGGTGTTTGGCGTATTTTTCTTTTTTATCCCTTCATTTCTTCAGGAAACGTCAAGTTTTCTTTCTGTTGTTCCGACATACATTGATAAGGTGAACGGGTGGTGGGGAGGCGATATGGGCGCGACAACCGTCGATAATTCAAAGGCTGCTGTTCAGACGCTGTCTATGAACGTGGCCGAAACACAAAAGGTTGCCTCTACTTTAAATAATTCTTCAACAAAGGAAATCATTGATAAGATTAACGAATCCCTTTCGAATGTTTCTTCCGGTTTTTTGGATACGGTAAGTACCGTTTTCGGCGGGGCGCTCTCCTTTATTTTGATTATTGTTTTGTCTTTTTATTTCGCGGTTCAGGAAGACGGTATTGCTGATTTTTTACGCGTCGTGACGCCTCTCAAGCATGAGAAATATGTTATTGATTTGTGGAAACGGTCTCAGGCCAAAATCGGCCGATGGATGCAAGGCCAGCTTTTTCTGGCGTTCTTTATCGGTCTTTTTATTTACCTTCTGCTTCTGGTTTTCGGCATCAAAAATGCTCTCTTTCTCGGAGTTATTGCCGCACTTTTCGAAACCATTCCTCTTTTCGGTCCTATCCTCGCTTCTATTCCCGCTATTGCAACGGCCTATATGGGCGGAGGTGCAAATCTGGCTCTGATTGCGATTGCAATATATCTCGTTATTCATCAATTTGAAAATCACCTGCTGTACCCGTTGGTCGTCAAAAAAATTGTCGGCGTTCCTCCTATTTTGGTTATTCTCGCTCTTATAATAGGTTGGAAATTAGCCGGATTTCTCGGATTGGTGCTTTCGGTTCCTCTTACCACAACGCTTATGGAATATTTTGACGATTTGCAAAAGCGCAAGAGAATGAGCGAAGACATGGTCATGCGATAGGGAAACCGTCCCTGCGGTTTCCCGTTTCAATCGCGTTTATTATTTCTCATCTTTTCTCATGAAAAAACCATTTTATATTACCACCACACTGCCGTACGTTAACTCCAATCCGCATATCGGATTTGCTTTGGAGATTATTCGTGCGGACATGATTGCCAGGTATAAACAATCTCAGGGTTTTGATGTTTTCTTTAATACAGGCACAGACGAACATGGGGCAAAAATTCAACAGAAAGCGCAAGAAGCCGGTGTTTCGACGCAATCATACGTTGATCAGTATGCCGAAAAGTTTAAAGCGCTCGGCGGTATGCTTGGTCTTTCGTCCGATATTAATTTTATTCGAACGACCGACACGCACCATGTTGCCGCCGCACAGGAATTTTGGCGGCAGTGCAAGGAACGGGGTTTTATTTACAAAAAGAATTATTCGGTAAAGTACTGCATTGGGTGCGAATTAGAAAAGACCGAATCGGAATTGACGGAAGGGATGTGTCCACTCCATCCAAATATGGAATTGGAACGCATCTCGGAAGAAAATTATTTCTTTGCTTTTTCAAAGTTTCAGAAACAGCTTCTCGATTTATATTCGGCCAATCCTGATTTTGTCGTTCCACCGTCGCGTCAAAACGAGATTCGTGCTTTTGTGGAGCGCGGTCTTGACGATTTTAGTATTTCCCGTCTGGTGTCCAAAATGTCTTGGGGTATAGCCGTGCCTGATGATGCGGAGCATGTTATGTACGTCTGGTTTGACGCATTGGTCAATTACATTTCAGCAATCGGCTGGCCGACCGACATGAAAAAGTTCAATCGTTTTGCTATTGATACGGGCGGAATGATTCAGTATTGCGGTAAAGATAATCTTCGACAGCAGGCGGCGATGTGGCAGGCAATGCTCTGCGCTGTCGGTTTGCCCAATTCGAAGCAGATAGTTATTGACGGGTTTATTACCGGAGCCGGCGGGGTGAAAATGTCCAAGAGTTTGGGGAATACTATTGAGCCGACTGAGATTCTGAAAGAATACGACAAAGACGTTCTCCGCTATTATATGGCTCGGGAAATTCATCCGTTTGAGGATAGTGAATTTACGATGGAAAAATTTAAGGCTTCATATAATGCAAATCTTGCCAACGGTCTCGGAAATTTGGTCAGTCGGGTGCTCAAAATGGCTGAAACATACGGAGTGCGAATTCCGGAAGCGCTTCTTGGCGCCGGAGACACGGAAAATCACATTAATAATTATCCGATAATTCGCGAATCTCTTGATACATATCGTCTCGATCGCGCTCTCGATGAAATTTGGAAAATGATAGGGGAGGCGGACGCGTTTGTTCAAAAGAATGAGCCGTTTAAAAAAATAAAGATTGATAAAGAAGGAGCGGAAGCCGATGTTGCTCATCTTTTGGCGTCTGTATTTACGATTGCCAATCTTTTGGAGATTTTCTTGCCGGATACGGCGGAAAAAATAAAAACGGCTATTCGCGAAGGTAAGGCGCTTTCAGTTCCGCTCTTTATGAGAAAAGCGTAACGGCGAATTTAGTTTCGGGTTGACTTAATGAAAATATGGGGCTATAAATAACGAAACAGTGAGTTCATTTTTTACAGAAAGGAAATTATTATGGCTGATTCCGATAATGATGTGTGTCCCGGTGATGGTGATGTGCTCGAGATAGATTATGATGCTTCGTTGGTGTATCCGACGTGGGTAAAAGAGACGTCTAAATCGTTTTGGCAAAATCCCGGCGGAATAAGACGTTATGAGCCCGGTAAAATAGAGTTATATTTTGCAGC
>CAJBMK010000075.1 GCA_903954165.1 uncultured bacterium | reverse complement strand
CGACAATAAAAAAGGTCCGTCTTCGGACGGACTTTTTTTATGACAAAATTCCGTATTTCGCGTTGCAATTTTTTATGGCAAAACAAGATAGCATATTATCATTTGAAGAAGCTTCTTTTGAATATAGTCAAACAAAACCGATTTTAGATCAGGTTGATTTTTCTGTTCGTCGCGGAACAAAAATTACGTTCATGGGACAGAACGGTGCGGGCAAAAGTACAATTTTTCATATCATTACAGAAAGTTTACATCTTGAGTCGGGACACATGCATAAGGTGCCGGGACTTTCGATTGCATTATCTCATCAGGTTATTCCGCGCGAAAATTTAACGCTTACTGTTCGGGAATTTTTCATGAAATGTTTTTCCGAAAAAGTATATGATATTGATCCCCGTATTGATGCGGTTCTTGAGGTGGTAAATCTTAAGGCACCACATGACAGAATTGTAAAAACGTTTTCCGGCGGCCAACAAGCAAGGCTTCTTTTGGCCTCCGCGCTTATTCAGGATCCGGATTTGTTGCTCTTAGACGAGCCGACAAACAATTTGGATAAGGAGGGAATTGCTCATTTGACTCAATTTTTAATTAATTATAAAAAGACGGTTATTGTTATTTCCCACGACGCCGATTTTTTGAATGCCTTTACGGACGGCGTGTTGTATCTTGATGTTCATACCCGAAAGGTAGAGCAATATTCGGGAAACTATTTTGACGTGGTGAAGGATATTTCGGCGAGAATTGAAAAGGAAAATCGAAAAAATGCCCAGTTAGCGAAAGAAATTCAGGAAAATAAAGACAAGGCGAACTTTTTTGCGCACAAAGGCGGACAAATGCGCTTGGTCGCCAAACGTATGCGAACGAAGGCGGAGGAGCTCGAAGAAGAAATGGTTGATGTTCGTCGTGAAGATAGAACCATTCGGCCGTTTCAAATTCCCGTTCAAGATGAGTTGAAGGGGGATGTGGTAAGTATTAGCTCCTTTATGGCAATGAATAAACATCATAAGGCGGTTACCCGAAAGGCGAATATTACTTTACGAAAAGGACAGCATTTGTTATTGGCGGGACCAAATGGAATCGGCAAAAGTACGCTACTTGAATCAATGGCTCGCGGAGGGGCACCCGGAACGGCAATCACGTCGGGTATAAAGGTGGGGTATTATCGACAAGATTTTTCAACATTAAATTTTGAAGATACCGTGTACGAGTCGCTGTCATCGGTTATGGATAAGCATGATGAAGAACGAATGCGAACCATTGCCGCAGGTTTTCTTATTAATGCGGAAACAATGCGCACAAAAATTGGGAGCATATCGGAAGGTCAAAAAGGGTTGGTGGCGTTTGCGCGTCTCGTGCTTCAAAAGCCGGGATTACTGATTTTGGACGAGCCGACCAATCACATAAATTTTCGTCACATTCCGCTTATTGCCGAGGCATTAAGCGCATATGAAGGGGCAATGATTCTTGTTTCCCATGTGCCGGAGTTTGTTTCAAATATTCGCATAGACGAAGTACTAGATTTGGAGAAATAGAGAATTTGATGCTTCCCGTGGAAAACGGGAAGTGATTTTGGTTTGACAGTAAAAGCACTTGTTATATACTTGATTAGTCAATTAATAATATTACAAAAATTCATGAATGCTTCAAATCCATCATTAACTTTTTTTATCACGTTGGCTCGAGTAAATGCCGTAATGGCCAGACGTTTTGACGGACATCTTGGAGGGCATCATGGTCTCGGTTTTAATGATTTTATTATTTTATATCATTTAAATGAGGCTACGAACGGTCGGCTTCGTCGTATCGATTTGGCCGAAAAAATAGGACTCACCGCGTCCGGTGTAACCAGACTGCTAGCCCCGATGGAAAAAATTGGTTTGATTCAGCGAGAAGTTACGGAGCATGACGCTCGAGTTAGTTTTGTTGCGATTGCACCGGGAGGTAAAAGGCTATTTAATGACGCATTGGTAACAGCAATAGAAACCGTGGAGGACATTCTCCCGCAAAACCGTTTAAAAGACATTGAAAAAATGAATGAATTTCTCGCTACGCTTTCCTCGGTTAGTATATATTAGTATAATAGGAACCAACTATGGCTCAAATTAATTATTCATTTGTCTCGGAAAAAGGAACACTGTTTGCTGACGGAAATTTGAACGTTAGAACAGGCGCACCCTCGACGAAAGCCGGTATATCAAAAACAGTCGCGAGCGGTCAGAGTATTTCTTATGTAGGCTATGTCAATGACGGCGAAGTGATCACCGGAAATTCGAAATGGTATCTTTCTCAGGACGGAGACTTTTTTTGGTCGGGTGGAGTGAAAAAGACGGGAACTCAAGCTTCCGCCGGAGAATTTGCGTTGGGTAAAATTTTGACCGGTCCTTTGGCGAGTCTCATTTGTACGCAGCGGTTTGGTGAGCGTCCGAATGTGTACAAGACATACGGAAGTCCGGGTGGCCACAACGGACTCGACTTTCGAACGATTCTTCCCGAAAATCCGGCGGATCATAAGCGAAACGTGTTTGCGGTACTTTCCGGTACGATACTTGAGGCAAAGGACGATTCACTTATGGGTAAACTTATTCGCATAAATCATGATAACGGATACCAAAGTGTGTATTTGCATCTCGATTCGTATATTGTGAGTCCCGGTCAAAAAGTTTCGGCGGGTTCAATAATCGGCGTGTCGGGTAATACGGGGAGCGCATCCGAAGCGCCACATTTGCATTTTGGTTTTCGGCCACAAAATTATAACGGAAATAACGGTTTTATGGGCTACATTGATCCGACGCCCTATTTCAAAAGTACGGTAGAATATGTCGCGTAATAAGTGTTCTTGATCGTAACGGAATTAATTTTAACATACATGAATAGTATAGAAGTTCATAATTTATCAAAAACATTTGGAGATATAGAGGCGGTGAAAGATGTCAGTTTTGATGTTAAAAAGGGCGAAATTTTTGCATTTTTAGGTCCGAACGGCGCGGGGAAGTCGACGACGATTAAAATGCTCACCACACTGCTTCATCCCACATCGGGAACGATGCGCGTGGATGAAAAGGACCCGATATTGCATCCCGAGGAAGTAAGACGGTCGTTTGGTATTGTGTTTCAGGACCCGAGTCTTGATGATGAATTGACCGCATATGAAAACATGAATTTTCACGGTCTATTGTATGATGTTCCAAAAGAAATTCGGCAGACGCGTATTGATGAATTGCTCAGATTTGTCGAGTTGTATGACAGGAAAAATTCATTCGTAAAAGAATTTTCAGGCGGTATGAAGCGACGCCTTGAAATAGCGCGAGGCTTACTGCATCACCCCAAAATTATATTTTTAGACGAACCGACGCTTGGCCTCGATCCCCAGACGAGAAATCACATGTGGTCGTATTTACAGGAGTTAAATATAACAGAAGGTGTAACGGTATTTTTTACGACGCACTATATGGAGGAGGCTGAACGGGTTGCCGGCCGTATTGCGATTATTGATCACGGGTCAATCGTGGCGTTGGGAACCGCTCGCGACCTTATGGAAAAAACAGGAACAAAAACCCTTGAAGATGCGTTCCTTGGATTAACAGGCAAAAAAATTCGGGATGATGAAGCGGGAAAAAACGATAATATCCGCATGGCTCGACGCGTGTGGACTGCCAGAAAATAATTAATTAAAGCATGAAAACAATTTTCGTATTATGGATTCGGCAGTTGTTGCGCTACGGAAGGTCTAAATCTCGGATGTTTGGTTCGCTTGCTCAGCCGGTATTATTTTTGGTTTCGCTTGGTTTTGGGTTTAGTACGGTGTTTGAAAAAGCCGGGCAGGGGAATTATATTGAGTTTTTGGCGCCGGGAATTATTGCTATGAGTATTATTTTTACCGCAATATTTACCGGAATGGACGTTATTTGGGACAGACAATTTGGGTTTTTGAAGGAAACGCTGGTAGCACCGGTGTCGCGTTTTTCAATTATGTTTGGGCGGACGTTAGGCGGTGCGACGGTTGCTACTGCGCAGGGTGCGATTGTGTTTCTTATTTCCCTGTTGGCAGGATTTAGACCGGTGTCATTGGCGCTTGTACCTTTTGCGGTAGTAATTATGATTATGATTGCCGTCTTGTTTACCGCGCTTGGAACAATGATCGCTTCCAAACTTACCGATATGCACGGTTTTCAGCTCATCATTAACTTTCTGGTAATGCCGTTATTTTTTCCTTTCCGGAGCAATTTTCCCTTTGGTGGGATTGCCGGGTGCTTTATCATTTATAGCTGGAATAAACCCGCTTTCGTACGGAGTAGACGGTTTGCGGGGTCTTCTTATCGGAACGAGCCATTATGGATTAGGTCTTGATGTTGTCGTGCTCACCTCGGTCACTCTTTTGTTTCTTGGACTGGGAAGCTATTTCTTTTCAAAGATTGAAGTGTAAAAATCCGTGAAGAATGACGTCCTGATCAATGTCGGTACAAAGATTCGCGCCTATTGGCTAAAATACGTATAAATATTACAATACTGTTATGAAACGAACATATTTGTGGTTCGGGCTTGTTATCGGATTTTTGATTTTACTGTGGGCGGGTATTTCTATTTTTATTTCACGCAGCTCAAATAATCCGCAGGCGGTAACAAAGAAATTTTATACCGATTGGATATCCGGAAAAACATACTCATTGAGTAATGAAAGCTATCGAAATATTAGCGCGTGGACACCGGGTATGGTCACAAAAATTGACGTATTGCTGGCGAGCACGACGCGAAATATTATAGACCCGGTGTATTGCCTCAAAGATAAACCAAAAAGCGTCGGGGTGGCGATTACGGAACAGACGACAAGCGGAGCTTCCGCTCTTGTCATAGAGAAAACTACCGGTGTGGATGAAAAGGTGGTCGTCTATCTGAAATTGATTGACGGCAAGTGGCGTATTGATAATATTTTGTGTCGGGATGAACAGTCGGCCGTTAAGATTTTGATTCGTAATAGCACCGCGACTTCCACTGCCGCCATAAAAAAGAGCGCAAAGGCATTAGTAACCGAATATGTGACCGCTCATGTGGGAGATTTGTCGCCACAGAAGGAAACTATCGGCACAAAGTTCGCGGTTACCCGTTTAGGATTTGATGAACGGTCGGGAACCGGGGTGGTGAACTATGAGGACGGCCACACTACATATGTTGCTGATTTTTCGTACTCAATTACTGAAAGTTCGGGCAATGTTGCGGTGAAGAATTTTACGATTAGACCGCAAAAAGAAGCGCCAAAATTGATGGAGGATATTCAAAAAACGATAAGTTTCAATTTTGAGAAAACCGGCGTCTTGGCAAAAAATACAGCGGACGTTACGTGGAAGCTTGTCTATATCGATGAAGGACAACCCGAACTATCCACGACGCTCATTTTTGATAAAGATAGTTTGTGTGATTCACTCGGCGCGGGAAAACTATTGTCATGCACAACTGTTTTTTGGAATGAGGGCGACGGTGTTATGGTCCAGGCGTTTATGATAAATTCCGGAAAGTCGGTTTTGGTGAAGACTATAACTAAAATTTAGTATACTATTGCGCCATGGCCACTCTGCTTACAATTCTTGGTTTAGCATTATTTGAAATTATCAACAGTATTGATAACGCGGTAATTAATGCAGAAGTTTTAACTTCCGTCGGAGCAAAAGCGCGACGCTGGTTTTTATTTTGGGGACTACTTTTTGGTGTATTCGTGGTGCGTGGAATATTACCGTGGCTCATATTATGGCTTAGTACCTCGCTTGGGCCGTGGGAAGCGTTTAAGGCGTCATGGGGTTCCGATCCCGTAACAGCGGCGGCAATTTTGGCGTCAAAACCGATACTGCTTGTTGGCGGAGGAATCTTTCTTTTTTTGCTTTTCCTGCATTGGCTATTTTTGGAGCAGAAGAACTTTGGATTGTACGGCGAACGTTTTATACAGAAACACGGTATCTGGTTTTATGCCGTGAGTTCCGTATTTTTGACAACTATTGTGTGGTTTAGTATTCATCAAGATCCGATGCTTGCTTTCGGGGCAATGATCGGGTCCTCCGCATTTTTTTTGGTTCACGGCTTTAAGGAGAATGCTGAGAAACTTGAAAGCTCCATGTTGTCCGACAAGAAAGGAATGTCTGATATTGCTAAAATTGCATACTTGGAATTGATAGACGCCTGCTTTTCTATCGATGGTGTTCTGGGTGCATTTGCTTTTACTCTTTCCATTCCGCTTATACTGATTGGTAACGGTATTGGCGCGATTGTTGTCCGACAAATTACGGTTTCCAATATTGAGCACGTAAAAAAGTATGCTTTTTTGAAGAACGGTGCAATGTATTCAATCTGCGTATTGTCATTTGTTATGATTGGTGATGCGTTTGGCGTACATATTCCGCAATGGTTTTCACCGGTCGTTACATTTGTCGTGGTCGGATATTTTTATGTAAAATCTTTACGATTGATGAAATGAAGCGTGTCTGTATAACGTCGATTGCAGAAGCTTCTTTATTCTATTTGTAAGATAATTTGTTTCGAAATAAGCATATTTTAATGCGCGTGACTGTTTATAGGTAAATTTATGCAATCCGATAATTCTATAATAGAGCCGAAATATATTCGGAGCATAAATAGTAAACGAATGACCATTTCGATAAAGCGGGGCGGAGAGGTTATTGTGAAGTTTCCATTTTACATTCCGCACTATATAGCACAGAAGTTTTTTGCTTCAAAAGTGGCGTGGGTAAAAACGCATTATAATCGTCTGAAAGAATACACACCAACACTACCGCTGGCGGAACGCCGGAAGTTATTTGCTCATCACAAAGAAAATGCGAGCGCATTGGTCGTGAAAGAATCGGCACGTTTTGCAAAATTGCTGGATGTACATATCAAAAGCATTTCCGTTCGTAATCAACGCTCGCGGTGGGGAAGTTGTTCGGCACGCGGTTCGCTTTCATTTAATTACAGAATAATATTATTACCGAGTGCGTTATCGGAATACATTATAATTCACGAAGTATGCCATTTGAAAGAAATGAACCATTCAAAAAAGTTTTGGAATTTAGTCGAGACGCTGTGTCCCGATTTCAAATCGCGAAGAAAGGAGTTGCGGGTCTACGCAAAAAAGTTACTCTGATTAAGTATAAGTTAGGTGAATGAAATCTAAATCAATTCTTACTAACGAAAACTCTCCTCAGTATTAATTTTAAATACGTTATAAATATTTCTAAATTGTGCGGGGAAAATACCCATCTCCAAGTCAAATAACTTCATATAATCATAATCGCGAGGTTGAACCTCTCGATTATGGCTTTAAATATTGTTTTCCGCGAAGAT
>CAJBMK010000074.1 GCA_903954165.1 uncultured bacterium | reverse complement strand
GGGAGAACCTTTTCGATTCCCACGCGAAAGCAAGCAGTTGCTTTCTTACCCACACAAACAGGCCTGCTGGCCTATTTGTGCGGGTAGCGGGAATTTTCGAACATTACATGTTTAGTGCAGGTTTCCCATTTGTTCACGATAAGAATCGTTCACAAACAAGGGAGAACCTTTTCGATTCCCGCGCGAAAGCAAGCAGTTGCTTTCTTACCCACACAAAAAGGCCTGCTGGCCTATTTGTGCGGGTAGCGGGAATCGAATCCGCGTCTCAACCTTGGGAAGGTCGCGTTCTACCACTAAACCATACCCGCATTAGTATTTAATTGTTAGTCCTTATTCCCCTTCTTTTTTACTGAAAAAATCTACTACTTTTTGCCACCAATTTCGTTGTACTGATGTCGTGGCCTTCACGATACTATCATTTTTATCCAAAATAACAATCACTTTCTCACCGGATTTTGCCATACTAAAACGTTCACGAATCGCCGAGTCAATACCACTTTCGGTGTTTAGATGCGATAATTCAGCGCTTACTTTATTCTTTCTCTCCTGTAACACCGACAACTCGGCACTCGCGCGGTTGTAATTTTTTTGACTATCCAGCATTTTACCGTACATTCTCCATGCACCGCGAGCACAAAAAACCAATACAACCAAAAGCAATAATATAAAAACTTTCGACTTAAAAAAAACTTGAAATCGATTATGTTGTTTGGCAATTCTCATACAGTATGCAATTTTACCTCTATAGTATATAATACGAACGTCAGTTTTAAAAATACATACATGTTATTCAACAAAAAACATAGAAAAACGGTTAATATTGTGTGGGCATTCCTCTGTGGCATAATCATAATCAGCATGATTTTGCTTTATTTTGCCCCATTAACGACATAATTTTTATATTAAAAAAGCATCCTTCCGGTCGGAAGGATGCTTTTTTGTTTATGTCGGTTATTTATCCGAAGACCGCAACATTTTCAAAAAAACGTCGTGCGGTATATTTACTTTTCCGCGGTCTTTCATGCGTTTCTTACCCTCTTTCTGTTTTTGCCATAATTTCATTTTTCTGGATCGGTCTCCTCCGTACAAATATCCCGTTACATCCTTACTCATTGCCGACTTTGTTTTCGAAGAAATAATTCTTCCGAGAGCTTTCCCCTGAATTTTAGTCGCGAACATTTGTTTCGGCAGTATTTCGTACAATTTATCCACCGCCTGCTCCGCTTCTATATCAACGCGACGTCTGGCAACAACGCGAGAAAATGCGGGATACACCTCGTCGGCTACCAATATTTCGAGCTTTACCACATCCGCTTCACGCAACGCGCCAATCTTATACGACAACGAAGCAAATCCGGACGACGCGCTTTTCACCTCGTCAAAAAAGTTACGCATCAATTCGCGAAGAGGCATTTCAAGCGTCAGAGCCGAACGATTATCGCCCCAATTTTCTGTATTGTGCACGACCGCTTCATGCTCAAACAATAACTGCAAAATAGGACTGAGGTAATCGGACGGCACAATAATATTTATTTCTACCCACGGTTCATAGACCTTTTCAATCAAGCCGTATTCAGGAAACTGCGTTGCGGAATATACAATAACCCGCTTCCCTCTTTTTTCTTCTATTTCATAGGTGATACTCGGTGTCGTCACAATCAAAGCCAAGTTAAACTCGCGGCGCAAGCGTTCCATAATAATTTCCAAATGAAGCATGCCAAGAAAACCGCAACGGAAACCGCGACCAAGCAAACCGGACGCTTCCTCTTCGTGAGAAAATGACGAGTCGGATAAACGCAATCGGTCTAACGCCTGACGAAGCGCATTAAAATCATCCTGACTTTCCGTATATACAGACGCCCACACAACGGGCTTTGGCGTCATGTATCCTTCAAGCGGAGCGAGCGGTCGGTCAAAAAGAGTAACCGTGTCGCCGACGGTTGCAATACCGGGTTCTTTAATTCCCGTAACAATATAGCCAATCTCTCCGGCAACCAGTGAATCTTTTTGGACCTGTTCCGGATGGAAAATACCGACTTCTATCGGAGCAAATTTTCTCTCGCCGATGGCCAAATACAGCGTATCGCGCCGACTTACTTTACCGTCAATAATTCGCACATACAAAATAACACCCGTATGGTTTGAATAGGAAAAATCAAACACAAGACCGCGAGCGCTATTGCTATTCACTATTTCTTCTTTCGGCGGAGGAATACGCTTCACCACTTCGTGAAGCAAATTTTCAACACCTTGACCTGTTTTCCCCGACACTTCAAGTATTTCATCCGGGCTACAATTAAGGAGTTTCGCCATTTCAAGCTTCACGTCATCTATACGAGCCAGCGGAGAATCAATCTTACTGACAACCGGAATGATTACCAAATTCGCCTCACGAGCCATTTCAAGGGTCGTAAGCGTCTGTGCCTGCACACCCTGAGTCGCATCAACCAAAAGAATCGAACCTTCCACAGCCTTGAGCGCACGCGATACTTCGTAATAAAAATCGATATGTCCCGGCGTATCAATCAAATTGAGAGCGTACTCTTCATTCGCGCTCTTAAACTGCATACGAACAGGCTGCATTTTGATGGTAATACCGCGCTCGCGTTCGAGCTCCATGGAATCCAGCACCTGTTCTTTCATCTTACGGGATTCAATTGTATGAGTGATTTCAAGCATTCTATCGGCCAAGGTTGACTTGCCGTGATCAATATGAGCAATAATGCTAAAATTTCGAATATTATTCATTGTGTGGTAATACTATCAAAAAACAGCATTTTTACCAGCAAATTAGAGAAAGAGCCGTAATATCAGATCACGGCTCGCTCAATTCATTCACAAAACAAAAATCATATCAACCGACCGCAATTCCGTGTTTTCCGGCAGATGATTTTCTTCCGCCGTACCGACATTATAGCCGGGCCAAACGGAAACAAAAACCATAGGAACCATCCCGTCATACATGGTAAACACCACCTTTACCGGATTTCCGCTCACTCGTTTTACGAACGAATGCTGTATCGAAATATTCGATCCGTAGTGAATCCCTCGAGAGACGACTTCAAATTTTTTTGGCACCACCCGTTCATCCACAATATCGGCAAGTTTCTTATTTATATCTTTTCTGCTATCAATTTTCTTCATTAAAGAGTCCTTTCATTAATCTTCATGAAGAATAGCCGTACCGACAATTTTGTCAATGTAAAAATCCGCGATTGCAAACTATAATGTCGTTCCTTCCGACGCATCGGTACCAATCGGTTTTGCTTTCCACATCTTTTTGTGCAACGTACGCCACGCAACCGACACATCTTCGCTACCCAAAAAATATAAAACCATCATGCCGACCGCAATACCCACAACCCCGGAAAAAAGACCCTGGGCAAAAATACCCAACGTCGTCTGAACATTAAAAATATCGTCCAAAAGGTTAAGAAATAGATATGTTGCAAATCCCATAATAACCGACCCCGAAAAACTTTGAAATAATACATTGCGCAGGCGGGCCGAAAATCCCGGCAAATCACGTGACACCATAATCCAAAATACCCCCATATTAATGAGCGTCGCCGTCGAATACGCCAACGGCAACATGAGAACTTTCGTCCCCGGCAAATCGGAAACTTTTAACAACGACTCAACAAAATACCGAAAAAATTGTGATGCATCAAAAAGTCTCATGAACGCAATACCAAACACGACCACCAAAATCGCTCCGCCAAAATTGACCACCAACGGCCGGACCGTTTCGCCTCGCGCGTAGTATCCCCGGACAAAAAGGAGCACCATACTTTGGGCCAAAACCGATACCGCAAAAAGCGCGAGCGACGCGGCGACAAGACGGGTGTCAGTCCAGCTAAAATGACCGGCGCCAAGAATAACCCGAACAATTTGCGCCCGCAAAACGATAAATAATATCGTCGCCGGTAAAGACCAAAAAATAATCTGTTTTGCGGCACCGACAATATGTGACATAAATTCATCATTTTTTCCGTCGGAAAATAAACGAACGAGTGTCGGAAAAGCGGCGACTGAATAACTCAAACCGACAATTACCAAGGGCACTGATTGCAAGTTCCAGGCAAAATTAAATACCGCAATTGAACCGGTACCGATAACAGAAGCAAACATCACCAAAAAAAGTGTTGAAAATTGAGAAGTTGAAAGCGCGAGCGTTCTTGGTAGAGAAACGAATACTACTTGTTTTATGTCCTTCCAGTTAATATTTTTCCGAAATGACGGGACCAAATCACGCCCGTACAAAACGGGTAACTGAACCGCCATATGGAAGACGGCACCGAGCACAACACCCCATGCCAACCCTGAAACGCCCCATAACGGATAAAAAACAAGAACCCCGATTATTATACCGGCGTTGTACACAATCGGAGAAATCGCATAGACAAAAAACTTCTTGTAGACCTGCGTAACCGAAGCAAACAAATTAGATAAACCAAGAAAAATCGGCTGGAGAAGCATGATTCGAGTCAGCATAATGAGCATTCCCTCTTTCGACGACTCATTCAATCCCGGAAACAAGACCGGCATTATATACGGCACGAGAAAAAATAAAATAATTGAAATACCCGAAATACCGGCAAAAAAAACCGTAAATATCGAATCGACAAAAACTTTTTCCTCGTTCTTTCCTTTTGATGCTTTGTCGATAAGAAACGGTATCAAAATCGAAACCGACACGACCGCCGATGCAGTCGCCAACACTATATCCGGCAAACGGAATGCCGCATAATACACATCCAAAACTGATCCCGCGCCAAATTCAGCCGCAAAAAATCTATCGCGCACAAAACCAAGCAACTGCGATAAAAATGCAAAAAATGCCAAAAGGTAAGCGGCTTCATGCAGTCCGCTTACCTCTCTTTGAAGCATTTGTAATACCCTTCTCACCATACATATTTCCGCCTATATAATAAACGGAAGATTTAATTATTTGGTTGTTTTTTTCGCCGCCGCGTCCATTAGCGCTTTATTCTCCGGAGCGAACAACGGCTTTCCTTCTTTCAAACGACTGATAATTTGGTCAATCTCCGCATTCGACGGATTGGATGCTTTAATATCCTTGAATTGAGTCATTGCATCCTGAATTCTTCCCAATCGCTCATAACTTAATCCCAGGAAATATTTTGCATTCGCATAGACATTATTGAGCTGGAGAGCTTTCTCAAGTGCTTGAGCGGCTCCCGCATAATTTTTGTCATAGAAGCGCAAGAAACCCAATTGATAGAATATAGTGGAATCATCCGGCGACATCACGGTAGCTGCTTCGACGGCCTGCACGGCGGCTTTAATATTTCCGTCACTCACCTCAATCTGAGCCAGCAAGAATACCGCTTCCGTATAATTATTTTTTAACTGCAATGCCTGCATAATGTACTCGCGAGCTTTCACGGTATCTTTTTTTGCAATTTCCAAACGAGCCAACGTGAGCGGAATAGATGGATTTTTTGCATTCAGTGCAATTGCCTTTGTGTACGAATCCTTGGCGCTGGTGTAAGCACCGTCAATATTTAACGGCACCACTGATTCATAAACGCGACCGAGACTTGTCCAGTTTAAATAATTATTTACATCAATATCTTTGGCCTGTTTCGCATGACGAAGGGCCGTCCCCAAAGCTCCCTCAAACTGCTTTCGGGCGTCGTCCTGAGTAATAGTTTTCGGGTCTTTTTTCAAAATAGCGTCCATTTTGATTAAATCAATTTCGGTCATGGCGCGATAATATAAATCATTCTGATCTAAATCTGTCGCTTTGGTCAAATACTGTTCGGCGGTATCAACATCCCCGTCACGATTGAACGCTAACAGCGCTTTTTGAAAATTATAGGCCGCGACGTACCGTTCAATATAAAGGTAGCCGAGCGAAACACCGCCTATCATAAGCACTATAAGAACAAGAACCGTAAAAAAATTCATTTTAGGATCCTGGCTGTAGGAAAGTGTTTTAACCTTAATCAGTCTCTGTTCAATCAATGCCGCCAACGTAAGACCCGTAAAGAAAAAAGTCAGAAAAAGAATGACATTGCTTGGATTGTAGAATAATGAAACTATCCACAAATAAAGAGCAACGAGAAACGAAGAAGTAACAAGATAGCGCCCAATCAAATCAGGAATAGGGTTCAGTATCGCGCGAAAACCGATATAAAAGAATAATCCGATAAAAATCAACCACGACAGCAGACCCAAAATTCCGGTCGTTACGACCGTCGTCCAAACGAAACCGACGCCATAGGTAAAATCAGTATTCCAATAGGGAGTATAATTTATTTCAACAGGCTTAAACTGTAGCCAACTATTCGAAAACAGATTTTCACCGACTCCAAAAAGAGGATATGATTTAACCGTATTCACGGCCACTGTGTATGTTGTGGCCCATGACGGACGAACATCAACAACAGAAATGTTGAGTTTCTCGGATAACCTGCTCATAATTTGGTTACCGTAAAAAAAGAACGAGATGGACAATATCAACACGACCAGCGGTAATATCGGTATTTTACGATTTACGGGTATACTTCCCCCGTTTTCAGAATGTTCTTTCATATCAAATCCAAGAGCGGCCTTTTGGTGAGGCGTATTCTTGAATGATATGTAATAAACAAGAAACACCAAAGAAAATACTCCGAGAATTGCCCAAATTATTGAGAAATTCACGATTGCCAAAAAAACAAAGGACGTTGCCAGCACTCCGTACAACATATACCGAAATGCTTTGCTCAAATTCACCAACTCAATCGACAAGAATGAAAGCAAGCCCGCGGCTCCAAAAAATATCGCCAAATCATTCCACTTTCCGATAAGGTTGGCTATCTGTTCGGTAAAAATGCCAAACGAAAAGATTCCGGGACCACCGACAAGACGGATAATGTGAAAAATCGCGATAACAAAAAAAGAAAAGAAAAATGCCATGTAGGAATAAAAGATTTTTTCCTTTGATTTGAAAAGGGTTGCCACCATTACCGTCAATGAAAACAAGAGCAATATAGACACCCATGAACCGGTTTCAAATGATTGTCCTAAAAATGAAACCCGCGGAGATTCCGAAAAAAGCATCGCGAGAAAAGAAATACCGATAACAGAAATAGCCGACAAAGAAAGTATCGGGCTGGGAATAATAATTTTTGTATCCTTAAGCCGTGCTATCGTCCATAATACAAAAACAATAATTACTAACAGCGACAAAAAAGCCGCTTTTGTAAATTGAAGCGGAAACGAAGCCGACGGCACAAAAAAAATCGACGCCGCCACGAACGAAACAAAAAGTATAACGGATGATATCGTATCAAAAATACCCCCCTTCTTTGTCGTTTCTTCCGAATTTAAATTATCCATGGATACATTTTTTACTACACTAGTAATGATGCCTATATTATATGATACCTGCTGTAATAATTCAAACTACTTTTTATATTTTTTACCCGTTATTCCGACACCTTACAACCATATAAAAAATTGATTCTGTCTACGTGTTGTGATACTATTATACGGCCTTATATCAAACAAACGCGCTACATTTATATGTAGTGAGGAAAGTCCGAACACTGATCCGCTTTGCGCGGAAAAGGTAGCGGGTAACGCCCGCACGGAGCAATCCGAGAGGTGCGAACAGAGACGCCGACGCCGAAAGGCAACGGCATCCGTACTCTCATTTTGTTTTTTGTTATAAATAGAAAGTAAAATGAGGGCACGGATGAGTCCGTATGGAAACGTACGGGATGCAACGGCAAAATCCTTACCCCAGTGCAAGGCTCGTGCCGGCCACTATTTTGACCGTCACTATATGATTGTCAAAATAGTGGCCGGAGTGGCCGCTTGAGGTATTGGGCAACCAATATCCCAGATAAATGTTTGTTGTTCTCGACACATGCGTCGAGAATACAGAATTCGGCTTATCGATATAAGGTGCAAAAAAAGCCCGCGTTGCGGGCTTTTTTTGCGCTTCTATTTCTTTTCTACTATCTATACAATTTCACAAACTCCCGACGTACACGCCAATTCCTTTTTTACTTCAGTCTCATCCTGTTTTTCGTAGGTTATAATCTTGGAATAATCCGCATCTCCAAACCGTCGGACCATTTCAGTATATTGCTTCTCGTCAATCGCTTCGTAGGGGGCCAATTGGTACACGTGATTATCACGAGGCAAAAATGACAAACCTCCCGTTATTTCCCAATTCTTGTAAATCCAACTTGCAACCGCAATCCATTCGTCTTCGCCGACAGAAACGGTTACCGACGGATTATGCTCCGTATAATTTTCTTTTATCAGCTTCCAATACTCCAACTGTTCAAGCGCCGAAAGATCATCCTTGAAAATCGAACCCTTTGGTGCCTTAATCGGAAATTCAAACACATACGTACTGGCTGATTCCATTGACTGCCCCACTTCCGGGAAATGCGGAACACCCTGATCACGAAGCATTTTATACAAGGAATCAGTCGCCGATATACGAACACGTCGGATATAGTACGGGGCATGACGCGGATGCATGCCGGACGAACAGTCAACGGTCTGAGACACGGTTCCCGACGGCTTAACGCACGTAATACAAGTTGACGCATTTACATTAAGACGCTTTGCAAATTGCTGGTTAATTCGAATTGCCTCTTTACGCATCTTTTTTAACGTTTCCGGATTCCTTGACGCGGGAGAATCCCACTGCCCGGTAATTGAAACACCCAACAATCGTTCCGCTTCACAATTATCTTTCCATTCCTTTGAAAGATATTCGAACTTTGTCAGCGTTGACTGATACGTACCGATAATTGTAGCAAGGCGAACTTTTTTCAAAAGTGTTTCTTCGGTGTCTTCAAACCGCGCGACAACCTCGGAAAGATTACAAAACTGTTTTGATTGCAGAATAATTTCGCCGCACGGATTCGTACCAAGATTTCCAACATAGCCGTTCAACGCCTTCAAACGACGCTCGGGCAACTGTTTTGCCAATCCTCCCCTGTTGAATATTCCACGTTCTCCGGACCCGCTCTTCATAAGGGCAATCCATTCCTCCAAAAATTCGGCATTACTCGGCTTTTGAGTATAAATTGCGGAATTATTGGCAATACTTCGCTGTGGTTCGCTAATGTAAAATTGTCCTTTCTTTGCATCGCGCATTTCCTGATCATCCAAATCTGAAAGTGAAATAAGTGCGCTCCTTCGAACACCTCCGGCCACCACACATTCGCCGATTTTGCACGTTATATCATGAACATCCAAATTAGAAAGGCGACGGCCCTGTTTGCGTAAAATCTTCTCACGGGCAAATTTCAATAACTGACGAAGCGGATCGGGGCCCGATGCTTTACCGCCCATAATCTTCAAACGAGCTCCCGCCGGTCGAAGTGATGAAAAATCAAAATTAACATCCCCGCCGTCAAACCATGTCTTGAGACCAATCACCAATGCGTCGGCCCAACCTTCTTTCGTGTCAGCGACAACGTGAGTTGGAAATTGTTTACCCGTTTGAGGCATAATCTGAGGCAATTTCTGAACACTCTGACTCTCAACCGAAAACCCGACGCCCGTACCACACATCGATATATACATTATTTCACCAAAATCTTGAAGTTTCGACGGCGCAATAAAGGAACAATTATACGCACAGACATTCGTTTTTCGCGCGGCCGGACCGGAAAATTGAAGAAGTCGCATTGACGGCATGACTTCCTGCTTCAATATTGACTCGCGAATTTCTTTGTATTCAGTTTCCTTGATAAGCTTCCCCACATTCTCGCGCATGAATGAAATATAACGGTCAACTGTTTCAATCCACGTTTCGCGCCTTCCTTCTTCTTCAATCCATCGTGAATAAGTACGATAGTATATAAATTCACCAAGAGGATTTCTGAAATATTTCTTACTTTCGGTCGCCAATTGCCTTACCTTTTCCGGAACGTGAATCCCCTTCTCGCGTAATTTTGAACGTTTTTCACGATACAAAATGTACGCTTTCGCAGTCTTCACATACTCGCTCAAGATAAGCTCTTTTTCCACGGTATCCTGAATCCCTTCAACGGTCGGAACAAATGTTTTATGCTTATTCACAATACGAACAAGTTCGGCGTACACTTTATTGGCAACGAGCTCGGCTTCTTTTTCAGAACCTTCGCCTGTCTGAATCATTGCCTTATTTATCGCACCAACAATAATCGACAAATCAAACGGTACCATTATGCCGTCCCGCTTCTGCACATTCGCTATAAAAACTTGTTCCTCTTTTTTCTTGCTTATCATGAATATCAGGCTACGTTAATAATATAATGAGTGGATATTATTATACTCCAACTGAAGCACGCTTTTTAATAAATGCTGTTTTTTTCAACGCCAGAATACAAATAATTACCGGCGTAAACCGCATCCAAAAAAAAGCTAGAATTAAAGGCTTTTTTTGGCTCACTTTTTAAATACAAACTGATTTCCAATTTTAATTTTATGTGTTTTCGCAAAACCGGCATTTACTTCCAGTACAAAAAGACTTTTTTCATCCGGATTATATGAGCGAGGATACGTTTCCGGAGCGACGTCGGATGCAATATGCACAACTGTTTTATTTTCATCAAACCATACGATATCGATTGCAAATTCCATACCCTTCATCCAAAATCCGTAGATGTCAGGCGTATCAAAAACAAAAAGCATTCCCCAATTGTCCGGAAGCGTCTTCATACCGCCAAGCCCGCGCTCCCGCGAGACGGAATCCTCCGCAACATAAACGGGAATTTCCAGGTCGGCAATTACGATTGTATCAGTCGTAAGAATCTGTTCGATTTTCACCGCATTATTCTGATATCCCCGCGACGGACGGCTATTATTTAATTCGCGTATTCCGTACAAAAACAGAACGGCAACCATTACAGCCGAAATTACACTTACCGTTTTCCATGAAATCATCATGACGTTATTTTACCACGCCACATGTTTTTATAATCCCCACAAATTTCCACACGGCTTAAAAACCCAAATATTTCAACGCATCACGCGTTCTTTCAAAAACAAATCCTCCGGCCTTTAAACGCATAAACGCATTACTTTCAGCCATCTCCTCGGCCAAAAGAGGACTGGCTCCGGTAATCAATACTTTTTTCCCGCGAGATTCGATTAAATCGACGATTTCATCAAACACATCTATTCCGTCCATATCAATAAAATATAATTCCCGCAGACGCAAAATGATAAATGAGTATTCAGGCAGTTTATCTTCAAATCGTGAAAGATGGGCTTGTGCGTTAATGTATGCAAGCTGGCCCTTGATTGAATATATCATTGTATGAAATGACTTATCCAAATTAACGGCGTCAATTTCTTCACCGCTCATTTTTCCGACCATCTTCCTATTCGCGTCGTTAATAATTAGTTCAAATTGTCCCTTAGATAATTTCTCGACAAACAGTATCAAAGAAACCGACGTTCCAAACAAAATACCAATTATCGGATCCTCAAAAACAGTGACGCCCGCGACAATAAGCGCCAACACAAGCCCCTTTTTATCAAAGCGATACATGCGCAGAAAATGGCCGGACTCAACCATTCGCACCGCCACAAATACCAGTATTGCCGCAATAACGGCGAGCGGAATAAACGTAAAATATTTCAGGAATATGAGCGAAATCAAAACAATACACACCGCACTCATACCCGAAGACGTGCGATGGTTTGCACCGGCTTTTATATTAAGTGCCGTTCGAGCGAGCGCCGCCGTCGCGGGAATACCGCCAAAAATACCGGAAACAATGTTTGCAATTCCCAACCCGCGCATTTCCTTATTTTTGTTATGTTTGGTATCGGTTAGACCGTCGGCGATTTTTGCCGATATCATAGTCTCAAGAATTGCAATAAGGGCAACCGCCACGCCGGCCTTGATTAAACTTGAATCAAAAAAAATTCTCGGCGTTTCCATAATAATCGGCCGAATATCGGAAAACTTTTCTCCCAATGTCTGGAAATGAAACGGAATCTTACCAATCGTGCCCAAATAGCCAACCAAAATACCAATCGGTGTAAGCGTAATTGCACCGGGTAATTTCGGCATCACTTTAAGCAGAACAAACAATCCGATTAAAAATAGAGCAAACAACACAAACGACGACAGTGATCCGCTCCATATATGGCGGAGTGATTCAATCGTATTATTCATAAATGTTTCGTGTTTTGGCAATCCGTCCAATCCGAAAATATAATTCAGCTGGTTGAACGCAATGATAAACGCAACGCCAAGCGTAAATCCGTGTACAGTGCTTGCAGGGACAAAAACAAGATACCGTTCGAGTTTAAAAACCCAGGATGCCAGAATCATGACACCGGACACAATAGCAAGCATCGGAAGCGCATCCGCACCGTTTGATGCCGCATACACCGCCAATAATCCGGACAATGCACCCGTCGGACCAACCACATTATAATTACTTCCGCCGAATAATGCCGCCATAAGTCCCGCCCACACCGCCGTAATTATTCCGACGGTCGGAGTTGTTCCTGAAGCCACGGCCAAAGAAACCGAGAGCGGAATAGAGACAAGCGACACCGTCACTCCGGACTTCCAATTAGACGAAATTTTTTGCCCGAGATTTGTTATAAATGACATAAAATTTAACCAATTGCGTGATAAAACACACAAGAACGAAATCATAGTACAAATCATACGACCGCGCAACAGACGGCTGGGGATTAATAGTGAGCTGATTCCATACCAAAAAAGTGGCGTATCATTTTCAAACCCGCGTATTATATTGTCTCTATAAGTTGTAGTCCGTCCGCTTTTAAATATATTTTTTTCGCAATAGAAGGCGTTGCCGACATTGGCTCATCCGATTTCCTTTCAAGAAGCGAGATCACTATATATCCTTTTTCAATAGACGTTGACGTAACCTTTATCCGGTCTCCAAGCAAAAAGACATTGCTGGCTTTAATTGTCGCGCCGTCATCAAGCAATGCGACCGCGTAATAAAATGCACCGCTTCCGCCGGGCTGGTCAACCAGAATTGCCGACACATCAGCTGTGCCGTCGCCGTTCAAATCACCGCGCGCCGTCAATGTGCCCGCGATTGTCGTTGTCGTATAGCCGACTACAGCAGTATCGCCCTTTCCTGACACAATTTGGCCGATATATTCTCCGTCTGTTAAGAGGATTTTTCTTCCGTCTATAGAATAGCCAAAATTAGCCGGATCAATTCTAACCGCTGAGAACGACGTGCTCGACGCGTGCGAAGTATTGATTTTTGATGACCTGCGATAGACATATTCCTTTTCGTACAAAGAACTGTCCATATTAATAAGAAAAATAATATACGCGCCAACCGCCAATATAATAAAAATAACCAAACTAAAAGATATTTCCTGTCGAAGACCGCGGTCGCGAGCTTCACGCAACTTCGCGATTACAATCGTATGGATACCTTCGCTTTCAGCCGCGACGGAAGAAACCTTTTTCTCTTTTTTGGTTCCGGACTTATTGCTCGTTTTTTTGCTTATTTTCTTTTTCATAGAACAAATTACTTACACTATGTGAATAGTATACCATTAG
>CAJBMK010000073.1 GCA_903954165.1 uncultured bacterium | reverse complement strand
CTTTTCGATTTGAAGCAAATGTTTACCGATTCCATTAATCGGGTAATTGCCGAACCGCAGTCGTCGCTTTTGGCCGGATTACTTCTTGGTTCACGCTCGTCTCTTGGAGCGGACTATATCGAAAAGTTTAAACGAGCCGGCGTGGTGCATATTATTGCCTTATCCGGTTATAACGTCACCATTGTCGCTGAGACAATTATGAAGTTTTTGAGTTTCCTACCGCGCTTTGTCGGCTTGGGGGCCGGCGCAGTCAGTATTGTTCTATTTGCCGTAATGACCGGCGGTAGCGCTACAGTGGTCCGTGCGTCGCTTATGGCTCTGGTGGTCGTTCTTGCCCGTGGTACAGGGCGAATGTACGGCTTGCGTCGGGCGCTCGTTTTGGCCGGACTCTGCATGATTATTCAAAACCCCCGCATTTTGGTCTTTGATATGTCGTTTGAATTGTCTTTTTTGGCAATGGTGGGTCTGACATTTTTGTCACCCTTTTTTGAACGGAAACTTTCATGGCTTACCAATCGGATGAAAATTCGGGAAATTGTAGCTTCAACTCTGGCCACACAAGTTTTTGTCTTACCGCTTCTCCTCTATACGTCAGGTCTTTTGTCATTTGTCTCTATTTTTGCCAACGTTCTTATTTTGCCCGCAATTCCTCTGACTATGGGGATTGGTTTTGTCACCGGTTTTGTCGGTCTCTTTTCACCACTCGTGGCTCTACCGATTTCCTACATTTCATATTTTTTACTCTCCTATATTTTGTCTGTATCAAGTATCGCTGCCGATCTTCCTTTCGCCGCAGTATCTATTCCCATTTTTTCTCCATGGCTACTCGTGCCGATTTACGCGGGATTATTACTCTTCGTGGTGTGGGTGGAAAGGGGACGGGAAGAAATTAGCCACTAGGAATTAGTCGTTAGGAAAGAAAGTTAGTAAAAAATAGTCCATTTCTTATTGTCATTGCGAGGACGCTTCGTCCGTGGCAATCCAGGATTCAGAATAGTCGGGAATCCAAAAGATGGAGGGGAGGAATTGCAACGCTATAGACTGGATTGCCACGGGCAAAACGCCCTCGCAATGACGGAGTAAAAAGATTTGATTTTTTCTGCCAAGTGTTCGGCGGGCACTGCTTGCGTAATGAAGACAAAAAGAAAACCCTCAGGCGACGCTGTGGCGCCCGAGGGATTTTTCCTTCATTTCTAATTTTTAGTGGCTAATTCACAAACACCTAGCACCTTCTTTATTCCGCCGCTTCCTCGAAGAATTTTTCGACGGCTAGCCAATTGACGTTGGCAAAATAGGCGTCAATGTATATTTTTTTCTCGGCCGGAACGTAGTCGAGATAATAGGCATGTTCAAACATATCGAGTGCCAGAACTATTGGCAGTCCGGCGAGGTGACCGATGTGTTGTTCGTCTACCCAGGAATTGAGAAGTCGGCCGGCTTTCTTGTCGTAGACGAGGATTGCCCAGCCAATACCGCGGGTCAATGCGATGGATTTGAAATCTTTCTGCCATTCGTCGTAGTCGCCAAACGAAGTGACGATTGCTTTTTTTAGTGGGGAAGAGGAAGTGAGTGGTACCGGTCCGCCTTCTAGTGCTCCGAAATAATATTCGTGATTACGCATACCGCCGAATTCGAATCCGAAACGTCGGCGAATTTCGTTTATGGCATAGCCGTTCGCTGTCGTGTCTTTGCTGTACTCGGCGATTTTCTCCAAGACGAGATTGGTGTGTTTGACGTATCCCGCGTAGAGCTTCACATGTTCCTCAATATTTTTCTTCGATAAACCTTGTATTTCCGGGAGGTTGAATTTTTGTTCTTCATAGTTCATAGTTATGGAAGGTTAGATTGGTAATTAATTTTAGTATACCACGCAATGGAGTGGAATACATAAGGTTAATAATGGTTCTTTGAAGAAAGGAATTATGTATGGTTCGATGTAGTCGGTCGGATTGTGTAGATTCTCTGCACAAAAAAAGTAACGGTTCGTCACGTGAGTACGGAAGTGATACGAGTGGCAAAAATAAGAAGGAGTGGAAAGCGTTCGTAAATTTTTTTGTGTGCATTCCGATATTTGTTTGCTTATATTGGGCGCTTGGATTGTTGTATCAGTTTCGCACAACAAGCACGACTGAAATTTCCCGTTTTTGGGATATTGCGGTCTGGCCGGTGTGGGTTTCTATTGCTTGGTTTTTTTACACTCGCGTATCTGAATTAAACTTACCGCAGATGTTGGACGGCCCAATTTCAATGCTTGTTTCAATACTTCTTTGGTTGGGTTCGCTTATTTACGCCCTTAGTTACGGCCTTCTTGTGGGGTTGCCGTTTGTCCTGTTGTTTATCCCGCTGTTCACATTTTTTTGTGGAGTTTCTTTTGTGAGAAAAATGTCGGGGAAATAGCCATGTGCTAGTTTTTAAAGCCACTCTCGGGTGGCTTTTTTTATGGCATAAGCCGGTGGTATACTTGCGATATGGGTACGGTACGAAAAAATTCACATTGGTATATGCTTGCTTTGTTGTCGGTTGGTACACTATTTGTATGGTATGCCGTAATTATTGAAACGCAGGGAGGGAAGCTTCATGTTTCTTTTTTAGACGTTGGGCAAGGCGACGCTATTTTCATTACCGCCCCGAACGGCAACCAAGTTTTGGTAGACGCCGGGCCCGATAAACAAACGCTTCGTGTTCTTTCCCGCGTTATGCCGTTCTATGACCGTTCTATTGATGCGGTGGTTGTGTCTCATCCGGATCAGGATCACGTTGGCGGTTTACCCGATATTCTTAATAGATATGCGGTTAATACAGTGGTTGAATCAGGCGTGTCTTCCGAGTCGTCGACGTATAAAGACGTGGAGAAAAAGATTGCGGACGGCGGAATAGAAACAGTTACAGCTCGTCGCGGTATGCGAATTAATATGGGAAGCGGTGCAATTATTCATGTATTATTTCCCGATAGAAATCCACAAGGCTGGGACACGAATGACGCATCTATTGTGGCGCAATTACAGTTTGGCAACACGTCGGTTATGCTGACCGGCGATTCTCCGCAGACAATAGAATCGTATCTTGTTTCTATTGACGGTAAAAAATTAAAAAGCGACATTTTGAAAGCCGGACATCACGGTTCGCGGACATCGTCAGACGAATTGTTTGTTGGTTTTATATCTCCGGCTTATGCCGTCATCTCGGTTGGAAAGAATAATAAGTACGGCCACCCGAATAAAGAGATATTGGATTTATTTGCCAATCTTAGTGTTCAGACGCTTCGGACGGATGAATTAGGTACGATTTCTTTTTCATCTGACGGAACAAATTTTACGAGAGATTAAGGTTTGTGACGACGGCCTGTGTGGCCTGTTTCTGTTTGCGTGATAAAAATAAAACCGCCCACCGGGCGGTTTTATTTTTAGTATTGTTCAATGATTATTTAATCAAGCCGGCTTTCTTTAATGTTGCGTATGCGCCGTTCTTATTGATTGTCTTAATGGCTTCGGTGGAGATTTTTAGTATGAAAAATTTCTTGAGCTCGGGAACATAAATCCTCTTTTTCTGAAGATTTGGGTACTTTCGAACCATGCCGGTCGGATTATACTTGGTAGCACGAGTACGGTTGCTGTATCCTCCAGCCATTTTCGTTCCTTTTTTAGTTATTGGGCAAATATTCGACATAGTAATGTGGTGATTCGGATGATAAAATGTATTGCGATATGCTATCATATATGCCATAATCACGCAACTTTATACATTCTTTATTTATATATGGAAACATTATTTCAAATAGCTATTTTGGTTATGTCGGTCGTCATTCACGAAGTCTCTCACGGCTATGCGGCAAAACTGTTGGGCGACAAGACTGCGGAATACCAGGGGAGATTGACTCTAAATCCGATACGCCACATTGATCTCATGGGTTCCATTATTGTGCCGATGGTGCTTTATGTTATGCATACCGGTTTTATGGTTGGTTGGGCTAAACCGGTTCCTGTGAATCCCTACAATCTTCGCCACGGCAAGTGGGGAGAGGTAATCGTGTCTGTTGCCGGACCGCTTTCTAATGTCATTGTTGCTCTGTTTTTTGGTTTACTATTGCGATTTGTCATGCCTTCAGGGTTTCTTTCCGATGCAACAGTCAGTTTTGTGGCTACTATCGTTTCTATAAATTTGGCCTTAGCATTGTTTAATCTTATGCCGGTGCCGCCGCTCGACGGTTCGAAAATTCTGGCCGGAATTCTACCGTATCGCGCACGCGAGACATTTTTGCGAATTGAACAGAATCCGACCTTGACAATGGTGCTTGCGTTTATTTTCATATTCTATATTTGGAATTTTTTGACGCCGTTGATTCCGTTCATGTTCGGTCTTATCACCGGCGCCGGTTTGTAAAATATGAAAGGGCCGAAAACGTAAACGTTTCGGCCCTGTGTAATTGCTTATTGTTGCGGTAAGTGTGGTAGGAAAGAATCCCACTCAATTTCCTTTGGGTAGTCGGTAATTCCGAGATTGAAACAAATATCATTGATTCGTTTCAATGCCGGTTCTTTGGCCTCATTTTTCAAGTTAAATGTGCAGATATGCAGGCCGGCAGTAACGGCTGTTGTTTGAAAGAGCGTCTGTTTCTCCGGCGGAAACGATTTGACCCTTTTTTTGAACCGGGCCAGTTTTTTTTCAAGCCAGAGAGCATCTCTCTTCTTTTCATTGTGAATAGTTTTCGCAATGTCGTCGTAGGAAACGTGAATGGAGAACTTGTCTTTTACAAGCAGATTCCATACAAGCGGATAAATGATGTTCTCATTTAATGTGCTATTGTTTTCGGGTTGGTCCGCCTCTTCTTGCAGGCGGAGTCGGTCAGCTACGGGGATATTGTGTAAAATAAACCCCACTAATTTATTTGTTTTTTCGTCGTCACGGCGAATCTTAATTGCCTCAAGGTATTGCCTGTATCCGGGCCAGGAAGTCTTTTCGTTTTTGCGCATGTCCGTAATTGATACGGGCACGGAAAGTTCTATGAGAAGACTGACAACTCTTTTTTTTGACACCGACGGTTTTTTTCCGACGTACATACTATTGTCGATTTCCGCCAATCGCAACATCATTGTGTATCCGTACCTGAACAGCGTCTGGAAATCAAACGAGGTTTTTTCGATTGCTGTGGCCCATTCTTCAACATTATCTCCGCCTTTGGTAAGGTCGGATAAATAGAGACTAACGGTTCCGCAAAGGATGGCCAACGCTTGTTGGACTGACGTATTTGAATCAACAAAACCGGTTTCAACGGCGATTGATTCAAGGACGGGAATGAGATTTTTCTCAATCTCCGGTATGGAGCGAGGATTCCTTTTATAAATAACCCGAAGGCTTCTTGTTAAAGGATCGTCGCTGTCGATTACAGCCAGGTTTAGTTTCATAAATAATGAGGGCTCTGAACGACGTTCAGAGCCCCGGTAGTTTAGAAATTTATCGGGGTGAATGTTACATCCACAACCTTGACATCTTCCTTTTGTCCGATTTCTTCAAGCGCCATATCATGACACTCGTCGACGATTCCTTGTAGAAAAGCGTGGAGTTTCTCATGCCGCACTTCTTCGTCCTCGGTGCCCGCCAACAAGAATTTGATGTTCTGCCGAATGGTACCCCATTCAGGAAATCGGGAAACGATTGAGATCAATTCTTGCCAATCTCCTTCGTTTTCGTTATCCGCCTTTTTTTCCAGATATTCTTCAATGTCTTTTTCGATGACGAAAATGCCTGTCAAACAGTCCCTTCCGTGCTCGTTTTGAAGAATTTTCCTGATGAATGCCTCTTTCCGGCTACTTTCGTCGGTCGTGATTATGAAACCCAAGATAAAATCTCGGATTTCACGTATGTGGTTCACGGCGACTTCTTTTCTTATGTCGGTGTCGGTTATGTCTTCCAATTTCCACCTCAACCCGATTCGTTTAAAAATCTGGTCGAATTGTTCCGGAGTAATTACTCCGTGTAAGACAGTGGGGGATGTGGCATCACCGTGTTCAACGATGCTACCAATATCTTCCGGCGACATTGTTTTGGCGATATCCGCTACCGCCTGATCGCCCTCCGTGTGGGCTGTTTTATTGAGTTCCTCTAGCGCTTTTTTCAAACCCTGATACCGAATGACCACAGCGATTGCTGTTTCTTTATTCATTGTCTTCTCCTTCGTTTTCCGGTTCACTTACCGATGCCGTTAAGTCCACGAGTGGTTTTTCCGGGAACTCAAATTCAAATTGTATGGCATACAGACATGCGAATACAAAAGCTAAGTTTTCCTTGTTCCCGTTTTGAGAGAGGAGTCGTGCCGTGTCCTGTGCCACTCCCGGCCCCATTTTCGTTTGTTTGCTAATGATATTCCAATCATCAGCCGTTATTTCTGTTCGTGTGAGCAGATTTGCTATATCCGCCGACTCGTTGAATGAAACTGACCCGTAGAATGCCACTCCGCAAAGAGTGAGGTCTTTATCCACGGTGTTCATTGATGAGGCCAGGCATTCCGGGTTATCTAAATACGGTTTGGCGTATGCCTTGTGCCGATTGTTTTTTCCCGGTTGTTTGTTTAGTTCTTCAACCTGCTCTCTGATAGAGCATGTCGTTCTTTCCAACTTTTCTGTGTCCATTTTTAATCTTTCTGTTTCTTTTTGATTTTTTCCGAATAACCTTTCACAACTTCAGTCACTGTTGCGCGCAGATTATGAGTCCGCGTGTTGAATCCCGCTTCGTAAGCTTGTCGTTTCACTGGGTTTGCAAGACATTCATATGCCTCACTCGCTTCCTGAAACCGTCTTACCGCATCGGGGTTTTTGTTTGTATCAGGGTGACATATCCGGGAGATCGCCCAGAATGCTTTCCTGATTGTGTCTACATTGTCTTTTGGCGTTACGCCAAGTGTTTCAAAGTAATCTTTCTTCATATGATAATGTCAAATAGCAAGATTTACTTACTAAGTCGGATTCTAACACATATTTATAAAAAAGCAAGTATGTGTTGAAATATATCTGCGATATTTAATTAACTCGTTTGTTGTCGGTGTGCAACGCTATTATATAGAGTCGATTATTTGTATGAAAAGAGGGAATGGGGGTGATTTCCGGTCGAATGCATGCGACTCTGTTGCTTTTTTGGCGGTCTTATAGTAAAGTAGCGCCTAACGCTTGTCATTTCGGCTGTCGAGTTGCAAAGGCTGAAAGAGACGCGGATTTTTCGCACTATAAACAATGACAACAATAAATCAACTAGTGAAGCGCGGTCGTGTAAAAACGAAGCGTAAATCGAAGTCAGTCGCTCTGACCCGATCTTTTAATGTAATCAAAAACCGTCCGGTTTACTTCAATGCTCCGTTTAAGCGCGGTACATGTACGAAGGTTACAACCAAGACGCCGAAGAAGCCAAACTCAGCTATCCGCAAGATTGCCCGTGTTCGTTTGACCAACGGTCTTGAAGTTACCGCATACATTCCGGGTATGGGACACAATCTTCAGGAACACGCCGTGGTTATGCTCCGCGGAGGCCGTGTAAAAGATGTCGGTCTTCGTTATCAAATCGTTCGCGGTGTTCTCGATGCCGGCGGGGTAGAGAAGCGCGGAAAAGGTCGCAGTCAGTACGGAACGAAGAAACCAAAGAAAGTAGCCGCAAAAGCATAAACTATTCCGATTCTAATATCGCTCAATAACCAAAAATAAAATGAGAAGAAAGATTAAAAATAAGCACCCGCTCGGTCCGGACCCGATTTTCAAATCGGATAAGGTTTCCAAGCTCATTAATTACGTCATGCATGCAGGACGCAAAGAAACGTCCCGCAAGGTTGTGTACGGTTCTTTCGATATATTGAAAGAGCTTGCCAAAACCGAAAATCCGCTTGAAGTATTTGATAATGCTATCAAGAATATTGCTCCGGTCATGGAAGTTCGTGCCCGCCGTGTCGGTGGAGCCAACTATCAAGTTCCGGTTGAAGTTCGTCCCGATCGCAGAATTGCTTTGGCGTATCGCTGGATTATCGAAGCCGCACGCGCCAAAAAAGGTGTCACTATGGCACAAGCGTTGGCCGAAGAATTGTTTGCCGGCAGTAAGAATGAGGGCGAAGCAATTAAAAAGCGTGAAAATATGCACAAAATGGCTGAATCGAACAAAGCGTTTGCTCACTTTAGCTGGTAGTTATTTTTTACATTTCAAACAAAAAACCGTTTTTGATTTCAGAAACGGTTTTTTGTTTGTTTGTATTTTGCGCGGGAGATGGTTTGAAGTAAAAAAGGTACGTCATTCCGTAATTATTGGCTGGACTTTTTCCGATATTCGTACTAGAATGCCTCGTACAGCTTTACAGGTAAATTCGGCTGTCGGGCCGTTTTTTTAATAAATTTTTATTACTCTAGTTAATATTATATGGAACGAGATTATCCGTTGGAGAAGGTACGTAATTTTGGAATCATTGCGCACATCGATGCAGGCAAGACAACTACGTCCGAACGTATCCTTTTTTATACCGGTCAATCCCATAAAATTGGTGAAGTCCACGATGGTAATACGACGACCGACTGGATGGAACAAGAGCGAGAGCGCGGTATTACAATTACCGCCGCCGCTATTACCTGTTTTTGGAACCCGACATACATGCCGAAAGAGGACGTTTCAAAAAAGGTTCGTTTCAACATTATCGATACCCCGGGACACATTGACTTTACCGCTGAAGTAAAGCGCTCGCTTCGCGTTTTGGACGGAGCCGTTGTTGTATTTGACGGTGTCGCCGGTGTTGAGCCTCAGTCCGAAACAAACTGGCGCTATGCCGACGACGGAAATGTTCCTCGTATTTGTTTTATCAACAAACTTGACCGTATGGGGGGTTCGTTCGAGCGTTCGTACCAGTCTATTCTTGATCGTCTGACAAAGAACGCTGTTCGTATGCAAATTCCGATCGGCGAAGAAGAACATTTTGAAGCGGTCATTGACCTCCTAAAAATGAAAGCCTACTATTTTGAGGGCGACAAAGGTATTATCATTATCGAAAAAGAAATTCCGGAAAGCCACCTCGCTGATGCAAAAAAGTATCGCGGACTTTTGGTTGAGAAAATTGTAGAGCACAATGACAAATTGATGCAGGATTACCTCGACGGTAAAGAAATTTCATATGAAGATTTAAAGAAAACGCTTCGTAAGGCCACGTTGGAAGTGAAACTTGTTCCTGTTTTCACCGGTTCAGCCTTGAAGAATAAAGGTGTTCAGCTCGTTCTTGATGCGGTTGTTGATTATCTCCCGTCGCCGTTGGACATTCCGGCTGTTATTGGTCTCGATCCGCACACTGGTCAGAAAATTGAGCGCCATGCGTCCGATGAAGAACCGTTTGCTGCTTTGGCCTTTAAACTTCAGACGGACCCGTTTGTCGGGCAATTAACATTCTTCCGTGTTTATTCGGGAAAAGTTGAGTCAGGTTCATATATTTACAACTCGGTTACCGGAAAGAAAGAACGTTTGTCTCGCGTTGTTCGTATGCAGGCCGACAAGCGTGAAGAAGTGAAAGTTGTTTTTGCGGGAGAAATCGCCGCAGCTGTCGGTCTTAAGGATGCAAAAACTTCACACACATTCTGTGACGAAGAACATCCGATTATTTTGGACCCAATCAAGTTTGCCGACCCTGTTATTCAGATGCGTATTGAACCGAAGACAAAGGCCGATCAGGAAAAGCTTGGTGTCGCTCTTCGCCGTCTTTCCGATGAAGATCCAACATTCAAAATTAAGTCGGATCAGGAAACAGGCGAGACAGTTATGATGGGTATGGGTGAACTCCAGCTTGAAATCATGGTTGACCGTATGAAGCGCGAATTTAATGTTGAAGCAAGTGTCGGACGTCCTCAGGTGGCGTATCGCGAAACCATTCTTGGAGAAGCGGAAGCCGAACACAAATATATCAAGCAGACCGGAGGTAAGGGACAATACGGTCACGTTAAGATTAAGATTAAGCCAATCGATCGTTCTGTTCTTGAAGAGGATCTTCCAAAAAATACGACACGCGACGGCGACTTCGAATTCATCAACTCGATTCGTGGAGGTGTAATTCCTCAGGAATTCATCCCTGCCGTTGAAAAGGGTGTTAAGGAAGCGACAGAACGCGGTATTTTGGCCGGATTTAAGATGGTGGGTGTTTCGTGTGAACTTTTGTACGGTTCGTACCACGATGTCGACTCATCCGAAATTGCTTACAAGATTGCCGCTTCGCAGGCATTCCAGGAAGCTGCTCCTCGCGCCCGACCTGTTATTCTCGAACCTATTATGAAGGTTGAAGTAACAACACCGGATAAGTTTATGGGTGATATCACCGGACATCTTTCATCGAAGCGCGCAGAAATCGAGAGTGTTGATGATCGCGGTATGTATAAAGTCATCAATGCTAAGGTTCCACTTTCGGAAATGTTCGGTTACATTACAACCCTCCGTTCCGTTTCTGAAGGTCGCGCCAACTACTCAATGGAATTTGATCACTATCAGGTAGTGCCAAATGCGGTTGCCCAGACAATTATCGAGAGCAGAAAATAGAAATCGGACTACATAAAAAATCGACCCGTGCATATGAATTGTACGGGTCGATTTTTTTTGAGCGCTTTATTATTGAGCTCTTTTTTGCTAGTATACCGACATTAACCAAACAATTATGAAAACAACCGCACCAAAAAAAGTAGGGGAGAAGAAGTATACGTTGGTTCTGCTTCGACACGGGGAAAGTGTCTGGAATATGGAGAATTTGTTCTGTGGTTGGCACGATGCCGATCTTTCCGCTAAGGGTGAAGAAGAAGCGAAAAGTGCAGGTGAGGCCATGAAGAAAGAAGGTCTCGTCTTTGATTTGTGTTACACGTCGGTATTGAAGCGCGGTATTCGAACGCTATGGCTTTCGCTTGAAAAAATGGACCTCTGTCATCTGCCGGTTATCAATACATGGAGACTGAATGAGCGACACTATGGCGCATTGACCGGAATGAATAAGGCCGACACGCTTCAAAAATATGGTGAAGAGCAATTTAAGACCTGGCGCCGAAGCTATGACGTCCCACCTCCGGTCATTGCCAAGGATAATCCGTGCTACAAAGAAATAGTGGAAGACGCGCGTTATGCCGATAGTGCCAAAAAAATACCGATGACTGAATGTTTGAAAGATGTGGAAATTCGTTTTATGCCTTTTTGGAAGAAAGAGATTTTGCCAATGATAAAAAAAGGAAAGCGAATTATCATTGCCGCTCATGGTAATAGTCTTCGCTCTTTAGTAAAGAATCTTGACGGTCTGACCAAAGAAGAAGTGTGCGAGCTCAACATTCCGACAGGAATCCCATTGGTCTACGAATTTGACTCAAAAATGCAGGTTATTTCCAAACGATATCTCGGTGACCAGGCAACCGTTGATGCAGCTATCAATAAAGTGGCTAATCAGGGACATAAGAAGTAGAAGGAAAGGGCGGGTGCTAGTCGCTCGTCATTGTGGAAAGTGTTCGACTTTAGTAAAAGTGTCATTAGGAAAAAAGAGCAGAATCCCCTCGGGCGTCACAAAGGCGCCCGAGGGGATTCTTTGTTATTGCGAGCACCGCATACCCGCCCGTCTTTCGGCGTGAAGCGGTCGAATTTTTTTCTCCGTCATTGCGGGCGAAGTGCCCGCCGAAAGTCGGGTAAATGGTAATCCAGTCCACAGTGTTGTACTTCTCGTTTTGAATCCCGACTTTTCTGTAGTCGGATAAACGCCTTCGAAGTGGTGGAGTGGGTATCATCGTTTAAAACTCGATGTTTATACAGACATTGAGTTTTTCTTTTTTGTTACGTTTGACGAATAGCGGGTATGTGATAAAAATACTGCAGATTAAAGAACGGGTTGGCGATTGTGCGCCCCCGATAAAGAGGATTTGAAATGGTTAAATATAGAATGATTACGATACAGTTTGCGCCAAGAAGTATTGATGACTATCTTCATGCGTTGGCTGTGACGGGGATTTTTGTTGATGCTTCGGCTGTGTTACAACAGTTGCGGGATGAATATCATATATGCGGTAAGGGTTTGCCGAAGCGTAGTATAAGCTATATATGGAAGAGTCCGAAAAATATTGGTATGAAAGGTTTTGTTACGGCAAAACAAGTACTGCTTGAGATGCAAAAAAACGCATTTCAAGCGCGCTCGTTTCCCATGGTGTGCGAGTATGTATTACGCAAGAAACTCATTATAGGAGTGGCGAATGAAATAATGAAATTTATTCTACCGTCCGGCATGATTATTGAAGTTAATAGGGTGTCGTCGAACCGAGCTATGGTGTTCTATGGCGAAGATGTAATTCTTCCGGCCGAAACACATTTTATATTTTCAATCCATTTATAACTTGTATTTGAATGCTATTTCAACCGTCGGAAGTTCCGGCGGTTTTTATTTATGAGGAAATTTAAGTGGGGATGCGAAGACGTTACTCCTGTGCTATAGTATCGGACAGATTGATGGTTCCCGTATGTGAATGAATGTTTGTTCATATGCGGGAGCTATTAAAAATTAGTTCCTATCCCGCTCAGTTAAAACTGGGGGGATACACAAAGGAATCGAAAATTATGGCAGTTAAAAAAAATGACAGAGAAAGTACATATAAAAGTAAAAGCAAAATCGAATCTCGGAATCTAAGGGATTTTGAATCTTGCAGACGGGGTGGCAGGTCGAGCGTGATGCCGACGATACCCCATCGTTGCAGGGTTGGATCTCATATGGTTCCCATTCGAAATAATGAAAAAAAATATAGTAATATAAAAGACCGCTCATACAAATTAGAGCGGTCTTGTTTTTTATACAATTTTCGCGTGATTATTTCTTTCATATTTATAGCCATATTTTTGTTAAACCGGCCATAGTATTTGTTGTCCGTCGCTCGAACACTTTTCGTCATATTTCGGTGTTTTGTGGTATATCGCACATGACTTGTTAAAGTGCTTGACTCTTTTTTCATTGTGTATATAATAGCCCTTACGCCTCAATTAGTGGGGCGTGGACTTTGAAAATGAAATAATTAGAACGTACGTAATGCACTAAAGTGTGCGTTACGGAATGTGCAAGTTAAACGTAAATATTTCCAATATATATAATTTCAGAGCTAGGTGAAAAAGAACTTTTTAGAAAACATAGCGTTTTTTATTTTGTTTCGTTCACTTTTATTTAAGAGTTTGATCCTAGCTCAGGATGAACGCTGGCGGCGTGGATAAGGCATGCAAGTCAAACGGCCCGCAAGGGCAGTGGCAGACGAGGTAGTAAAAAGTAGGTACGAACCTTCAAGTCAGGAATAACCTGTCGAAAGATAGGCTAATACTTGATAGTCCCTTCGGGGTAAAGATTTATCGCTTGAAGATCGGCCTGCTCGGTATCAGCTAGTTGGTAGTGTAAAAGACTACCAAGGCTATGACGCCTAGGGGAGGTGAGAGCCTGACCCCCACCGATGGAACTGAGACACGGTCCATACACCTACGGGTGGCTGCAGTCGAGAATCTTCCGCAATGGACGAAAGTCTGACGGAGCGACGCCGCGTGCAGGATGAAGTGCTTCGGCATGTAAACTGCTTTTATGAGTGAAGAAGTTTATTGACATTAGCTCATGAATAAGAGGTTGCTAAACTCGTGCCAGCAGCAGCGGTAATACGAGTGCCTCAAGCGTTATCCGGAATTATTGGGCGTAAAGGGTGTGTAGGTGGTATTGTTAGTCTCTTGTTAAAGACCTTGGCTTAACCAAGGCAGCGCAAGGGATACGGCAAAACTAGAGGATACAAGAGGTGTACGGAACTCATAGTGTAGGGGTGAAATCCGTTGATATTATGGGGAACACCAAAAGCGAAGGCAGTACACTGGTGTACTCCTGACACTGAAACACGAAAGCGTGGGGAGCGAATGGGATTAGATACCCCAGTAGTCCACGCCCTAAACGATGATCTCTTGCTTTTCAGAGTATCGACCCTCCGAGAGGCAAAGCTAACGCGTTAAGAGATCCGCCTGGGTAGTACGACCGCAAGGTTAAAACTCAAAGGAATAGACGGGGACTTGCACAAGCAGTGGATCATGTGGTTCAATTCGATGGTAAACGAAGAACCTTACCAGGGTTAGAAATCTAACTGAAGACGAGTAGAAACATTCGTCGCCTCACAAGGGCAGTTGGACAGGTGCTGCATGGTCGTCGTCAGTTCGTGGTTTGAATTGTTCCCTTAAGTGGGGTAACGAACGCAACCCTCGTTGCCTGTTATATTTGTCAGGCGAGACTGCCCAGCCTAAAGCGCGTGTATATTTTATATCGTGCGTTTCAGGCTGGGAGGAAGGTGAGGATGACGCCAGATCAGCATGGCCCTTTGATACCCTGGGCCACACACGTGATACAATGGGCGCTACAACAGGATGCGACGGGGTAACCCTGAGCAAATCTTAATAAAAGCGTCCTCAGTTCGGATTGAGGTCTGCAACTCGACCTCATGAAGTTGGAATTGCTAGTAATCGCGGGTCAGCACACCGCGGTGAATACGTTCTCAAGTCTTGTACTCACCGCCCGTCAACTCAAGGGAGTTGGGAGTACCCGAAGTCTCGCTTTACGCGGGCCTAAGGTAAGCTCAATGACAGGGAGTAAGTCGTAACAAGGCACGGGTAGCGGAAGCTGCTCGTGGATTATTTCAAATTGAATCCGGTTTTTGCGATGCAAAAACCATTCGGTCGGTCTTCCTTCGGGAAGAGGGTATGGTCATACGCCTTCACGTTGACTGTCCCGCCGTGTGGACTAAACACGGCATCACTAATCTTTTAGGAGATTAGGGGTGAACGGAACAGAATAAAGGACGCTATAAGAAAAACCGCTCATTAGAGCGGTTTTTCTCTTATTTACTTGCATTATATTCGTATGTATGTTAGTATTTTAAAGGAACGAAAGGAAAAAAATGAAGAAAAATATGATTGCAACATACGAGCTTGAGCACCCGTATGTTGGAAATGGCGAGGAAGCAAAAATCGTGGTGACTGCGAGTCTCCTGTGTGGGATTGCCTCAAAGGCCTGGCGTTGGGCCAGACGGAAGGATATCCCCGGAATCGTCGGGGCATGCGTCTTTTTTGGCCTGATAATGCTTCTATTCGTTAGGGTGGATGAGAGTATTCCGACCGTGTATCGGTCGGTGTCCGGAGAATCCCGAGCCGTTCTACACGGCAAGGAAGTTCCATACGCTTCCGTCAAAGACGGAAGGTATGACTTGATTCAGGTTGGTTCCTTTGAAGGAAACCAGCTTCCCGGACTCCTGAAGTAAGAAGCGAAGAAAAATTTGGCCGTGTGTGTTTTATAACACCACGGCCTTTTCGTTGCATATTCAACTATTTTCTGCTATAGTTTCGACTGTTATTCTGCAACAAAAAGAGGGGAGAGACGCTTGTGGAGTATGTAATGCTAGTCGTTGGGCGTATAGCTCAGGTGGTTAGAGCGCGTCACTGATAATGACGAGGTCCCAGGTTCGAGTCCTGGTACGCCCACAAACAAAATCCGCATCCGCGGATTTTTTTGCGGGCGTAAGTTCTGCCGGGTGGCAGAACGCCCAGGACTCGAAGACCTCTGATAGTTTTCTTGAGCTTCCGAGCGAAAAGAAAACAGAAGAGGTGTACTGAACATGTAATGTTCGAGTCCTGGTACGCCCACAAACAAAATCCGCATCCGCGGATTTTTTTGCGGGCGTAAGTTCTGCCGGGTGGCAGAACGCCCAGGACTCGAAAAGCTTCTCCCATATTTTCGAGCACTTTCCTAAGTGTGAGAAAATGGGAAAGCTGTACTGCCGCCGTAAGCGGAGAGTCCTACAGATTTGTGTGAGCAAGGCGAGCTCAATTTCAATTTTGTGATTCATTAATCGTCCTACATTCGAGCATCTTTTCCTGTTCCCATATTTCCAAACACGTTCCTGGATGTATCTTTACTACAGCCACCTGCCCAAAGTATTGGCGGGTAAGCGGAGGTTTTCCTTTACTGGTTTTTCTCTGATTCATGTTAAAATTACCTCATAGAATCCAAGTAATTTTATGAATAAACAAAACTGCGGGGAATTGGTAGAAAAGCTAAAGAAAGTTCAAACCTTGAATGCTGATTTTAACGCGAAAGCGGGAAAAGCTCTTTCGTTTGATACGTCACGGGATTGGAACGAGGAAGAATCGGCTTTGATTACCGAAGCGGGAAAAGTAGGGGAGGAGAATGAACAGTTGCTGATTGAATTGGAAAAGAGTATTGGACCAGACTCCATAT
>CAJBMK010000072.1 GCA_903954165.1 uncultured bacterium | reverse complement strand
TCGAGTCAAGGGAAAGCCGGCAAAATTCAAAAAATCTATTTCGGCGGAAGACGAAGTAAAGATAAAAAAAGAATGGGTAGTGTAGGAGGGGAAGAAGTATTAATTAGCCACTAGCCATTAGGGATTAGTAAAAAAAGAGGGCTTTTTTTTGTCATTGCGAGCGCAGCGTGGCAATCCAGTCCGTACTGTTGTAATTCCTGTTTTGGATTCACGGTGGTTCTGAATCCTGGATTGCCATGGACGAAGCGTCCTCGCAATGACAGAGGGTGGCGTATTTCCTAAGTATTGTGTCTATGCTGTTTCTCGTATTTTGCTATATAATTGGCTCATGCCACAATCAGAATATAATTGCCCGGAACTTGCGGAAAAATTGAAAAAAGTTCAAACACTCTACAGTGAATACCGGTCAGCTATCCCTGAAAATAGAGACGGAGATTTTGCTGTCATCAAAAAATTGGACGAAAGCGGGGAATTGGAAAAAATTCTCCTAGAACTGGAGGATGTATTCCGTCATGAAAATATGTTAGAAATCGACCGTAGTTTCAACCTCGTCGAAGATTTTCTCAAGAAGCCTCAAACCGAAGGCGGTTTTGATCTTATTTGGCTTGATTCAGAAAATCCAATTGCCGAATCTGATATTCGAAATGAAGGATTGACCGAAATAGATCTCTCAAAGGTCAAATTGGATGTGAGTTGGCTTCCGAAAGGTAAAACAAGCGTACATGGCGAAAGACGGCTAGACACCCTAAAGGCCAATTCATCTGAATTTATCCGCCTCGACCTCTTCGTCTTTGCCTCCTTATGGAAACTTCTCAAAGGTAACGAAGAACAAAAGAAAGAGTTTGAAAACAAATTAACTATAATTGCTGAAGCAAATGGAATGAAGTTCGAAGATCTTAGAGAGAAAGTTATTTTCTTTGATGGTACGATTATCCGCGACTCGGACGGCGGTCGCTACGCGCTGTATCTCCGCTGGATTAGTTCGAAGTGGGATTGGAACAGTAGTAACCTCGGTCCTGGCTGGAATGACGGTAGTACGTCTCTTGTTCTCGCGATTTAATTTTATATCAGTGTCATTGCAAGCGTAGCGCCCGCCGAGGGTCGGGTTAAGGGCAATCCAATCCATAGTGTTGTAATTTGAATGTAAGAAATGGAATACCCGATTCTCGAATCCTAGATTGCCGCGGAGTACCTCGCAATGACAAGGGGTAGCGCTCTGAAGGTGGTGAACGTGTGTGAATTATTGTTGTAACGGAGAAAGAGTGTATTTCCGGAATAATGATCTGTGTTACTATATATCTATGAAAGAGTGGCTATTCTATTGTATAGCGCTTGGGTTTGCGGTCGGGGTGTTTTTCTCTTCGTTTGTTGATTTCGGGTTTACTTTTGCGGTATTTCCTGTTTTTATTGCACTGATTTTGTTCGGATATTTCGCTCTTGAAAAAGGAATTACAAACATTCCTTTTTTTGTTGCCTGCGTGATTGTGGTTTTGGCGGCGACGGGTGGGGGAATGATACGCTACGCATCTGTTGTCGAAACCGATCGAAAATTATCACTTGACGTGTTTGACGGAAAACAGGTTTCGGCAGAAGGAGTGGTGGATGAAGAACCGGATGTTCGGGACGGAAAGACAAAATTGACCGTACTTTTGCAGTCGCTGCTTTCCCGTGGTGAAAAAGTGGAAGTGCAAAATAGAATTATTGTTTCGGTGCCGAATTATCCCGAGTTTGCCTATGGTGACACAGTGATTATTGAAGGAAAAATACAAAAACCGAAAAATTGGCCGGTCAAGGATGGCGAACGGTCGTTTGATTATGTTTCCTATTTGGCAAAAGATTCAGTTGGGTACGAAATTGTCTGGCCGAAGATTGTAAAAGTTTATTCGGCCGAATGGTCACTTCGAGGAGCACTTTTCGATTTGAAGCAAATGTTTACCGATTCCATTAATCGGGTAATTGCCGAACCGCAGTCGTCGCTTTTGGCCGGATTACTTCTTGGTTCACGCTCGTCTCTTGGAGCGGACTATATCGAAAAGTTTAAACGAGCCGGC
>CAJBMK010000071.1 GCA_903954165.1 uncultured bacterium | reverse complement strand
TCACAAGGTAGTTCAGATCTAGAGAGACGCTTGTGCGCAGATCAAGATCTGAACGACCTGATATCTGCCAAGGCCCTGTGATTCCAGGCTTTGCAATCAAGCGACGTTCATAGATTGAGTTATACACGCTGACCTCTTTGGGTGTGCTGGTCGAGGACCGACTACAGACATTGATCCGAAAACCACATTCAAGAACTGTGGAAGCTCATCCAGTGAGTACTTACGCAAGATGCGACCCACAGGGGTCACACGAGGGTCCTGGCGGTTCTTAAAGAGCACGTGATCCTTGGCGTGGATATTCTCAACATCATCAACGATTTTGTCTGCATCCTTAATCATGGAGCGGAACTTCGGAACTTTCATTGCTGGGACGGTCAATGCTTCGCCGGTACGTGGGTTGCGAGCTTGGCGTTCTGCGCGCTGTTTGACTGAAAAGATACCGAGGCCCGCGATTGAAACCTCATCACCCTTCTTCAAGGTGTTGATAATTGAATCTACTACTGTATCAACCGCCTGTTCGGCCTGGACTTTCGTGCCGCCGATTTTTGCTGCAACTGCATCTACGATTGCTTGCTTGTTCATTGTATTGAAAAATTAATTAACAAACTGACTAATGCTGATAACTTTTTCGGTTGGCATTCCGCCAATCGCGCTTCGACCTTTTGCCCTAGGCGGTATGCCCGCCTGATTACTAGTGGCAATATAATTATATAATGAGCCGTTTTTTTTGAACAAGGGGTAAAATGCTTACAGCACAGAAATAGGAAAACGCAACACATTTGACACGTATAGAAAAATAATTTTTATTACGTATTATAATGGAATCCCCTATTTAACGGCTCCACAGAGGCGTTAAATAGGGGATTCATTCCGGGCGCGTTATTTTATTTTATCGGGCAAATTCGATTGAACGTGTCTCCCTGATAACATTTACTTTTATTTCTCCGGGGTATTTTAGCTCTTTTTCTATACGTAATGCCACTTCGCGGGCCATTTTCCTTGCATCAATATCATTTACCTTTTCCGGAGTTACGAAGATTCTAATCTCGCGTCCGGCCTGTAAGGCATAGGATTTTTCCACACCTTCCTGAGAATTGGCGATTGCTTCTAATTCCTGGAGGCGTTTTATGTAATTTTCAACACTATCGCGTCGTGCTCCGGGTCGTGCTCCGGAAATAGCATCGGCGGCTTGAACGATATAAGATTCAATTGTTTCATACGGATATTCACCGTGATGCGCTTCCATTGCTTTGATGATCGCTTCATTTGCACCAAATTTTTGCAAAATTCTTCGGCCGATTTCAACGTGAGTTCCTTGTACTTCATGATCAACAGCCTTACCGATATCGTGGAGAAGTGCTCCCGCTTTGGCAACCGCAACATTCGCACCAAGTTCTTCGGCAATCATTCCGGCGATATGAGCCATTTCAATGGAGTGTTGAAGTACATTTTGTCCGTAACTTGTTCTGAAATGTAGTCGTCCGAGAATTGCAATAATGCGCGGGTCAAGATTAAGGACTCCTGTTTCATACACAGCTTGGTTGCCTTTTTCTTTGATGATTTTGTTGATTTCCTGCTCGGCTTTTTCAACAACACTTTCAATTTTTGCCGGCTGAATTCGTCCGTCAAGTATGAGGTTTTCGAGAGCAACACGGGCAATTTGTCTGCGTACGGGATTAAATGATGAGATGGTGATTGTTCCGGGCGTGTCGTCAACTATGATTTCTACTCCGGTAACGCGTTCGAACGCTTTAATGTTGCGTCCTTCTTTTCCAATGATTTTTCCCTTTATTTCATCGTTTGGAATGGTGATAGTGGTGGTGAGTGTGTCGGCTGAAACCGAGCTTGCAAGGCGCTGGATTGATGTCGCTAAAATTTCCTGAGCCTTTTTTTCAAGTTTTTCTTCGCTCAGTTGTTCCAGTTTTTGCATACGAACCAGCAAGTCTTCCTCGCTGTTCTTTTCAACATTTTTTATAAGTTCCTGGCGGGCTTCGTCTGTGGACATTCGTCCGACGCGCTCAATTTCAACGAGCTTGTCTTTTTCCATATTATCCACCTTCTCCTTTATTTTTCTGACTTCTATGATTTTTACTTTAATATCCTCAACCTCTTTATCTACATCTTTTTGTTTTGCGTCTACGGCGTCCTCTTTTTTAATTAAACGGTCTTCTGTTTTCTTTAGTTTTTCTTCTTTTTCTCGTATTTCTGCTCGAGCTTCTTTCAAAAAATGAGTAGCTTCACCCTCGGCTTTATCGGTGATCTTTTTGGTTTGTTCTTTCGCTTCAATCATCATTTGCTTGAGCTCGAGTTCCATGGAACCCTTTTGTCCAAGCGAGATGATCATTCGCAGGTAATAACCAACGCCTATTCCCAAGGCGAGGGCTACACTTACGAACAGTATTGATAATGTAACTGACATACGCTTAATGAAAGCGATGCCGTTTTTAGGATCGTGTTAAACTGGTCTTTTTAAAATGTATAGGTTTGTCTAACATGAAATGGCTTCAATTGGCGTAAAATTCTCTTTCGCTATCGAGTGACCGTTACCAAAAACGAAATCGCTGAATAAATGGTAATAAATGCATATTAGAATAAAAAACACAAAAAGTCCAATAGAAGGCTATAAATTTAGAAAATCATTGACATTTTACTATAAATGTGATAAAAATCAGTCCAGATTCGGGAATATGTGTTCTCGGACGATATTTGAAATAAAAATGGAATAAGGGGGACATAATGAAGAAATCGGACTTAATAGCGGCACGGGAAGCACTCTGTCACTATGAGGGAGGCGGAATAAGGTGGCAATCGTTTACAGAATTTGTTTTGTGGCATTGGACCCGATTGGGGATTTTGCCTAAATCTTTTGACAAAACAATTAAAACTGATAAGACTGACGGTTTTATGGATCTTTATCGTACGATTTCTCAATCGGTCGACGAAGGGAATGCTCCTGTTGAACTTCTTCTGGAAATTATTCAGGCGTTGGGGCGATTAAAAAACGACATGTTTTTCCTGGTCACTGTGGCAGATGAAAAGTATTCAAGGATCAAAGGCGTGGCCATTGCGGAGGTACTTCTTGATTGCGGTGCCTGTGTGCCCATTCTGGCGGATTTGTATTCAACTCGAAAAACCGACCTTCATCAACTGATTCTTGATTATACCGATTTTGCGGTCGGTACGGTCGGCTTTCAGTCCGGTCGAGGAAACGATGAAAAAATAACCGAAAAATGGCGAAAATTGCTGAGTATACTTCCTATTCTTGATTTCATTCGCGACGGCGGGTGGTCATTCGAGGCTATCTATGAAGAATTCAAAACGTTTCACATCGATACCGGTCTTGTTAGAGAACGGTATAGTCAATTATACGCAACAGCAGATAATGCGGATGAGCTTTCTTTGTGGGTTAAGCCTGCAATGCCGCTTCTTCAAGCTCTCAATAATACACTTCAGGGCTTGTTAATGGCTCGTGCAACAACTTTCACTCATTGGAGTATTCTTGCCAAAAGGGTTGGGGAACCACCCACTCGGCATTATGTACTGGCAATGATGTTTGTTAATGCTAAATCGGCGGCCGAGTGGACTGATTGTTATGAGCGGGCGTCTGTTTTCGAACAGGTAATAATGAAGGAGACGGCACTTTCCAAATGGAAAGAGGCCTGCAAAACACTTCAAGTCGAAGAACTTATTGGTCTCAATGACGTAGGACAGGGAGTTATCGATAAGGAATGGCTCGAAAAACTTATCTTTGATAAGTGTGTAGACTAAGGTCTATATATTTACGAAAAACGGCACATTTCTGTGCCGTTTTCTTTTTGTCTATTATACAACCTTTGATTTTAGTATTTCGTCGACAATGCCGTATTTCTTGGCTTCTTCGGCGGACATAAAGTAGTCGCGATCGACATCTTTTTCGATTTGTTTCAAATCTTTACCGGTATTCTTGGCCAAAATTTTATTGAGCTTTTCGCGGGTTTTGAGAATTTGTTTGGCTGTAATCTCAATATCCGATGCTTGGCCCTGTGCGCCGCCCCAGGGTTGGTGAATCATCACTTCGGCATTTGGCAATACAAAGCGCTTGCCTTTCTTGCCGCCGGCCAAAAGAATGGCTGCACCGGAAGCGGCGATACCGATACAGTAGGTGGCTACGTCGTTTTTGATGAAATTCATTGTGTCGAGCATGGCCAAAGTTGCCGTGACCGAGCCTCCCGGAGAGTTAATGTAGAGGTGGATTTCCTTTTTCGGGTCTTCCGACTGGAGGAAAAGAAGCTGGGCAATGACAATATTAGCCGTGTCGTCGTCGATCGGACCGCCGAGGAAAATAATATTGTCCTTCAATAAACGCGAGTAAATATCGTATGCGCGCTCGCCGAATTGGGACTTTTCGATAACTGTAGGTATAAGATTCATGTTGTTTCTGATTGCCGCTTCGTAATAGTGAAGCGTGCTTTGAAACTATACCAAAACGGACCGTAATTGACAAATAACGTGATGGTGTGCGGGATTATTGGCGCCGTTCAAATAGTTCACATATTCATTTTTCATTCGGTCGATTTTGTGTAACAATTCCCTTATGCGTTTACATAATTTTTTTATAGACAGGAAAATCGGCGATTCCGCGGAGTTTATTGTAAGTGACGAATCTCTTATTCATCAGTGGCAAAAGGTGTTTCGGTATATTCCCGGGGATAAATTGGTACTCTTTGACGGATCGGGGTTGGAATTCATTTCTCGAATTAGCACGATTGAGAAAAAAAGAGCCATTCTTGAAATTGAGGAGCGACGGGGAAGCAGGACAGCGCCCGCTTTTGAAGTATGGCTTTATCAATCGCTCATAAAAAAGGATAATTTTGAAACCGTGGTTCAGAAGGCTACTGAAATCGGTGTTTCTCATATTGTTCCGTTGGTTTCTGAGCGAACGGAAAAGAAAGATTTTAACGTTGAACGTGTTCAAAAAATAATGCGTGAAGCGTGCGAGCAGTCGGGGCGTGCTTTGTTGCCGACACTTCACGACGCTATTTCTTTTGAGGAGGCGGTACAACAAGCCATTCATCCGTCACTCGCGTTTCATGTTACCGGTGAACAGTTTGAGCGGAGTAAGGCACTAACAGGAAAGGAGAAACAGCTGTCTATATTTATCGGCCCTGAAGGCGGGTGGAGCGATACTGAAGTGAACGCTTTTACGCATGCCGGCATACCACTATGGTCGTTGGGGGCGGGAACGCTCCGTGCTGAAACTGCCGCGGTGGTAGCAACTGCGTTGGTCTTGTTACAAAAATAGAATTTGATAAAATAAAAAACCATACGCCGTGATTATGGCGTATGGTTTTTTTATTACATTTATTTTATTCCGTCCAAAAATTCAAACACTTTTTCATTTGTCATCATTGTTGCCACATAGATTTTTGCACGTTCCGGATCGGCTCCCGTGTAGTGCGCGATAAGATGACCCGCCTGCTCATCAACCGCTTTTTGGTCGGCTTCTATTTTTTCTTCAGTTGCGATTCTGTTCAGTATTAACTGAAGTTTGGCGCGCTTTTCCGCATCAGGTTCCCACTCTTTGCGTAAATCTTCTCTGGTTTTTTTGAGATGTGTCAAATAGTCTTCCGTTTTGAGCCCCATTTTGGCAATATCTTCTTCAAACTGGGCATCCATCTTTGATAGCTCTCCTTGAATGAGAATTTCCGGTATTTCTGTTTTTGCTCCGGCGATAATTTTTTCGGCTATTTGTAAACGTTTCTTTTCTTTGGCTTTTTGGCTTTTTTCGGCCAACATGTTTTCGTTGATTTTTGCTTTTAATTCCGTCAAATCCTTGAAATTTCCCAAAGATTTTGCAAATTCGTCGTTAATTTCCGGTAGGGCGGGAATCGGTTCCGTGGCGACACCGTCATTTGTCGGGGGTATCTTCGGCGCCATTGCCTTGCGAATGTTTTCCAACGCTTCGTCTACTTCTTTTTCTGTGACAACGAGCACCTCTTCTTTTATTGCATTTTCTTTTGCGGCGATTTTTTTATAGTCAGGCAGTTCCAGTGACGGCATGATGGAAATCTTTAGTTTGAATTCCATCGGATTTCCTAGTGCTATTTTAGTAATTGACACTTCGGGACGGCCAAGAGCGTCTATTTTTTCGGTAATGATGATCTCAGGGACAATATCTTCAATTGCCATAGAGCCGGCTTCTTCAAGTATTGAAAATTCACCAAACTTTTGTATGAGAATGTTTGCCGGAATATGTCCTTTTCTGAATCCGTCGATTTGGGCGTGCTGACCAAGGTGTTTTATGGCCTCGTCTCGGTACTTTGCCAGGTCTTCTGCACTGGCACTCGCCTCGATTTCAACTTGGGAGCGGGGGAGGTCTGTTTTCTTTATAATGGTGTATGTCATACGAATTCAAATATATTTAAATACTAATGAGTAGCTTATCCTACAACAAGAAGCGAAATTTGGAAAGATGGGCGAAATATAAAACAAAAGCGCCCCGCGGGGCGCTTTTGTTGAGGTTTTATATTAGATACTCGGTTCGTCTAGATTTACTTCTGTCATTGGGATGTTGCTCACTTCGTTTTGCAGTGTTCCAACATCGTCTTTGATAACAACGGTCTTTTTTACCGGTATTGAAACCGGCTCGGTAGGTGTGCTCATTTGCTTACCCCAGAAGTAGAACGCTCCGAGAATTAACACAATGATAACAATTATAGTGGCAATAATTGCGCCGTTTGAATTCTTGTCGTTTTTTAATGTATTGTCCATAACGCTAAATTTTTTAAAATTCTAATAATTAGTTGGTTGTTGATGATGCTGTTTGTGTAGTTGGAACGGTACTGGTCGCTGATTTGTTGGGATTATTGCTTTTTGCAACAGTTGTTATTGTTAAAACGAGTGCTTGGTGTGCGATTCTAATTGTATTTTGGGCCGATTTAATGGCTGTTTTTGAAGATGCAAAGGCTTTGGTAATTTCGGGAGTTGTTTCTGTGGATGGGACGGTGACCGTAGCAAGAACACTTTTTGCCGCATCGATTGCAGTTTTCGCGGCAGTTATTTTTGTTCTTGTGTCGGCCAATTGTGCCAATGCTGCTGTTACATTTACTCCCGCTTTTTGCATTTTTTCAATGCGCGAGTTTGTTCTTTCGGCCAAGTTTTCTGTTGCGGTAATTGTGGCTGTTAATTGTTGTAATGCTTTGTCGAGTTGCCCCGTCATTCGGGTTGATCGAAGATTTTTATTGGCTTCCTGCTTAGCTTTTATGGCCTCCTTGAGGTTTTTTTGCTCTATTTTTGATGCGTTGACCTTTTCCTGAATGGCACTTTTTGTTTCCTTTCGGTTTTGGAGCATCTCTGCCTTGGTTCCGGTTGCTGTCGAGGTGGCGCGCAATCCCTGAATTTCACCCTTAAGTTCCTCTCTATTAGTCTTTAGTTGATCTATATCTGTTTTAATTGCTTGATTATTTTCAATTATTGCCGCGCGAATTGGCTGAGTATTTGTAGTAAGGGCATTTGCAGAATTTGCATACATAAGCCCACCGAGTATCGCTAAAGACAGAATTCCAATTTTTTTCATTGTTGTTATGTGAGTTAATAATTAATAATAAACAGCATTGATTATTACTTGGTAATGATACAACAAAAAACTTCCCGTTACTAGGGAAGTTTTTTGTGCATAAGTTTTTTTGATGTTTAGAACCCCGCTCTTTTATTTTGAAAGCATTCCAACAATAAGAATGGCTACAATGTTCAAGATTTTGATCATTGGATTTATAGCCGGACCTGCGGTGTCTTTATACGGGTCGCCGACAGTGTCACCGGTAACGGCAGCCTGGTGGGCGTCGGAACCTTTTCCACCGTGGTTTCCTTTTTCGATATGTTTCTTTGCGTTATCCCATGCGCCACCGCCTGATGTCATTGAAATGGCCACAAAGATACCGGTAACGATAGAACCAACCAAAAGTCCGCCGAGGGCAGCTTTACCGAGTAGAAGTCCGACAACTATCGGAGCAACAACGGGGATAAGGGCGGGAATAATCATTTCTTTAATTGCTGCCGAAGTGACGATGTCCACACAGCGAGCATAGTCCGGCTTCGCTGTTCCGGCCATGATTCCTTTGATTTCTCGGAATTGGCGTCGGACTTCTTCAACAACCTGGCCGGCCGCTTTTCCAACAGCTTCCATTGAAAGTGCCGCAAAGTAATACGGCAAGAGTCCTCCAATGAAGAGACCTGCGATGACATATGGATCGTTTAGACTAAAACTGACTGATGTTCCAATTTTTTCTGTGTATGAAGCGAAAAGTACCAACGCGGCTAGTCCTGCTGAACCAATTGCATAGCCTTTGGTGACCGCTTTTGTGGTATTTCCAACAGCGTCGAGAGGGTCGGTAATGTTTCTGACTGATTCCGGAAGTTCGGCCATTTCTGCAATTCCTCCCGCGTTGTCCGTAATTGGACCAAATGAGTCAATAGCTACGATAATACCGGCCATTGAGAGCATGCTCATGGCGGCAATAGCGATACCATAGAGACCGGCGTAGTAATACGTTGAAAGAATACCGAGGACGATAACGATAACCGGAAGAGTTGTCGATTTCATTGAGATGGCAAGACCTTGGATGATGTTTGTTCCATGGCCTGAAACTGAAGCGGCGGCGATTGATTTTACCGGTTTGTATGCTGTAGATGTATAGTATTCAGTAATAACAACAATGAGTGCGGTAACAACGAGACCGATAAGCGCACAGAAGAAAAGGTGTTTAACCGTATATTCTGTTTGGCCTGACATAAGCCATTTGGTCACCGGGTAAAAAGCGATTGCCGACAAAACTCCGGAAACAATTAAGCCTTTGTAAAGCGCTCCCATGATGTTTTGGGATTTTCCAAGTTTAACGAACCATGTACCGATAATTGATGCGAAAATTGCGACTCCGCCAAGTACGAGAGGGTAGAGAATGGCATTATCGTAGCCGGCCAAAAGCTGAGAACCAAGAAGAATGGTTGCAACTGAAGTTACAGCGTATGTTTCAAAAAGGTCGGCAGCCATTCCTGCGCAGTCACCGACATTGTCGCCAACGTTGTCGGCGATAACGGCCGGATTACGCGGATCATCTTCAGGAATACCGGCTTCAACTTTACCGACGAGGTCGGCACCGACATCAGCAGCTTTGGTGAAAATACCGCCTCCCAAACGGGCAAAGACGGAAATCAAGCTGGCTCCGAATGAAAGACCGATAAGTGCGTTGACGTCCTTGGTAATGGCGTAAAATCCCGCAACACCGAGGAGTGCGAGACCGACAACCAAAAGACCGGTAACGGCACCGCCTTGAAAAGCAAGGCTGAGTGCATTCTGAAGTCCGCCACGAGCCGCTTCGGTTGTTCGGACGTTGGCACGAACGGAAACGTTCATACCTATATAGCCGGCGGCTGCCGAAAAGACGGCGCCGACAATAAAACCGAGAGCTGTATTAATATTCAAAAACCACCACAGAATAGCAAAAAGAGCGATAGCTATTGGGATAATCGTCTTGTACTGTCTGTTTAAATAGGCTTTTGCACCAAGTTCAATGGCGGCTGCAATTTCTTGCATACGTGCATTGCCGGCACTTTTCTTTAAGACTACTTTAATCAGAATGAGACCATACACAATGGCCACAACTGAACTTACCAGGGTGAAAATCAGAAATGAATTCATAATATTGTTTCTTTAGTACGCACCGTTTGTAATGCGTAATAAATAAGCGTTATTTATAATGTTGATAATGCAAACGTTTCGTTCATAACTATACCTTTTTTATGCTTTTTCGCAATATTTTGGAAACTTTTGCGTTTTGTCGCGTATTGTGTCGCTTTATTATAAATTTTAACGGCGTGATTTATTTTGCAAAACAAAACATCCCCGCCGGACGGCGGGGATGTTTTTTTAATTATTCTTCTTTTTTCTCTTCCGGTTTTTCTGTGATTTCTTTAATAACCTCTTTTATGCCTGTTTCTTCAGGTTTTACGGTAACTGTTTCCGGTTTTTCTAGTGAGGGGGCTTCTTCCGGAGATGCCTTTGCCGATTTGATATCAATTTTCCATCCGGTTAGTTTGGCTGCAAGACGAACATTTTGACCGCCTTTACCAATTGCGAGTGATTGCTGGTCTTCAGTCACTTCGACTTCGGCTTTCTTTTCCAAGTCAATAAGTTTTACATTCAAGACTTTGGCGGGCGATAGTGCGTCTTCGACAAATTTCTTTGGGTCTTCAGACCATTCAATGATGTCAATTTTTTCACCGCCGAGCTCGCTCATGACGGTTGAAACACGAACTCCGCGCTGTCCAACCATTGATCCGACCGGGTCAATGTGCTCGTCGTTTGATTTGACTGCGATTTTGGAACGTGAACCCGCTTCGCGCGCAACAGCCTTAATTTCTACCACTCCGGAGGCGATTTCCGGTGTTTCTAAACGGAATAATTCCTGTAAAAACTTCGGGTGAGAACGGGAAAGTTTGAGGAAAATACCACGGCCGGCATCTTCAACGCGGTAGAGATACGCACGAACACGTTCGCCTTGGCGGAATCGTTCGCCGGGAATTTGTTCTTCGTAAGGAAGCATACCGGTTGTTCGGCCCATATCGAGATAGATATTACCGCGTTCAATTCGTTGAATTGTTCCGTTGACGATTTCACCTTCGCGGGCGCCAAATTCTCCCATAACTGAAACTTTTTCAGCTTCACGAATTTTTTGAATGATGACTTGTTTGGCGGTTTGAGCTGCAATACGGCCGTAGTCGTCTTTTGGTTCAAGAGGGAAGATGACTTCTTCGTCGAGTTGAACATCTTTTTTCATTTTGCGGGCATCATCAATCATAATGTGATGTTCCGGGTTAAAATAGATGCGCTCGTCATTGTCTGCAACACCTTCCGGCGCTACGAGCTCGCCTTCGGCATTTTCGGTACGGATAATAACGCGAGTTTCATCCACAACAATTTTAACCTGGAGGAAATCAGTTTTTCCCGTATTAATGTCGAATTTAGCACGAACAATCTGGCCTTTCTTGCCGTATTCTTTCTTGTAAGCTGTGGCTAGTGCCGCTTCAATCGCTTCGATAATTTTTTCTTTCGGAATGCCGCGCTCTTCTTCGAGCTGGACCAAAACCGAATTGATGACTTTGAGATCAAACATGTTTTTAATAATTAATTAACAAATATAACGTAAATTTTACCTTCTTATTCTCTCCTATTTCCTCCCTTTTAACAAATAAAGTCCGCCGGCTGGCGAACTTCAATACCCCTATAGTATATAGTATGCCTCGTTTTTGTCAAATTATATTATTATATGCGATAACAGTTATTGTTAGGTTGGGAAAATGGGGTATTATAGGCTTACTTTTTATTAAAAATAATGCGAAATATGAATATAACTTCTATAAAAGGTGCGATATTTCAGGCAAACGATTCGCTTGTTGAGTATATCGATACGTATATTAGTAAAATTTCTGACGGTTCAATTGTGGTGATAACTTCCAAAATCATTGCTTTATCCGAGGGACGGGTTGCACACATTGACCAAAAAGGGCAGATAATACAAGTTGAGGCTCAGGCAACAATCGATACACCTTGGGCTACTTTGACGCTTATGAATGATGGGTGGAATATTAATGCGGGTATTGATGAATCGAATGCGAAGGAGGGAATAGTTTTTTTGCCGAAAGATGCTTTTTTCTCAGCCGAAATGATTCGCAGTCATCTAAAAAAGCGGTTTCATGTCAAAAAAATTGGTGTCATTGTCACTGATACAAAAAGTTTACCGCTTCGTGTTGGAACTATCGGAAGGTCAATTGGGTTTGCCGGATTTGAACCTATAAAGAGTTATATTGGTAAAAAAGATATTTTTGGTCGTAAGAGTAGAGTTACGAAAAGTAATTTTGTTGATGCTTTGTCGGCGGCCGCAGTAATGATTATGGGGGAAGGAAACGAAAAGACTCCTATAGCTATTATTGAAAATGCACCGGTGAAATTCATTTCGCGACCTTTGTTAGCAAAAGAAAAAATATTATCAATTAGTCCTAATAAGGATATTTTCGCTGCAGTTTATAAGGTGTGTTAATAGCATGATAAAAAGCACAGAAATATTTAAAATATTTCTGTGCATGCAGGCGTTTTCTATTTTTTGTCCAAACTTTGCAAAACTTGGAGATAAAGGTCTTCGACGATTTGTTCCTGTTTTTTGCCGGTCGTAACATAGTGATCGAGTCCTGGGGCCGCATTGATTTCCAAAATCCAATAGTTGCTTGTTTCCTTTTTAATGCTTCCGTCAATAATGAGGTCGACGCCGCAGATGCGTAGTCCCATATCTTTGGTTAATTGAATAGCTAGTTTTCTAAATGAAGGATCGATTATGTCGGTAACATCTACTGAATCGCCGCCTGTCGACAGGTTGGCGTTGTCGAGTAGGAATATTTGTTCGTTTTTTGCCGGAACAGTTTGGAATGACTTCCTTTGATGCTTCAGTTTGGTTGAAATACGGGGGTCGCCGGTACGTATTGTGGTGTCTCGATTAATTTTATAAAAATATTTTTGCCTAGCCTTAAGTAGTTGTAAAATATTCGATTTCCCGTTGCCGATGACGTTTAGCGGTATACGTTCATATGCCGAAATAACTTTGTCATCCAAGACGACTATTCGATAATCTTTGCCTCTAACTGGTTTCTTAACAAGAGCGACTCTGTCTTGTTTAAAAACTAATCGCAAAGCTCGAACCATTTCTTGCTTGTTTTGTACCACGGCG
>CAJBMK010000070.1 GCA_903954165.1 uncultured bacterium | reverse complement strand
TCCTTGACTTACCCACCTTTTTTACCTAATGTGTCACAAGACAAGTATTGACGTGACGTGGCAAGATAGCCACCAAACCGATTTACGTTGTATCATTGAGAGCAAGCAATTCTATATATATGAAACCATTCGACCAAAGAACGCCGGACAGTCAGTATCACGACCTTCTCGCTCGTATTATGCGCGACGGACGTGAAGTGAAACCGATTCAAGGAGAGAAAGCAAAGATGGTCTTCGGACACCAAATGCATTTTAATTTGGCAAACGGCTTCCCTCTTATGACGGAACGCGATTTGTCCGGGAGGTATTTCACAGGTGGCCTTTCCGAACATATCGCTTTCCTTCATGGAGCACGCACCCACGCGGAGCTTTCTTCATACGGATGCAAATGGTGGAGCAAATGGGTGACCAAAGAACGCTGTGCTATGTTTGATTTGCCAGAAGGAGATTTAGGTCCCGGTTCTTACGGACCGGCATGGACGGCATTTCCGACCATCGAAGGTGTTCCTTTCAATCAAATCATAAATGTCATCGCACAGATTAAGGAAAGACCGTATTTGCGAACCCACGTCATTACGCCGTGGATTCCTCAGTACACCATCCAACACAGCGGGCTACCAAAACGAAAGGTTGTGGTTGCTCCTTGTCACGGATATCTACATATTGTCGTTTTTCCTGAGACTAAGGAAATTTCTGTTCACCATTTCCAAAGAAGCGGTGATGTGCCGGTAGGAGTTGTCTTCAACATTGTTCAATACGCAGCCTTTACTATGATGTTGGCCCAAGTGACCGGTTACACGGCTCACGAATTAGTCTTCACCATTTCCGATGCGCATATTTACGAAAGTCAGTACGAACACGTAAAAGAACTTCTGGCGCGAGAACCTCGAGCGTTTCCAACTGTCACTTTGAACCCTGATATTAAAGACATATTCGAGTTCAAGCCGGAACACTTCGCTATTGGTAGCGACTACAATCCGCACCCTGCAATGACGATACCGACACCGGTTTAATCGAATGAAACACTTCATATGGAGAAAAAAAAGAAACACGTAATTCAGCACAATGCCCGACCGGGAGTATATGGAAATGTCATAGCGGATATTGCAGAAAAGAACATCTGCCCGTTTTGTGCGGAACACCTGACTACTTACCATAAGAAACCTATCGATACTCGCGAGCATTGGCACGTGACGGACAATATGTACCCATACAAACCGACCAAGGTACACAAACTGCTCATTCACCGCAAGCATATTGAACATGTGAAAAACCTTTCAAAAAAGGCCAAACTTGAATTGTTTGATATTCTGACCGAACTCAACGTCGACGGCGGTACTATTCTTATGTGCCGTTTCGGTTTGGCCGACTATACCGGTTCGTCAGTCCAGCATCTTCATATTCATGTCATCCAGTCCGATCCTAGTGATCCGACCTACGATATAAACAAAGGTGTAGTTACTCGAATTGGCTAACAACAAAGACTATAATTAGCACAACCGCCGTATTTGAATACGGCGGTTTTTCTATATACCACTATTTTCCTTTCGTTTCCGCCCCGTCTTCTTCCACTAAAATAATTTCCACACCATACGCTTTTAAAACATCTTCCGCATCGAGACGAGAATAACCTTTGGCGTAGTAAACCTTTTTTATACCGGCCTCGCCAAGCAAACGCGCGCAGTTTGAACACGGAAAAACTGTTTGATAAATTGAAGCGCCCTCAAGACTAATCCCCTGCCGAGCGGCTTTTGCAATAATATCCGCCTCGCCGTGTATCGACGTATAAATATCCAAACGCTCTCCCGCATTAAAATTACTGCGCGGATCGCCATTAATAACGAGATGGTAATCGGTCGGCAAATGACGATTATGGCTAACCAAAACAACCCTGCCATCCTTAACCAATACAGCTCCAATTTGTCGCCACCAATCCGAGCTTTTATTGGCCTCTTCGAAAGCAAGCCTGACCACATCCTTATCTTTCGGGTCATTACTTTTTTGTCGGCCGGCAGGAACGATAAACTCGGAAAGTGTAATTATTTTATCCCAACGGAGAAACACATTCTCAAAACGAACATCCTTTCCGACAAGATACTTTTCGGCAATAATATGCGACACATCCTCGTCGGGCATAACAAAGAGCGCGTCTTTTTTAGCCAAAAGTTTCAAATCTTTTTTTGATACAATAGCCACTTTTTTGCCGATACTGAGCGATTTAATCGCCCTCTGCATAAGAAGCGGATCGACAAACCGTACGTCACGCACTAGCGATGTGTAATCGTTTCGAACATCCTTACCCAAAAGCCGAATATCGGCGAGATATTTTTTGAAAAGAGCGATATAGCCGGGATGAAGCACCGGCACATAGGCAATCAAAATTCGCTCTTTCTTTTTAATATTCTTTTTCATTGGCTGTTTCGAATAGTATCCAAATAATTCTTTATGAGCGTATTAATCTCTTCGGCCAATTTCTCCGCCCCCTCAATGGTTAAATTACGCACACGAGCCGTCGTCGATGTAGTTGCCTGCGGAGGCAAAACCACAATCTTACCACAGTAGTCGCCGTACGCGTCAACCATTTCTTTGGTTATATCTTTTGTCGACTGCGAGAACACCATAACATCGGGACGGACTGTCTGAATTAATTCACCCAAACTTTGATGCTCTTCTTTGAGCGTTACGATATCCACATGTCGAAGATGAACGAGCATTTTCAGGCGCTCCTCCTGCGGCACAATCGGGCGCCTCGGCCCCTTACGCTTACGGGTCAACTCATCGGAATCAACGCCAACAATCAAAATGTCTCCGTATGATTTGGCATTTTCCAAATAGGCAGCGTGGCCTTCATGAATTAAATCGTACACGCCCTGCGTCAAAACAATAGACAATCCGTTCTTTCGAAGCTCCCCAACAATACGACGCAACTCTCCGTAGTCGGCAATAAAACGCTGTTTTAAATTTGAACCGCTGTTCAAAAAAGTATGAGATTTTTTCTTTGCTTTACCGGTCTTTTTTTTCACAACCACCTTCCCTCTTTTTATCGTTTTTATCTTTTTCATTGAGGCTCGGAATTATCTTTTTTGTATCCTAACAATAACAGAAATAAACACCCGCTTCAATCAATAAAATCAAAATCCTGTGTTATAATTTTCCGATGATTAACGCTTTTATTATCGTAGCCCACACCGCGGACGGCTTTATCGCACCGGCAAGTAAGGACGGTCAGGCCGTACCCTCTACCGTCTGGACGAGCGGAGCCGACAAAAAACACTTTATCGAACTGACCAAAAAGGCCGGGGTTATTATTATGGGCCTCAACACCTATTACACCATCGGCAAACCGCTTCCCAAACGGCTCAATATCGTCTATGCACCGGCCGGAACCGCACCAATCGACGGCGTTGAAATGACAGATAAGGCACCGACGGAACTCCTTGCCGACTTGGAAAAAAGAGGCTTTTCGGAAGCGGCAATCTGCGGGGGCTCGACAGTTTATACAATGTTCGCCAAGGCGGGCTTGGTAGACCGAATTTATATCACAATCGAACCGAAACTATTCGGTAAAGGAATGACTATTTTTAACGATAGTCTCGACCTCAACTTAAGCCTATCCAACATCACACGGCCGAGCGATGACGTACTTATATTGGAATACAAAGTCAAAAAGAACTAAACAATTAAACAAAAAACCGAAACAAGAATGTTTCGGTTTTTTGTTTAATTATAATTTTGAAGATTAGCCTTTGACTTCAACACCCGCTGAACGAGCTGATCCCTCGATAATTTTCATTGCGGCATTAATGTCATTCGCATTCAAATCTACCATTTTTCGTTCGGCAATCTGGCGAACTTGAGCTTTGGTAATAGTACCGGCCTTACTGACCAAACTCTTACCCGAACCTTTTTCCTTGCCAATAGCCTTCAAGATAAGACTTGATGCCGGCGGTGTTTTCAAAACGAAATCAAACGTACGGTCTTCGTAAACGGAAATTTCAACCGGTACGATATCGCCACGCATATCCTTGGTAGCCGCATTGAAACGGGTGACGAATTCACCAATGTTCACCTTTGCCTGACCAAGAGCCGGACCAATCGGCGGAGCCGGATTTGCCTTTCCCCCTTCAATCATTAACTTTAATTTTTTTACTGCTTTTTTTGCCATAAAGATTATATTAATTATTCTGATTATTCTGTGTCAGATGATTCGGCGTAAGAAGCGTGGCCAAACCGACTGATTGTTCTCTATTATGTCTTCTTTACCTGAAGGAAATCTAATTCAACCGGGGTTTCGCGTCCGAACATAGAAACCAAAACCTTAACCTTTCCGCGTTCCCGATCAATCTCATTCGCTTTTCCTTCCAAATCTTTGAACGGTCCGTCAACGATAGTGACCGCGTCGCCGATTTCAAGGTCAATATTATGCTTCACCGAATCTGAATTCATGCGTGCAAAGAGCGATTCTATTTCCTTTTTATCAAGTGGAACCGGATAGACTCCCGAACCGATAAAGCCGGTCACACGGGGCGTATTTCGAACAATGTACCACGAATCATCTGTCACAATCATTTCCACCAAAACGTAGCCGGGGTATATCTTTTCTTCTTCCTCAACACGTTTGTTGTTTTTGATCTTTATTTTCTTTTCAATCGGAACCAGGACGTTAAAAATCTTATCCTCCATTCCAAGCGACTCAATACGTTGTTTCAAATTTCGAGAAACCGCGTTTTCATACCCCGAATACGTATGAATGGCGTACCAATTTCTCTGGCCTTCTATTTTTTGTTTGACCATAATGTGAAAAAGCTACCGACTAATAAATTAAATTAACGCGCGTTATATACCAAGAAACTTGGTCATCCCGATACGAAAAACGAAATCGAAAAGGCCGAGATAAATTGAAACGGCCAAGGACAACACGACAACACCAATCGTATAGACAATTGCCTGTTCGCGAGTCGGCCAGGTTACATGTCGAATTTCTGCCCGTGTTTCCATGATGTAATTTGATAATTTACTCATTGCATTAAAAGTAATTCTATAAAAAACCGCCCGGAGGGCTTACCATATATAGTACTCTTTTAGATGAAATAAGTCAAACAAAACGACCGTTCGGGTTGGAAAATACCCCGAACAGTCGTTTTTGGCTTATTATAAAGCTTTTTTGAGGAAAAACTACTTCACCTCATACGTTACCGTCACCAGAGACGTTATGTTGTTTTCTCCCGCCGGTACCTCCGGAGACGCGGAATCTGATGCTGCGGCAAGTCTTGTTTTTGCATACATCATTGCCGGCTGATATCCCCCATTTTCACTGAAACCGACAATACGCACAATCGACACACCTAAGTCTTTCGCAAGTTTTTCGGCGTCAATCTTGGCGTCGGCAATTGCCTTCCCTCGCGCTTCTTTTTTCAAATCATCCTGTTTATCGTTGGTGAATGTGAGACTGCTGATATTTGTCGCTCCAAGGGAACCAACTTTTCCGATTAACATGCCGGCATCTTCAATTTTTCTCACCTTTACCGTAATGTCCTGACTGACAGTGTATCCGCGAAACACCTGCTTACCGCTTAAGCCGGTCTCCACGTCGCGCATGTAGTCGTATCGGGGATACAACGTATAGTTTATTGTTTTTATGTCTTTCTCGCTTACACCGGCCGTTTTCAAAGCGTCTATTATAACGTTCATTTTTTCGGCGGAGAGCTTTTGGGCATCCGCAACTTCCACGGCTTCCTTTTCAACAGCAAAACTAAAAATAGCAATATCGGGTTTTGCCAACACTTCTCCTTTTCCATTTATAGAAATAGTATTTCGATTTTGAGGATCCGTACCGATATATTTTAAACCCTGAAATTGGCCGATTGCTTCGGCAAACAAAAATATCGACAACAGCGTCGCGACCGAAATAACACTCCATTTAATATAACCGCTATTGCAACATTCGTTGCAAGACTCACCGGTATCTTGATTCATTTCTACGTGCATTTTTTTATTCATTAAACCAGTAACTCACGCATAATAACACAGGAAATACCCGATACTCAAGAAAACGGCTATCGTCTTTATATAACAACACACAATAAACCGTGCCTGAGCTTTTCAAAAAACTCAGGCACGGTTTTCCGCTTCCCGAAACTAACACGCCAAAACTTCACCATTTACCCCGCTTTTTCCGACGCAGTGACCACATTTTCAAAAAGAGAAAAAACCGTCATAGGCCCGACACCACCCGGTACGGGCGTAATGGCGGAAACAAGCTTTTGGACATTTTCAAAATCCACATCACCCGAAAGAATACGTTTTTCTCCCTTTTCGGTTTTTTCCGTTCCAACTACACTAATTCCAACATCGATAACAACCTGACCGGCGGAAATAAAATCTTTGGTTAAAAATTTTGGCTTCCCGACTGCAGAAATAAGAACATCCGCCTGACGAGTCAATAGTTCCAACCGGGCCGTCTTACTGTGGCAGATAGTAACCGTCGCGTCGCGATTGAGAAGTGCCAAGGCGGTCGGCTTACCCACAAGCGACGAACGACCGACTACCACAACCTTTTTCCCCGAAACAGGGATGCCGTAAAATTCGAGGAGAGATAAAATACCCTTTGTTGTTGCGGGTAAAAAACCGCCGTTTTTATTCTCCCACAAAAGTTTCAAATTTGCGTTCGTCAAACCGTCTACGTCCTTCAACGGACTAATGGAGTTAATAATTCTATTTTTGTCCAAATGGGACGGCAACGGCAGTTGAACGATAATTCCGGAAACACCCTCGTCCGCATTCATCCTAATAATCTCCGAGACAATCAGTTCCTCCCCGACATCGGACGGAAAACGGGTCACCGAAACAGCCACCCCAATTTCCTTACCAAATAACTCTTTTTGATGTATATAAATAGCCGATTCTTTTAAATCCCCCACCTGAACAATGGCTAATTTTGGTACAAGAGAAAGGGCTGCTATTTTTTCACGTAATTTTTGACAAAGCGACAATCGCGCTTTTTTTCCATCAAGTAGAATCATTGTTTTTTGCCGATTATGTGCTGATATTGACAACACCACTATAAATGGTTTTGCTAAAAAAAGCAAAGAGACTTCGCTAACATCTCTCAATACTTAGACCGTACTGACGACAGAAGACTTTTCCTCATCAATCCCTACACACGACTATTCGCCCTATGATATAATATGACTGAATTATATAATAACCACTATGAACTTTTTTACACGAAAAATATTATTTGCCGTTCTCCTTATGGTAATCGTCGCGAGCGGAATATACTATTATACAAACCTGACTCCGACAGGCACGGCAAAAACGACAGCTATCGCCAAAAAAATGAACATCGTTCAGGAAGTCCTTGTTTCAGGAAACATTAAACCGCAAACAATGGTTGATTTGGCGTTTGAAAAAAACGGCAAAGTAAAAACCGCCCCGGTTGATATCGGCGCCACAGTCAAAGCACATGACGTTCTCGCGACGCTTGAAAGCGACGTCGAGCGGTCAAATGTTCTCGATGCGGAAGCGCGCGTTGCGGTGGCCAAAGCCAGTCTTCAGGAATTACTTCACGGAACTCGTATTGAAGATATCAACATCAAAGAAACGGAACTTGCCAAAGCCAAAAGCGACCTCGACAGTATTTATATGAACGTGCCGAACGTTCTGTCGGATAGCTTCAATAAAGCCGACAACGCCATCAATAAACAAATCAACCAGCTCTTTTCCGATGAAGCTTCAAGCAACCCGACGCTCTTGTTTTCGACGCGCGACCAACAATCAAAATTAAATGCCGAAAGCGGACGGTTACAAGCCGGAGCGACTCTCGCTAAATTAGAAATTATCTCCCAAAGCCTACCCAAAACAAACCCGGAGGCGGACCAAAATCTTTTATTGGCAAAGGAATACCTTAACGCAATCCACTCTTTTCTTCTTAAAATAAGCGCGGCGCTCAACAATACGCTGAATGTTACAGACGCAAATCTTTCATTATATAAAGAAAACGTAAATTCCGGCCGAAGTAATCTCACTCTGGCTATCGGCAACATAAATGAAAAAATTCAGGTAATCGGCGCCCAAAAATTAATTATCGAACGGACAAATCAGGAACTCGAGCGCTCCCAAGCCGGCGCAACAAACGAATCCATTGACGGAGCAAGAGCTCAGGTTCTTCAGGTGACAGCAACACTTGAAAGCGCCCGGGCAACACTTCAAAAAATGACTCTAGAATCTCCTATCGACGGCCTTGTCACGCGCCAAGACGCCAAAGTCGGCCAAATTGTTACGGCAAATGTCCCCATAATTTCAATCATAAATCCGTCTCAGTTTAAAATCGAATCAAATGTGCCGGAAGCCGACGTGGCCAAAATTTCTATCGGCGACAAAACGTCCATTACGCTTGATTCCTACGGACCGGATGTTATTTTTACGGCAAAAGTTTTCTCCATTGACCCCGCGGAAAAAGTTATTGACGGCGTACCGACTTACAAAGTAACGTTTATTTTTGACACTGAAGACTCCCGTGTTAAATCGGGAATGACCGCCAACATAACAATCACTACCGCCGAACGAAACGGCGTTCTGACCGTTCCGCAACGAGCGCTCGCTGATAAAAACGGCAAAAAAATCGTGCAGGTACTCACTCAACAAAACCCGGACATTATAACGGAAAAAGAAGTCGTTACCGGAATCAAAGGATCATCAGGCGACATTGAAATTCTTAATGGCCTTAAACTGAATGAAATTATTATTATTCCTACCAAGAAAAATTAAATCATTTTTCGTTTCTATTTCCGTTGCTACTTTTCTATCCGTACGACAAGTCAAACGAACAAGCAAATCGACAACACTCCTTATTGTTGCCGTTATGGTCCTCACCTTCCTTAACCTCATCGTTATCGGCGGAATTTTGGTTGGACTTATTGAAGGTTCCAGTCTTGCCTATGAAAAACAATACTCGGGAGAAATTCTCATAACACGCCTTGCCAACAAAACAAGCATCGAGCACAGCCCCGAGCATATCACCCTCATAAAAAGTATTCCGGAAGTAACAGCCCTATCCGCCCGCTATCTTGAAACCGGCACAGTTGAGGCCAATTACCGAACAAAAATAAAACAAACCGATGCATCAAACCGCATCAACGCTACATTTGTCGGCATTAATCCCTCAAACGAAGACGGAGTAACAAGACTTTCTTCCCTACTTATAGAAGGAAACTATCTAAACTCCGACGATCCGGAAGGAGAAGTACTTGTCGGCAGCGGACTACTGGCGGAATACTCCTCCGGAGCGCCATCAATACAAACCTTGTCCGACGTTTCGGTAGGAGACAAAATCCGCGTTACTATCGGTACAGTTCAAAAAGAAGTAACGGTAAAAGGCATCATCAAAAGCAAAATCGGAACAACCGGCAACAGAATTTATTTTACCGACTCAGAACTTCGCAAACTATCGGGACGCGTGGGTTACAACGTAGGTGAAATCGCCCTCCGAAGCAACGGATCACTTGACCACGACTATCTCAAATCGCTTGTCCTACTGGACGAAACAATCACGAATGATGCCCTGGTGCAAACCTCCGTCGAATCTCAGGGCCAGTTTTTCAAAGATATCGGCAGTACATTTAATATTCTCGGTAGCGTCATCGGGGCCATTGGTATATCAGTTGCATCCATCACTATTTTCATCGTTATCTTTGTAAACGCCGTCAGCCGAAGACGTTATATCGGTATCATGAAAGGCTTGGGTATTCCGGCAACCACAATCGAATACTCGTATATCATACAATCGCTTTTTTACGCTACCGTCGGTATCATAATCGGATTGATTATTTTGTACGGCTTTCTCAAACCCTATTTCGACATTCATCCGATTGATTTTCCTTTCAGTGACGGCATTCTTTACGCACCGATTTCAGTTGTCGCAATCCGAAGCATTATTCTACTTGTAGTTACGGTCTTCGCCGGCTATATCCCCGCCCGCATGATAACCAAAGAAAATACACTCGATGCAATCCTCGGCCGTTAATCCATACACCATGATTGAAATAAAAAATCTCATTAAAAATTACAAACAAAACGGTACCGTTGAAACAAAAGTACTCAAAGGCATTTCTCTTACCGTACCGAACGGACAATTCCTTTCCATTATCGGTCCCTCCGGTTCGGGAAAATCAACCCTACTTTACCAAATGAGCCTACTCGACCATCCGACAGGCGGTGAGGTTATTATAGACAACAGGTCGGCCAACAAAATGAGCAGTGCTGAACGGGCTCGATTTCGACTTGAAAATATCGGTTTTGTATTTCAAGACTATGCCATATTGCCGGAACTGACGGCTCGGGAAAACGTCATGCTACCCTCTCTGGCACTGGGATTAAGCAGAAGTTATGCGGAAAAAATAGCCGACACATCATTACAAAAAGTCGGATTAGGAGAGAGACTACACAGCCTTCCAAGCAATCTCTCCGGAGGCGAACAACAAAGAGTATCCATCGCCCGAGCCATCAGTCATGCACCCAAACTACTTTTTGCCGATGAACCGACAGCCAACCTTGATTCGGCCAACTCCAAAGAAGTCATGAACATACTTATTGACCTCAATAATGCCGGGCAAACAATCGTTTTGGTTACCCACGAAGAGGAATATGCCCGTATGACCCACCGCACAATTTCCATGCGGGATGGTATAATAACAGACGATAAAATGAACTAATTTATGGAACTTATTCGTGCAGAAAACATAGTCAAAACATACAAAGGCGACGGCGTTGAAACGACCGCCCTGAACGGTATTTCATTCAGCATCAATAAAGGAGAATTTGTCGCCATAATGGGACCGTCCGGCTCCGGCAAATCTACCTTGCTTCATATTCTGGGTTTTCTTGATAAGCTCTCCGGCGGAATTTATACTTTCGAGGGCAAAGACGCCACAAAATTTACCGACCTTGAATTGGCCGAAATCCGCAACAAGAAAGTCGGCTTCATTTTTCAATCATTTAACCTTCTCTCAAAAACATCGGTTCTTGAAAATGTAAAATTACCGCTTCTCTACTCTGACATCAAAGATACGTTTTGGAACAAAATGGCAATGCGGGCAATCGAACAAGTCGGCTTATCGCACCGCCTCAGCCATATGCCAAACCAGCTCTCCGGCGGTGAAAAACAACGCGTCGCAATTGCCCGCGCACTTGTCAATGAACCTCAAATTATTTTTGCGGATGAACCAACGGGAAATCTCGATTCAAAATCCGGAAAAATTGTTATGGAAACGATTCAACGGCTCAATGAAGAATTTGGCCATACCATCATTCTTATCACTCACGAAACATACACGGCCGAACACGCCAAACGCATTATCCGCATTCACGACGGCCAAATAGAAAGCGATGAACAAGTCATAAACCACCACGAAGCCTCAACCGACGGTTTCAAAAAATAATACCATGACACTTAAACACTATTTAAAAACTTCGCTTGCGGGACTTCGGACCAACAAATCACGAACGCTTTTAACGATTCTTGGAATTGTTATCGGCATCACCGCCATTATAATCATTATGTCGCTTGGAAACGGCGCCCAAAACCTCATTGTCGGCCAAATCAGCGCCATGGGCTCAAATGTTATCTCAATTCATCCGGGACGACGCCCAACCGGACCGTCGGACAGCGCACAAATTTTCACCGACTCTCTCAAAGAAAAAGATTACCTGTCGCTCAAAAACAAAAACAACGTGCCCGACCTTATTCAGATAATGCCTATGGTCTATGGCGGTGAAACCGGTTCATACGATACGGAAACATACCACCTCACCATTTTCGGAGCCACAAATTATATTGCCGATATTTTTGATATTTCGACCGAGGAAGGCGACTTTTTCACTGACGAAGACGTGCGCAATAAAGCGGATGTAGTCGTTATCGGAGCCACCGTCAGAGAAAAATTATTCGGCACCGAAAAAGCAATCGGGGAAAAAATCAGAATTAAAGGAAAGTCATTCCGCGTTATCGGCGTTTTACCAAAAAAAGGAAAAGTTTCCTTCTTCAATTTTGATGAAATTGCCATGGTCCCCTACACCACCGCACAGCAATACATTCTTGGCATTAAACACTTCAATGAATTAATCCTGGAAGCGGCGCCGACCGCGAATTTAGACGCGGTTGTGTCTGATATCAACCGAACTATTCGGGAAAATCACAATATTACCGACCCTGAAAAAGATGATTTCAGCGTACAAACCCAAAAAGACCTGGTTGGACGTATCAGTACTATTACGGACATTTTCACCGCCTTTCTCGTATTGGTCGCATCGGTTTCACTTTTTGTCGGCGGTGTCGGCATTATGAATATCATGCTGGTTTCGGTTACCGAACGAACACAAGAAATCGGACTTCGAAAAGCACTCGGCGCAACAAACAGAAACATTCTCATTCAATTTCTTCTTGAGTCGGTCACCCTTACTCTTATGGGCGGTATTATAGGAGTTCTTCTCGGGTCGGGAATTTCATTCGCAATTTCTGAAATCCTTTCGCAGACGCTCATTGCCGGATGGACATACACCTTCCCGATAAATGGAGCCATAATCGGTATTGTCGTCGCCGGCACAATCGGTCTCGTCTTTGGAAGCTACCCGGCAAACCAAGCCTCAAAAAAAAGCCCAATGGAAGCACTCCGCTACGAATAAACCAAAGAAACAAAACTCACACAATCCAAAAAATTCAAAATTACCGGAATGAAACACCACAGCCCCGGCCGATAGACACAAAAAATATAAAGAAAAAAACCGGAATCATGCCGGTTTTTTTTATTTAATTTTCGCACCACTTCATACTTAACGTACAATCGCAGACCGAACCTTACCAAGGAAAACCAAAGCCTTACCACATTCTTCCGGTGTTAATTTGATACTACTACCGGTTTTTTTACGCTCCTGAAGAATTTCCTGTCTCCATGCATTAAAATCATCAACAATTCCATCTACTTCACTGACGACCGATTGATCGGCACTGGCTTTAAACTCCCTACCCAACGTTTCACTATCGGGAATTTCCGACACAAGGACATCCACAAATAATTCGAACGGTACAATCTCCTTACGAAAAACGTCAGCAGCCAAAAAAGCCTGCTCCACGGAATTTTTTTCGGAAAAATCCTTTAAGCGGTCTACATTCCCCCACACAAGCTCAACGTATTCATTAAGAAGGCCGGGTGACGGAATGTGTTCTTTTGATTCCAAAGACGGTTTTTTTCCATCTTCGACATTATTTTGAAAACCGCTTGATTCAAATGACATAAAAAGATTATATCACAAAAAGTTATCCACACCCCCTCAGCCTCCGCATCCCACAACGTATATTATCTCAACCATTTACACAGTAATATATACATGGTATATTACCGCAAGGACAGCGGTCTTAACACAACAGAATCACCTTGAGAGGAGGTCTTGAATGTGAATACAATTGATATTTTTATGGATCTTGAAGGTCTTGGAATCTCGTGGGACAGAAGCACGGGTATTCGAAAAATCGATTTCATTACCGACACACTCCCCACGGCGCTTGAGCAAGAAAATTATACTATTTCTACTTTAACCGGATTTGCACGCTATAAACACAAAAACAGCATCGAACAGCGTTCAATTCAAACTATGGTGCGAAATAAATTTTCTTCATACGGATGGAAAATGGTCTGGAGTAATGAAATCGCAGACTTAGCACTCATAAAAGATGCCGAGGAACGACTACTGAAAAACTCACTCGCGCCGACAGTTATGTTGGTTACGAATGATCACGACTTCATCAAAATTACCCGAAAAATCACCAATTCAGGCCGATTTGTTATCATTTCCGGCCCCAACATGAGCAAACGGCTCCAACATGTAGCCGGAAAATCATTCCCCTTCTGGCAATTTCTCGGAGGACATCCGGAAAAAATCTTACCTGATGATACGGACGCCAGCCGTCACATCGCCAACAACGAATCAATTCGCAACCCGATTCTGATTCCAGGTTTCTAAATCACCCGTTCGGTCCGTCCGACGGGTTTTTTTATGTAAAAAATACGATATCGATAATTAAATATGTCCGTATCTACACATCTATACGGCGCAGTGATTCAAATCACAATAAAATCGCCGTTGGTTATAATAAGCGCCTATTGTTGCGCGATACTAATTTAAAAAAGTGATACAATAGAATAAATTGAAAACGGCGGGAGTAATTTTATGACAGACACCATATATAATTGCGGAAGTATAGTAACGAACCCAAACAAAATTCGAAGGCACAGTTCGACATTCGGTCGACCGAGACAAACCAATCGGGCGGGTACTTACACAAAAACATAGGCGTTTACACCAAACCTTGAAAATAATCCGAGTTAATAATAATAAAAATGAACATTTCAATACAAGACTTAATGATACAAAGTGGTGTTGCTTTTGGAACAAGCGGAGCGCGCGGATTAGCTTCGGCAATGACTGATTTACTCTGTTATTCGTACACAAAAGGATTTATCCAATTTCTAGAACAGGTTGAAAAATTAAAAAAAGGCGAACAGATTGCGATTGCCGGCGACCTGCGGGAAAGCACACCGCGCATTACACAGGCGGTTTTTCGGGCAATTACTGATTCAGGCTATTCCCCTCTTGATTGCGGACTTATACCCACTCCGGCTCTCATTTATTACGGCATTACAAAAAAAATACCGTCAATCATGATAACAGGAAGTCACATTCCGGCCAACAGAAACGGCATCAAATTTAATAAAAAAGAAGGAGAAGTCCTCAAGCCGGACGAAGCCTTAATCAGAGAGCAAATGATTTCATTCAACGAATCACTCTTTAGTCCAACCGGTGCTTTTACAGACAATACTGCCATTCATCCCCTTCTAGAAAAGAAGGCCGAGGAACTATACAAAAAACGATACACGGATTTCTTTCCCGCCAACGCATTAACCGGGCTAACGGTCGCCGTTTATGAACACTCGGCTGTCGGACGAAAAATCCTTGCGGATGTACTTAACGCTCTTGGCGCAAAAACAATATTACTTGGAAAGTCTTCACATTTTATCCCCGTCGATACCGAGGCAATCACCGAAGAATTGGCAATTCAGGCAAAAAAATGGGCAAAAGAAAACTCGTTCAATGCTATTGTTTCTACTGACGGAGACAGCGACCGCCCGCTTCTCGGAGACGAAAAAGGAAATTTTTTCTCCGGTGATTTATGCGATATTTTGACAGCAAAATATTTTAACGCCGATTCTGTTACCGCGACCGTAAGCACCAACACGGCGCTTGAATTAAGCGTCTATTTCAAAGAAACACATCGTTCAAAAATCGGTTCGCCGTATGTTATTGCGTCAATGCGGGATTCTACAAAAAAAGGCGCCAAACGAGCAGTCGGTTACGAAGGAAACGGAGGTTTTCTCATTAATTCCGATATCACAACGGACGGGAAAACACTAAAAGCGTTGCCGACTCGCGACGCACTTATCGTTATTCTATCTATTCTCGCCCAAACCAACACATCCAAATTACCCGTTGCTTCTTTATTTGAAGATTTACCGCAACGATTCACCTCTCTTGACGTCATTCATGAATTTCCAACCGAAAAAAGCAATACACTATTAAACAATTTATTCAATACGGGAGACGAAACAGCCGACAGAAAAAATATAAAAAACATATTCGGAACTGTATGCGGTGAACCGAAGGAAATTAACCGATTAGACGGTACGCGTATTATTTTTCAAAACGGTGAAATAATCCATATCAGACCGTCGGGAAATGCGCCCGAACTGCGAGTATACACCGAATCCAACACTGAGGAACAGGCGCGATTACTCAACAAAAAAACGGTAGAAATACTACGGAATATGTCCTAGCCGACAGTTTGCACGCACACCCGACACATAAAAAATCCCCCGACTGTTTCGACAGTCGGGGGATTTTCTTTTGATCCATTATGACAACATTCGCAACAAATCATCAACTTTCATTGTCGCAACACCGACAACCGAATCTCCGCCTCCATAATAAATAAACAAAATACCGTCACGCTCTATAACACCGCACGGGAAAACCACATTTGGTATTTGACCTAATTTTTCATACGCCAACTCGGGAGCCAATATCGGCGCGTTTGTTCGCCCCAGAATAATCGTCGGATCATCCAAATCAAGCAGTACCGCGCCAACGCGATACGTACTGGTAATGGAAACTCCGTGATACAAGAGCAACCATCCTTTCTTTGTTTTAAACGGCGGTGAGGCTATGCCGACTTTCACCCCGTCCCACAAACCAGGGCGCGGAGTTAACATTGGAATACAACGGGTAATTTTATCTTTTTCAAAATCCAACGAATTGAGAAAATCCGCGCACATAGTATGTTCCACCCGATGCAACACCATATATTTGTCATGAATTTTTTCGGGGAAAATACACGTGTCTTTATCGTCAACGTTTTCAGGAGTAATCAAAATCGGCTTGGACCAATTCCACCGCTTAGCGAGAAAATCTTCCGCACTAATGGACGTGATAGCTACATGAGGCGAATGAATCCCGTCGTAGGCGGTATAACACATGTAAAGCATCTCCCCTATTTTTACTATACGGGGGTCTTCACAACCGGAATTTCCTCCGGGAACAAGTTTTGCTTCAAAAATCTCCCGGGGAATATATGCCGGCTTGTCCAATCGTTCATCAAAATGAAATCCGTCGGCACTCGACGCATACCCGATAACCGACGTATTATCCATAGACATGGCACGATACAATAAGTGCACCCGTCCGCCCAAATCAATAGCCGCAGGATTAAATGTTGCCCGAGCTTCCCAGGAATGAGAGGGCTTCGGGGCTATAATCGGATTATCTATATACCGTTTTATTTGAACAGCGACCCGATCCGGGAACATGCTGTCTATCAATTCCTTGACTCCGACAGACGCGCGACAACACGTCGTGTCGGTTGCTCCGTAATAAATATATAATTTATCGTCTTTAACAATCGCGCCCGACGGAAAAACAATATTGGGAAATTGCCCAATCTTTTCATACGATTCCTCGGGAATAAGCAGAGGTCCTTTTGTGCGTCCGATAATCTTCCGCGGATCATTTATATCCAGCAACAAAGCCTCAATACCGAATATTTTTTTGTCCGTAAAATAATTTTGAATATGCGAGTATACCAAAAGCCATCCCTCGCTTGTTTTTATCGGCGGTGCGCCAATTTCAACATGATCATTCATAAAGCGCCTTGGATCAAGCGCTTGTTTTTCGTAGTCGGAATACCACCGCTCCCAGAAGAGAGGCGACCACATTTCTTCTATCGTATCAAACTGAACTAAACATATTCGCGATGGAGGCAAATCGGAATGAACAGTCAAAAAAGCACATATTTTGCCGTTAATGCGCTCAGGAAACATCGTCATTGCTTTGGCGTTGAAAAACGTCACCAAATGGCGTTCTTTTATCGTTTCAAAATCATCCGTCAAGGCGACAGCCACTTTTATACCTTCTGCGGTAAAAGGATATTTGGAAAGAGCGGTATAAAAAATATAATTTTGTCCCTCAAATTTTGTCACACGAGGATCCTCACATCCAAACTTTTCCCACTCTTCTTCCGGAACGATAAGTTGTTTCCTGTCCGTAAAATGTTCTCCGTCCGTACTTTGCGCATGCCCGATAGTGGACATGAGAAAACCACTTTTAGACCCCATGAGCTCCGGCAACGCCACCGCGCGATACACGCAATGAGTTATATCCTTATCCACAACAGGACACCAGTTAAATGCGGCGGTCGCTTCCCACGGATGGTCATGAAGCGGTGCGAGAAGCGGATTATGTTTCGAACGGCGAACGGTGAACATTTTTTTAAGTGCAAAAGCAAAACTTCCGCACAATAATTAATCATTAATTTACCATCACTTTTTTCGGATCCATTTTGAAATCAATCTCATGCCTCACATTAAACAAAAATTCATCAACGGGAGCGGTAGCCACGCACACCACACGGTCGGCACCTCCATAATACACAAACAGCGTATTTTCAATAATCACCGCACCGCACGGATACGCAACCCCGGGCTTCCCGTCGTTTTCATACCAATCATCCGGCGAAAGAATTGGACTATGCGTGCGATGAAGTACTTTTGTCGGATCATTAATATCCAAAATCATAGCACCAATTTTATATTTTGTATCATCCGCATCATCAACCGCATGGTAAATAACCAGCCATCCGTCCTTGGTGCGAATCGGCGGAGCCCCGACAGAAATCTTACGACTGTCCCACATCCCGACGCGAGGACGAATAGAATACCTGCCCATAAGCCATTTCTTATCCGGTCCAAATTCTAAATCATCAACAAAATCAATCAGAATATTTGGATACACCCGATGAAAAACGACATACTTACCGTTTATTTTTTCAGGCAAAATACAAGCGCTCTTGTTGATAATTCCCGGTTCAGACATAAGTTCGGGAAGCGTCCAGTCCCAATTTTGTTTGAGAAAATTCTCGCGTGAAATTTCACTAATCGCGACACGCGGAGGACGGTAACCGTCATACGCCACATAGGTTAAATAAACTTTACCTTCCATGAGCGTCAATTTTGGATCCTCGCATCCGCCCCACCCCGCACCGGACATAAATAAATCCGTCCTCTTTGTCGGCTTGGTGCGAACACCTTCAAAATCCAGTCGTGGCCAATACGCAGGATCATTGTACCGCTCGCTAAAATCATATCCGTCCTTACTGGCCGCGTATCCCAAAAAAGAAAAACCGGCCGCGCCAATAGCACGGTACAACATATGAACCTTCCCATCGTCATACACTGTTGCGGGATTAAACACTGCCTCGTTTTCCCAGTGGTTTTTGGAGTGAGGTTCAATAATCGGATTACGGTGGTACTTATTCAATTGTATCGGCGGTTTTTCTTTTTTGACGACTAATTTTTTCTTTTCCGGACCTTCAGTCGTAAACTTTGGCACAGGAACCGACACGGTCAAAATCCCTTTTTCGTTCGATAGAAAATACAGAAGAATTTTACTCTTACCAAACACCGCCCCAATCGGCCTTTCGTAGTCGCTCGCCACGATAGATTGTTGCCAAATTGGAACTGAAGAACGCCACAATATTTCATCCGGTTTTGTGGCGGAAAACAAAACCGCACCGATCTTTATAAACTGATAGCCGCTCGGTTTTTTATACGACGTATCATAAATTACCAATATTCCTTCTTTTATGACGGAAATTCCCAGCGGGGAAAGCGGTGAGTGATCGAAATGACCGCCACGAGACGATACTAGTTTCTTCGCATTTCCCCAATTAATCAAATCCTTTGAAAAAGCGACAGAAAGAATTCGGTCGCCATAATAACACATCGTGTTCCCCTCCTCTTCAATATGCGGAACAACAACAGCAATCTCACCGGACGTCCCTTTCATTTCCCCCCGGACCGTCCATTGTATAAAATCTTCAGAAGTCGCAATAATAGTCTTTCTGTCCTTGTTTGTCTCCCGAACGTAGACCATGACGTACGTTTTGTCTTGAAGTGTTGAGATACGAAAAAAATGGCATGAATCAATGGCCTCAATACGACCGTCGGGATATGCAACCGTGGCTTTTTTTCTTGCTTGTGTAAATGACGTGCCTGTCTTACTCGAGACTACATACAAATCAGTACCTGTTTTGCCTACCGTTTTATAAAAAAGAGCATTTTTGTCTTTAAAATTCGCCACAGCGACAGGTATTTTTTTCCCTGCCGCCGTCATATTTCCTGTAGTGTCTCTCGAAATCATTTTAATATTAGATGCCGTTAATTATTATTGAGCATTATGAAAGTAAAAAAGAGTCAGCGAGAAGGTGGCTCGTATTAATTATACACCAAAATAATCACAACGGTATCAACATAATTGTCCACAGCCTCTCTATACATAAAAAGTACCCGCTGTGTCTACAGCACGCGTACCACGGCACGCCGAATTATTCACACCATTCAAAATATTTCCATTCACACATGTTATACTATCCTCAATGGATCCATATCTTTTACACACCATTGATTTCCTGCACCAGTTTACCGGCAATAATTGCGAAAGTGCTTTTAGCGACAAAGTAATAAACGGCCAAAAACCGGACGGAATCATCATTGTTGGAATGGGAAGCTCGGCGCATATTGGCCGTTTATTGCAACACCTCACGATGGCCAAACACCTGCCCCCAATATTTGTGTGGGATAACTACCTTCTGCCAAAAACACCTTTTCGCTTTCCTCTCTATATATTTCTTTCGGTAACCGGCGGAACGCACGAGGTCCTTTCCGGCCTGGAGAATTTGCTTTCTGTTCGCAAAATTCATTCCATGTTTCAAATCGGCATTCTGGCCGGAGGCGGAAAACTAAAAGATCTGGCCATTGCACACAAAATTCCTTCTATTTTTTTTGACGTCAACGGCAAAATGCCCCGTGAGGCTCTTGGCGTTATGTACAAATCGCTCATCCTCCTTTTGGCGCACTTTTTTACCATCCCGACATTTCAAACTCCGGACGTCTCTCCGGCGGAAATTGCACCGACGGCGAAAGAGGTTGCCGAAAAAATAAAAAACAAGATAACACTCATCTACACCGACCGCGAACACGCATATCTCGGATATATTTGGAAAACAATTATGAATGAAACGGGTAAACTGCTTTCATTTAATCACACATTTCCGGAACTTTTTCATAATGAAATAACGTCCTTTATCCCCCGGACTATCGGTACTCACATCCTCTGGCTTTACGGCGAACAAAAAATCGCCGAGCTCGAAACAAAAATCCAAAAAGTACAAACAATCCTTGCGGGGAACGGCACCGGTTCAACCACAATCGGCTTACCCGGCGCCACAAAAGACGACCAAGCGTGGAACTCAATCGTTTTGTCACATCTTGTCGGCTACTATGTAGCGGAAATGACCGGACAAAATCCAACCAACATAGACATCATAAACAACCTAAAAAAAGGACTTTTGTAGCAAAACTGCGAGCATACTAATTTGTACAAAGCAATTTTCTAACGAACACCATCCTTGCAAGACAAGGATTATCGTGCGCACGGTATTTTATTCTATTTCTTTTTTCCTTTTTTCTGTACCACCGCTTTCTTTGCTGTTTTTTTCTTTAATGTAATTTTAACCTTTTTCTCCGTTTTTTTCTCCATCTTCGGAACTATCAGCGACGGGGCGATTTCTTTCTTAAGTTGCAAATGTTTTGGCAAATGACCCTCTTGATGTAAACGGTCAATGACCTGATTTTCAAAATGATCCTTGAGGCGTCCGGTCAGCCACGAACTGGACTGAACCTTTCCTCCGCCGACGTCAAAAACCATGGCAATATTGTGCCGCTCACAAATTTCGCGTTCGGGAATATTGCCGATAGTCCTATCTCCCCCTTTTACAAAAACATGGGGTTTTAACATTTCAAGCGTCTTGCACACCGTCTGGTCTTCATCAATACACGGGATTACTTCGTCTACGCAACCAAAACTTTCCAACAATTCCTTTCGTTCATGAAACGGCATAAATACAAAACCTTTTTTTCGAAGAAGAAACTCATCGGTATTCAAAATAACAACAAGTCTGTCGC
>CAJBMK010000069.1 GCA_903954165.1 uncultured bacterium | reverse complement strand
TCGAAAAGCTTCTTCCATATTTACGCACGATTCTTATCGTAAGAAAATGGAAAAGCTCTACTGCCCCTGCCTGCCCGCAGTGTTGGTGGGTAAGGGGAGAAATTCCTTCCCAATATCAGAATAGGTTCCCATCCATGCGGTCAGATGTCGTAGATATGTACTGGTCGTTGTCCAAGTAGATTAGTGCTACAATATCGCTAAGTATTCCTATAAAACGGAAGACTTGAATACAAAATGCAATATTTAGACCCAAAGAATTACATGAAGTGGCTTTTCGGTGTTTGCAACAACTGATATTGAAAAGTTAATAAATATATCACGCATATCGTAATTAAATCGGACTTATTCCCATTTCCACGCGGAAATACGATAAATTATGAAAAAGGAAATTATTATTTATCAAACAAAAAGCGGAGCACTTGAGTTTAAGGGGGATTTTCAACGTGAGACTATTTGGGCAAACCAGGCTCAGATTGTCGAACTTTTTGGCGTGGATCAGTCTGTTGTGTCCAGGCATGTTCGTAATATTTTTAAAGACGGTGAAGTGGAAGAAAAAAGCAATATGCAAAAAATGCATATTGCAAGTTCAGATAAACCGATTGTACTATACTCTCTTGATGTGATTTTGTCGGTGGGTTATAGAACTAATTCAAAAGTAGCTATTGCGTTCCGAAAGTGGGCCACAAAGACATTACGGGAACATATCGTGAAAGGATTCACCTTGAACAAAAAGGTATTGGTAAAAAATTATGACGAATTTTTGCAAGCTGTCGAGACGGTCAAAAAATTATTGCCGGTAAACAGTCAATTCCAAACCGTCGACGCTTTGGAATTGATAAAATTATTTGCTGGTACTTGGTTTTCGCTTGATGCCTATGATAAATCGGCTTTGCCGAAATTAGGCTTGAGTAAAAAACAGGTGGATTTTACGGCGGAAGAACTTGCGAAAGCTCTCGCGGAATTGAAGAAAAATTTATTTATGAAAAATGAAGCCGGTGAATTTTTTGGACGAGAAAAGCAGGCTGGTGTTATACAAGGAATCATCGGTAATGTGTTTCAGTCTGTATTCGGTAATAATGCCTACGAAACGATTGAAGAAAAAGCAGCACACCTATTATACTTCATGGTTAAAAACCATCCTTTCGTCGACGGTAATAAGCGAAATGGAGCTTTTGCATTTGTATGGTTTTTGAATAAAGCCAAATTATTGAATCCGACCAAAATAACTCCAGAAGCGCTGACGGCACTTACTCTTTTGGTGGCAGAAAGCAAGCCAAACGACAAGGAACAAATGGTGGGGCTAGTTTTGCTATTACTTAAAAGGTAAATATATTAAAACTCAATTGTTTCTGATTTCAGTTGGCGTTATACTTCATTGATATGGAAAAAATAACTGATTTAACAAATAGAATAATAGCTTTTCGAGACGCTAGGGATTGGAAGCAATTTCATAATCCGAAAGATTTGACGCTATCTTTAGTTCTTGAAGCTGGTGAAGTGATGGAACATTTTCAATGGAAAAACAAGGAGGAAATGGATGAGCATATCAAAACTCACAAAGAAGATATCGGAGATGAATTGGCCGATGTTTTGTATTGGATACTACTAATGGGTTCTGATTTCAAAATAGATGTTTTTGAAGCGCTAGAAAAGAAAATTAAAAAGAACGAAAATAAATATCCTATCGAAAAGGCGAAAGGTAAGCATACTAAATATAATAATTTTTAAAAGATGTCAGATATTAAAACTTTTACATTTAATCAAAATGGTTTTGAAAATATTAAGAAATTTCCGCTTGGATTAGATTGGCCTGTTGTTTATATTATCGAAAATAAAATCGAAGTATATATCGGAGAGACAACTAGTGTATACAATAGAAGTAAACAGAACTATGAAATCAAGAATCGAAAAAGTTTAGAAAGAGTGCACGTTATAACCGATGAGGAATATAATAAATCAGCTACTCTTGATTTAGAATCTCAATTGATTCAATATTTCTCAGCGGAAGGAACTCTTCGTCTACAAAATGGTAACAAAGGTTTAGTTAACCATAATTATTTTGACAGAGAACGATATCGTGCAAAACTTGAAACGGTTTGGAAAAAACTTAGAGAACTAAAGCTGGTTAATCGTGAATTGAGTGATATTGAAAACAGTGAGTTATTTAAATATTCTCCGTACAAAGCTCTCTCAGAAGATCAAATGTTCGTGGCTGAAGAATTATATGGGGTTGTTGAAACTGGTCAGGCGGGTGTTCATATTGTCAATGGTGGTCCGGGAACAGGTAAAACTATTTTAGCTACATATTTAGCCAAGCTCATTAAAGGAGAATATAAGACAAAAGACTTGAAAATTGGGCTGGTGGTATCTATGACCGCGCTACGAAAATCAATCAAGGATGCTTTTTCGTGTATTGCAGGACTTTCTAGTGATATGGTTCTAGGGCCAAGTGAGGTTGCAAATAAACAGTATGATTTATTAATTGTTGATGAAGCTCATCGATTGAGACAGCGTAAAAATCTCACAAATTATAGAAGTCACGATGCAATGAATGAACGTTTGGGACTAGGTAAGGAAGGTACAGAATTAGATTGGATTTTGAAGTGTTCAAATCAACAGATTCTATTTTATGATAAAAATCAAAGTATTAGACCTACTGATGTTCACTTTGGACAATTTGCTAATCTTAACGCAACACATCATTTTCTAACTAGTCAGCACCGGGTAAAAGGTGGGGAAAAATACATTACGTTTATAGAAAATATATTTAGTGGATATGAGGTTGGTGAGCCTCAGTTTAGTAATTTCGAATTTAAGATTTATGATGATGTCGCCAAGATGGTTTCAGATATTAAAATAAAGAATACTGAATTCAGCTTATGTAGAATTGTTGCGGGATTTGCATGGCCGTGGATTAGTCGAGGAAATCCAGATGCAACAGACATCGACATTAATGGATATAAACTAAGATGGAACAGTACGAAAACTAATTGGGTTAATTCTCCTAATGCGATTAATGAAGTCGGCTGCATCCACACAATTCAAGGGTACGATCTGAATTATGTGGGTGTCATCGTTGGACCAGAATTGGGTTATGATTCAATCAACAATCAATTGATAGTAAATAGAGATAAATATGAAGATACAAATGGGTGGAGAGGCATTACAGACTCTACGGAACTAGATAGATATATAAAAAATATTTATAAGACTTTAATGACTCGAGGGATAAGGGGGTGTTATGTACATTTTGTTGATAAAGAAGTGGAAAAATTCTTCAAAAGCAGAATTGGGAATACGAAACTGAAGCCTATAAAAGAACAAAAAAAGATTCTTTCGCCCTTTACAGTAGAAATGATCATGGTACCTCTAGTTGGATCTGCTCCATGCGGAAACCCTCTTCTTGGTGAAGAAAATATCGAGGAATATATAGAAGTTGAGAAAAGTAAAATAAAGATTGGAGCAAAATATTTTATAGTTAGAGCAAGTGGGGATTCTATGAATAAGGTTGGAATTAATGACGGAGACTTAGTGTTGTGCCGCTATTCAGAAAAAGGTGAAACAGGCGATAAGGTAGTTGCTTTGCTTGAAGGTGAAAAAGTCACAATTAAATATTATGACAAAAAAGATAGCCGAAGAATACTGTTGCCAAAAAGCACTAATCTCAAACACCAACCAATTATTCCAGAAGAAGGTGACATTGTTCAGGGTATAGTGCAGGAAGTTCTCAGTAAATAATATTTAGGGAAATAAAACAAATTTCATTTAATACTAACGTATGGGACCAAAATGGAATAGGAAATATGGCTAATTCCGATTTAATCATAATATGTGTGATGGAATCGGTGGTAACTAAACTGGTAAAAATTGATAATGGGTATACAATATTTTATGTGGAAGGTCGGCTGTCATAATGTATGAAAATACTTGATAAATCGTATGTTTTAAGCCATAAGGGTGAAATCATAAAATCTATTATAGATGGGGCGGTATTTGTTTATCCGACGGATACTATTTATGGATTGGGGGTAAACGCTTTGCTTGGTAAGTCGGTGAGAAAAATTCGGGATATAAAGAGACGCGAGACAAAGCCGTTTTCTGTTATTGCGCCGAGTAGGAAATGGATTGAGGAAAATTGTCAGATAAATGAAACGGTGAAAGAGTGGCTGAATAAACTACCCGGTCCGTTTACATTTTTTTTGAATATACAAGTTTCCGGCTGTGTGAGTGAAGAAGTCAACCCGATCGACGACTCTTTGGGGGTGAGAATGCCGAAACATTGGTTTACTGAAATAATAGAAGAGGCAGGCGTACCGTTTGTGACGACGTCGGTAAATATGAGTGGCCATTCGTATATGAAAGGTATCGTGGAAATGGATGACTCAATAAAAAATTCCGTTGATTATATTATTTACGAAGGAGAAAAGCGGGGAGAGGTGAGCGAAAAAGTTGATTTGAGATAAAAAGGATTACGGATTGAACGGCTGTCGTTTTTGAATGTTTGTATTGGTGATTATAATAATTAGCTCGCTGAGGCTGTTAAGTATTTTACTAAACTTGTTTGTTTTTTCATATAAAAATACCGAGGTTAAACTTTGGTATTTATAATAAAGCCCCGGAACACTTTGTGTTCCGGGGCTACCGATTCCTGGCTGTGGTTCCGATGGTCGTCAGGAAAATATTATACGAATCGAATATGGTATCGATCCTGCATTACTTTTTCAAATATATCTTCATCGCCATTGCACTCTATGTCGAGGATGGTATTCGGGTTCGATTTTGTTTCAATGATGCAAACGCTTTTAAGGCACCAGATGCCGAAAATCTTGAGCGCTCTCGTAAGTGTCGGAATGTGGATAGGATAGCAGATAAAAGGGTTTTCGTTTATTCTGGATTTGTGAATGTGGAACATTCTTTGCTCCGCCAGTGTGTATATCGGCGAAGTCAATTCGATTTCGAAGTGAGTCCCGGACGGAATACTTTTACCGTAGTATAAGTAAACATCTTGCGGATCTAAATGTAATTGCTCCGATGATTCTGCTTTGTGAAACCATCCGACGAAATGATGCGGTTTTCGACCGAAAAGAACTGAAACGTGTACATTCATAATGTGCTAACAGTCGTTGGCGTGATTGCCTAGCGATTAAGTTACTACTGTGTGCTACATATGTCAAATATACAAAAGGGGTAGATATTTAAGTGGTTGCATATGGAGCGCCTTTCGGTGGCGGAAAGTATCGCATAATAGAAATAAAAAACCGTCTAAACAAGAGTTTGTTTAGACGGGTAGCGACCGTGTGGTGGTTGAATGAAGTTCTTACGCGGTTTTTGGATGAAGCCCTTTTATCGTTGAAGGGTCAATTTTTTGTACTTTGCTAAAATATATGAGACTAAAGCCGAATCGTGCGCGCAGACCTTTTGACGGCGAGTCTTCAATTTCAAAGCTCACCGCGAAATTCGGGATTTTTGTAAGAACAGTCGGTGTAGAAGATACAATTACCCAATCGCCGGATGGTATTCCCATAGGTCCCAGCGGCGTTTGACCGCCCATTTTACTTTTAGCTCGACGATGCCGTTATTGTCAATCGTGATACTTTCGATAGGTCCATAGACTGCTTCCTTTGTGTCGTTAAGCTCTACGTAGCCCCGCGGTTTCTTTTTTGTGATTATGTTCCAATCAGTTTCCATATATAAATCCTCCGGCAGTAACATTAACATGAATTATAGTTGACGTCAATAATTAATGAATTGTAACGGCGGTTGGAAATACAGGACAAACACTTCGTTTGGACCGAAAGTTTTTAATAAAAAACTCCAACATCGCGTAGATGTTGGAGTGCGTTTTGTCGTTGAATGATTTACTGCTTCATTCGGAGTATTTCGAGAATGAGCCGTTGCAATGCTTCCATGTCAATTGGTTTTCCCAGGGAATAGTTGACACCGCTTGTTTTTTCGTCGTTCATTTCATTGTCGCCGTATCCGCTCATTGTCACTACTTTCATGGAGCCGTATTTCCCCCTAACGTCCTTGGCAAGGTCCAAACCACTCATGTCCGGCATTGCAATGTCGGTAATAAGCAGGTCGTATGTTGATTCCTTCAGGAGCGCAAGCGCCCCGTTTCCGCCCGACGCTGTATCGACGGAATGGCCGGATTGTCGGAGTATTTTTGCCCCTATATTTCTAATTGTTTGATCGTCATCAACCCACAGTATTCTGGCTGTTTGGCGATTGTAGATAGTCGGCGCACGTTGTGTGGTAACTTGTTCGAGTTCGCCTGTGGGGAACAGCAGTTCAATGGTCGTTCCCTTGCTAAGCTCGGAGTAGATGTTTATATGACCATTGTGGCTTTTTATGGTATTGAAGACCGAGGACATTCCGATACCGCGTCCAAGGGTAAAACCTTTGGTTGTAAAGTACGGTTCCAGGACACGTTTCCTTGTTTCTTCGTTCATGCCGATACCATTGTCCTTAATGCAGAGCGAGACATTTTCATTTTTCATACATGTTGTAATGAAAATGATTCCGCCTTTTGGCATTGCTTCAACCGCATTTTTGATGATGTTGTGTAAGGCGATACTGATTTCACCCTGATCTCCGTCGATACTTTTTATCGAACCGAGCGATAGCTGGATAGTGATCCGCAAACCAAGTTTTTCGGTCGCACTTTTCCATAATGACCGGGTTTGTATAACACTCGCTTCGATTAGTTCATTGAGATCGATTGCTTGACGTTTGCACGTTATCGATTTTCGCGAGAAGCGCTGGAGCTGTTTGATGTCTGATGCGGCATTGCGGGAACTTTGCAAAACATTTCTCATTCCCTCAATAACCGTTTGCGGTATTCCCGGAACCCGTAAGCCCAATTCCATTTCCATGGTAATCGTCTGGAGGACATTGTTCATGTTGTGAGCGATGCCGTCCGTCATTTGTCCGATGGCTTCGAGACGCTGTTTTTCGATCTCTTTCTTTTCCGCCTGCATTTGTTCCGTGGTGTCTTTGATCATGCACAGATGCCGTGGTTGGTCAGTATTGTCGACTTTGACTGATGTAATCGTCATTGCTACCCATACAATGGATTTGTCGGGGCGGACGTAACGTTTACGTATTTCATATCCTTTAATTTTACCCGCGTTAAGAAGATCCATATTTTCCTGATCTTCTTTGATGTCATCCGCATAGGTGATTGTCATCCATTCGATTTGGAGCATCTCTTTTATCGTTCGGCCCGCAATTTTAGCATACATTGAATTTATTTCACAAAAACGACCCGTATTGGAGTCGATTAATGCGATGCCGATTGGAGCTTCCATAAAGAGTTTTTGATATCGCTCTTTGGTTTCCGTTTCGGCAATTTCCAATAGTTTGCGCGCGGTGATGTCTGTGTGCGTGCCGAACATTATATGGGGTTTTCCGTCGGGACTTCTGATGAGGAGACATCCTCTGTCGTGGACCCATACCCAATGTCCGTTTTTGTGCTTCATGCGATATTCGAAGTCATAATGACGTCGTCTTCCCGAACAATGCTCACGAGCGAACGTGTATGCATTGGCAATGTCATCAGGATGGGTTAATTCTTCCCACTTTTTGATGTTGATGGGCGATAATTCGTTTAACGTGTAGCCAAGCATTGTGGCCCACAGCTCGTTAATGACTCCTGTTCCTGTTTGGACGTTCCATTCCCATGTGCCAACTTGGGTTCCGGATATAATTCCTTCCATGCGAGTCTCCGTCTGGCGCAAGATTTCCTCGATTTTTTTGCGTTGAAGCGCTTCACCGATATGGGCCGCAATATTCTCGATTAGTTCTATCTGCTCGAGAACAAAACAGTCTTTTCGTCGGTCGTTTAGTTGAATTAATCCTACAATACGATTTTCACCGCGAATAGGGATTAATGCGATCGAGGCATAGCCTTGGGAAATACATATATTCCGCGGATGAATTAGAAGCGCTTGTTCGGCGGGTAGGTTTTGTATTTTTGACGAATCGTTCGTCCAAAAACTTCCTCCCTTCGTGAATAGCGGATTTGTTGCATCGGTTTTGCCCGAAATAACCAGTCCGCATATGCATTCAGGTTGTATTTTTCCCGTGCAATTTTTGCAAATACTATTGTCCGGGTTTCGTTCTGTCAGTGTGTTTTCTGTTAGCAGAAAGTCTTTTGAAAAACCTTCCTGTGCAAGGTAGGGGAAATCCTCTCCTTCTTGGAGTCGAATTCCCACCGCATCGAAGCCTGTGCGTTCTTTTATAATTTCAAGTATGTGTACAATTGAATCCTTCAGGTTTCCCGGCTGATTCAGTAGTATCAAAGTATCATGAGTGATACCTCGATACATACTTGTTTGTTCCAAATCGGCTTTATAGCGCCGTAGTTCGTCTTTTACATCATTCGGAATATCGTTTCGAGTCAGTAATGTATTAATCAACACTTTTTCCTCTCTTTCCTTTGTAAGGTTTATGTAAACTGTCATGTCAAACAACACGTAATTTTGTTTGAAGCTTATCATGTAATATCATTTATATCCGTCTTTGTCAATATTATTTCGCCGGTTTGAGTACACGAAAAAACCCGCAAATGGTGCGGGTTTTTTATCATAGTCGGTCGATTGCGGTATTATAATTTTGAGTATAAAAGCTTGAACAGCTTCGTTTGAAATGCGGCAAAAGCGGAGTCTTCAATTGTCGTGACAGTCTTCGCTTTGTAGTCAATAATGGCTACTTTGTCGCTATAAATAACTTGTCCAATTCCATAATCGAATATGTCATATTCTTTCGGGATTGATTTGATTGCCGCTCCGAAAGAGGGGACTTTCTTCCGAGATTTATCACTACAGATTATGAGCCGTTCCAAACCCTTTTTTTGACGAATAAGGCGGTATTCTTTCGGTAAGTATTTTTCGCGATCCGACTCATTACCCGCAAAGTAACGGTAATAAGTATCGTCTTTGTTTAGTGTTGTAACAACATCCATGTAGGAATTTTTTATGGCGTCATTGCCCTCGGCAAAAGTAACCACAGGTTTGTTTTTTGCCGTTTCGTGTTTTTTATGAAGGTCTTCTATATTATTGAAAAAAGTATTTTCCAACTCTCGAAAGAGTGCGGTTAGTTTGTCCGGAGATTCCGCAAAATACACTTTTCGCTTTCCGTTTGGGGCTACTTTGACCAGTTGCTTTTCTATAAGCGGAGCGAGCGCCTGGTATACAAGCGGTCTATGAAGTTTTGTTTTACGCTCAATATCTGACGGCGAGCCTTGTCCTAATGACAATAAAGCCAGATACACTGAAGCTTGGTGTTCGTCGAGTCCTATTCGTTTGAGTAATGTTTCTTGGTCCATATGTGTAAATGTAAATATTAATTACAAAATTCTAATATAAATTCAAAGTATTCGTTAAGCACCGTAATTAGTGTTATAAAATATAGTTAAATTGGTAATATACGGGTTAGTCTATTCGGATAGTTGTTTCGATTTGTAGGATAATATTACAAATTATACATAAAAATAAGCATAAGTCAAGTGTATCAGGTACTCTCAACTATGTAAGGAGTACATTGACATGACAAATATATATACATTAAAGACCGTTGTTTTGACGGCGGTAACAAAGGCAATTCACGCTATTCGCGACGAGGCATCATGCTTTGAACGCGAGGTAAAGGAAAACTACGACCCGACTAAGGATGACGTGGTGACGAGCGCCGACAAACGGGCACAAGAGCTCTATGTCGAAATTCTCGGTAACGCATTCCCCACGTACGGAATTATTGGAGAGGAAAACGGCTTATGCAAACCATGTGCGGAAGTTGACGCAAAGATATATTTCACCGTTGACCCCCTGGATGGCACGAAGGCTTTCGCACGCCGCCAATCTCACGGTGTCGGAACAATGATCGGTTTGGTTAAAAACGGCGAAGTTATTGTGTCCTACATTGGCGATATTAATACCGGGGAAGTATTCGGTTACGCCGGCGATGGAGCAGTGACGCGGGACCGTTTCGGAGTTGAATCGGTTATGACGACGGATATCGTATCTCCGCTGGCCAAACAATACATCATGCTGAATGACCCGCTTCAAAACTTTAATCCCTTTTTGAACGCAATGATACAAAGCGTCAAACGGGGCGGATTATTTAAGGATTATGAAGTGGCTCACGGCAGTGTGGGTTTACAATTGACACGGCTCTGGAAAGGAGAAGTTGGCGCGGTTATGCTTGGATCAGCATACGATACGCCATGGGACAGCACGCCAATAATCGGTACTAATCGGAAGCTCGGCGTTGTTTCGATAAAAATTGACCCTAAAACCGGAGACGTGGAAGTGTTCGAACCGTCGTTGCCGGAAAAAGTGCAAAAGAAGCCGTACATTGAATTATATGTTCACCGGAGCAAAGTCAATGAGATTTTGAACTGGATCAAGACGAATGCAAAATAGTATTTACGCATTCAACACAGACCCTATACATTGCGTATAGGGTCTTTTTTATATTTTGGCGATTAGATATGGTGTGTGTTTGCTGTATCCCGAATTTTGGTGCCGACTAGAAAGACATTTTTGACGGAAATGTTCCCTTGAAATGTAGTTTGCCGTTGGTAAAATTAAGAGAGTCGACATTCAGTCCTGAAATTCCGGAAATTCTGCGTTCAATAAAATTCTTTACCGTTTGTACTGATTTTGAATCGGTTGGCAACGGAACGCGTCCAATTTGGGCGCCGGTGAGGTTTAAGTCAATTTTATTATTGACAATAGTTGCCGAGCCGTTTAGGTAAAACGGAACTTTCTCCGGTAAAACATTAAACGTGCCGGTATATTTTAACGCCTCTGCAAAACCGGTTGCTTTGAGATATCCGTCGAGTCGGGTGCGATTGAGTAATGCCGAAATCTCGACGGCGCCGTTCGGACTAATTTTCATCTGAAAACTTTCTGCAATCGGGTTGTATTTCCATGTGCCTTTTGCAATGAGTGACGATATTTCTTCGCTGGAGAATGATATATCCGCCGGGTGTGAGCCTTCATAACTGACTTTTTCGGCAATTGACGCATCGCCAATTCTGGCTACAGCAATTTGATTATTAGCAGAATCAAAAAGTTCTTGTGAGGTGGTGATTCCTAAATCGCGCGCTTTATTTGAGCCAAAAATGCTTGATACGCCCGGTACAAAACCGAAATATCCCGCAATAAGAACGAGAATCACAATGATCGTGATTATAATCCAGCCGAGAATTTTTAATACCTTCATAAAATCCAATGTAATGTGTATAATGAATAAGCATATCACATTGTATGAAATTTTCACCGCGCCTACGTATATTTTTTGTTATATTTTTTCTTGCATTTACTTGTTCGACTGTGTTGGCGCATTTTTTACATTGGGACGTATTTTTATACAAACGCACTCAGGATACGCTGGTTGTCATAATTGGTTCAACCGCATGGGTGTTGTGTGCGCGAAAAATGCTTCGTGAAGAATCATATATGCCGTATCTTATCGGTGCAGCGCTTTCGACCGTGATTGTAACAATGCATGTATTACGGGCCATATACGGAGACCTTTTATGTTAAAAAAAATCATCATTCTGGTTTGTGTTACTGCTGTTGCGTACGGAATAGCTGTGGGCGATTTTTTCTTTATGCGTGAATTACCGCGTTATATAGCGCCGAGAATTCACGATTCTCTGGCGTCTCTCATTGGAGCGGGGTTTATTATTACGGCAGAAGTCATGCGAAAAAAGAAAGGAGAATTTGATTATTATACGATACTCCTTTTTCTTGTCGGGCTTGGAATGATTGCGATTCACGTAACGAAATTGGTGCTTGTTCGGTGTTCGTAGTGTTATCTTGATCTGATTTAGTAATTACAAAAAACCACTTGCTACCTTGAAGGTGTAGGTTTTTTATAGTGAATTTCCTCGCCGGAATTGTCATTTTGCTTTTCACTAAACCGAAGGAATTCCAGAATTACTCAGTCAAAACGTTTCGCTATTGAAAACCGCACGTGGTTGGGCTAACCGTTGTGCCTCCTTTGCCCAGAGGAGAACGGTCCTTAAATAGTATCGAATAATAGAAGGGAGGTAAAGGACACAAGAATTATTCTATTCTGTACCGGTATGTGGCCAGCTTTAGTGTTTACCTTTTTTGCCGTCACCCTTTTTGTCGTCCTTCCAGGAGCCTTCTTTTTTCTTTTCGGGTTTCTTTTTCGGTTTTGAATTGCTAATCAGGATCAGAATTATGATAGCCAAAACAGTAAGTGTGAGATTGTCCATAGTGATATAAATTATTACTGTAAATAGTATATCACCTTGTGTGTCGGCATAGTTATCAACAATCAAAAAGTGAGTGCCCGACAAAGAATACAAGTAATGCGTCACACTGCACGTTATGACTTTAATGACGATAAATTATTGACATATTTCATATTGATACTCTCATACTAAAACTGAATTATAAAAAACATCTGAAGCGGTGAAGCTCCAGATGGATGTTAATACTTATATTATTGAAGTAATCCCTTGATTACTTTGATGATATCCAATGTCGGATATTGTTTTTCGACGTATTCCGCATGTTTGCGGATTTTTTCGGCGCGTTCCGCCCTGCGTTCCGGCTTCATGGTGCCGGTGCAAAAAAGATTTGCGGCGTTATCGAAAAGCTTCACAAGGATGATGTTTTCACCACGCTTCCACATTTCAGTGAAAGGATCTTCTTCCTTCGAGAAAGTGAGTCCTTTAATGAGAAATTCGACGTCCGGCACTCGTGCCCATGTAGGTAACTCGGCTGTAGTGTCTTCCCAAATATCATGGCACAGAAGTGCCTTCGCCCCCGTTTCCCGTGTCTCCATTGGTAGTGTTTCTTCATGTAATAATAGCATTGCCGAGAGGGTAGGGTGTACTCCGTATGGCGTAACACCGTCAAAACGCCTTACCGCGTTTTTTGGTTCCTTAGGAAACCGCTCATGAAGAATGCAGATTTCAGCCATCATCCTGCCCAAATCGCTCCCGTTAAACATAGTCCTGTCCTTCTTTCTTTTTAGTTAAATGTGTCAATCAAAACTGCGAAATTGTATCGCAAATTTGTCTTTGCAAAGATTAACATAATAATATATATTTGTCAAATTATTAAAAAATGGGTGAGGTTTCTACGGTTTTTGTATTTTTTACTTATATTTAAAATATAACAATGTCATGCCGGATTTGGAATTATTTGTCCCGGTCACATTATCCACAGAATGAAATAATTGGCTTGTATCGAACGTGGTATACTGTAGGAAATAAATACTACTATATAGTACTAATTAAAATAACAACCAACGAATTACTGACAACTGACAACTGACGGCCGAATCTTAATTACTGTCCGCTGAGAACTTACGAATAATCTCTAATAAGCTAAAAATAAATAATAAGTATGAATTGTTTTATAGAACAGGTTTTATTTTATGGTAAAAAATACCTTTTTGGTTTTTTGATATGTAGTTTCTCCATTTTCTTTTTGTTAATAAGTACAGGTACGGCTGATGCGATAATGTACTCTGCCGGCCAGACGCTGAATCCCGCATGCGGGCCGACTGATGATAATTGCGGAATTACAGCGGCGGAGCCGGGGACTTATAATGACATATCCTCGCTCCCGTCTCTCACAGATGCAACTTCGACCTATTTATATAGTACTATTTTGAGGGCCGTGTCTACGATTATTACCAATGCGACGACCACAAATTTGATGACCGATCATTTGACTGTTGGTTCGGGTAACGGTCTTTTATTTAGTACGGCCGGTTTCGTTAGTTTATTTTCAACATCGTCACTTGGTTCTATTTCTTTTCAAATTAATTCAAACGGTGCGGATGCCAACGTTTCAGGATCGCCCACATCGCTTGGCGGTACAATAGTTTTAAGTCTGCCGTCCGCATCTTCCACAAGCAGGGGCTTGCTTACAACTTCAGACTGGACATTATTTAACAGCAAACAAAGTGCTTTAGGATTTACTCCGGAAAATATTACTAACAAATCGACAAGTACAAGTCTCGGTACTTCAACTGTTTTGTATCCGACACAGAGTGCCGTTAAATCATACGTCGACGCTTTGACTGTTTCAGGAGATGTGTCGGGGGGATTGAGTGATGTTGCAGTCAACAAAATCAAAGGCGCCGCACTGACCTTTTCTTCGCTCGCCAGTCAAGACTTCCTTCAATACAATGGCTCTGCTTGGGTGAACGTAACGCCTTCATCGCTTGGTATCGGCGGACTTTTGTACGCTACCACGTCAGATGTTTACAAATACGCACCTTCTTCAATCGCAGCGTGGGGTGATAGTTTTACTTCAGGTACCGGTGGCGGAGGCACGACGTATCCGTCTGTCATTCAGGTCAATAGCGGTATCACGATATACAATGGCGGTGTAGGCGGCGAAACTTCAACTCAAATTACCGTGCGTATGCTTGCCGCAACAGACAAATATGCCTGGCCGGTTATAATTTGGTCGGGAAGAAATAATTATTCAAGTTTGAGCACGGTCATGTCTGATATTGCTTCTATGGTTGCCGTATTAAAGTCGAATAACTATCTCGTAATGGGCATTTTAAATAACAGTACAGAAATATCAGGAACGAACTCGTACGATCAGATTATCGCTTTGAATACCGCTTTGTCCTCATTGTACGGTAGTCATTATATAGATATTCGTACGTATTTGATCTCACAATATAATCCGGGTGTCCCTCAAGATGTCATTGACTATAATAACGATACAGTGCCAAGTTCATTGCGGTCCGATACGCTTCACTTGAATGCCGCGGGATATACGATAGTTGCCAACTATATCTATAATAATTATTTCAGTACGTTGGTACCGCCTATTGCGCACAAAATTATAACAACCGATGTTATAGATACCTTTAAGACGTATCTATTGACGAACCCCGCATTGACCGGAAGCGTTACTCTTGAATCTGCAACTTCCACTCAATACGGCGCGATATATAAAGGAGGTTCGCGGTTTATTCATGATTATTATAATGCTTTTGATGACGGCAAGAACACATTTGTGGGAATAAATTCCGGTAACTTTACTATGGGTGCATCGTCAGGCTCCACATATTATGGTTCATATAATACCGCTTTGGGATATAACACTTTGTCATCCAATACGACCGGCGCATATAATGCGGCGCTCGGTTCTTATGCGCTTCAGAATAATTCTACGGGAAAAGAAAATGTTGCTGTCGGTAACGGATCGATGCAAACCAACACCATTGGTTCCTACAATTCCGCTTTTGGTCGAAGTGCTCTCTCAGGTAATGTTTCCGGGACACAAAATACTGCTATAGGTAATTACTCTATGCAGCTTGCAACGGGGGCGAATAATTCCACTCTTGGTTACCATACTCTAAAATATCAGACATCTGGTATAGGCAATACTGCGATTGGTAATAATGCCGGCGTTGGCCGGGCTGATGTATCGAATTACAATACGACAATCGACACGTACATGACTTTTATTGGTTTTGGCGCTTCACGAGCAAACACGATTTCTTCTTCGACTGCTCTCACTAATGCTACCGCTATCGGTTACAACGCCACGGTTGGTACATCGAGTGCGGTTATTCTCGGTGGTACAGGAATATATGCAGTCAACGTTGGCATCGGCACGACTAGTCCTGTTGCTCAACTCGAAACTACCGGCACTGTACGTTTTGCAAATTTTGGATCCGGCAGTTTAACAACAGACGCCAACGGCAACCTTTCGGTATCTTCAGATGAGCGCCTCAAGACGATTAGAGATTATTTTACTAGAGGCCTTGTTGCAATACTCGCCTTAAAACCTATTAACTATAATTGGAATCCTATAAGCGGATTGGATACCGGACACGTGTATACGGGTTTTTCGGCGCAAAATGTAAGGGAAGCGATACCGGAAGCGGTCGGTGAAGACAAGAACGGCTATTTAACTTTATCAGACCGTCCGATTTTGGCGGCACTGGTGAATTCAGTCAAAGAACTTTTTGTTAAAGTAGATACTGTTTCTTCCGGATCGCAGGACACACAAAATGGTATGACGATATACGATACGGCAACTCATGAACCATATTGTTTGCATATTACTTCCGGACAGTTAATTACCAGTAATGGCAGGTGTGGAGATATCCCTGCCGTCATTATACCGCCCGTGTCGCCGATAATCGAAAGTACGCCGCCACAAAACGTTGACGTATCAACAACGACGGAGCCAATAAGCGAGCCGATCAGCGAACAGTCGGGTAATGCAACATCTACACCACCAGTCGAAAGTACCCCGCCGGAAAATGTTGAGATACCGCCAACTACCGAACCAAAAATTGAGCAAACAAGTGAACCAATAATCGAACCAACAAATGAATCGACAAACAATACGACATCAAGTGGTCAATAAATTAGTAGTTATTGCAATCGTCATATTTCTAACTGTATCAGTGGCTTTTGCCTCTGAAACAGACGGTACGATTAATAGCTCTTTTCGGTATGCGTGGGGAAGTAATTTTGGATGGATTAATTTTAAACCTGATGCCGGTGGTTTGCTTATTCATGACACGTACATTGGTGGCTACGCATGGAGTACGGTTGCCGGTTGGATTAATTTTGCCCCCACGAACGGAGGCGTTACAAACAATTGCGATGGGGAACTCGGGGGATACGCGTGGTCGGCAAATCTGGGCTGGATACCGATGTCGGGGGCTAGTATTAATTCTTCAGGTATTTTTACCGGTATAGCCGGCTCATCGACGCTTCCTGTTGGTAAAATTAATTTTAATTGTGATAATTGTAAAGTTGAAACTGATTGGAGGCCTTGTTCATTAAGAACGGCGACATCTTCTTCGGAGTCTTCATCTTCTTCAGACAGTGGAAGTTCGGGCGGAGGATCAGGTTTTTCTATTTTTAGTTCAAATGGTTACGCGCCCGCCCCCATCAAACCCATAGCCAAGAGCGATTTGCTTTCTAGTCCTGCTATACCGGTCATTCCTGTTGCTATTGGTACTTCAAATGTTCAAACTTTTATTGAAACTACCGGTGACAACGCGGTAATTCCCGCTTCGGTTAATCATGTAATACCCCCGATAAATACGGAAGTTTCTTCAGTGAATAATATATCTACGTCGACAGATAATTCATATGTGCCGACGAGTAAAGTTTCTGCTCCGACCAATACCATAAAATATGTTGCCGTTGTGATTGCAAGTTCTCTTTTGCTCTTAGTCCTCATTATGACTATTATTAGATTTGCATTCTAAGCGACTGGCGAACTAGCATTAGTTTTGTTGGTAAAGAAAATTTGGACAATAGCCGTAGTTTGCACTTTTTTAACTTGCATGCAGATTATACAGATATTTCGTATTGTTTGCTTTGGCAAAATAGACGATTATAACGTAACGCTATTCTTTTTTACTCATTTTATAATAAGAAATCCCGAACGTATTGACGTTCGGGATTGTGATTTGTCGACGCGTATTCGATAAAATACTCTATATTACGCTTTGAGTATTATGCGCTCAATTGCGTCCAAAATGACTCTCTCCCTGACAGTAAGTCCTTCTCTTTCCGGAGCTAAACGATAAATTGCTTTGTACGTTTCCATAAGAAGATTAACCTCGTTATTTTCAATGGTTTCGGTTTCCGTAACTAAAATGAAATTCGTCTTTTCTCGAAACCAACCCTTGATATAGCTGACCTCCACCTCAGCATACTTTTTTGCCGTATTTGCCCGGTTTCGCCATTGATTGTATTTGGTATCACGCTCCGAAACTTGGAGTTGAATATTATTGATTTTGTCGTTCAATGCTGTTCTTCTTCGACATGCATCTAAGACCGAGTTTGGAGGGTTTTGTTCGGAATATAGCGTATAATTTATAAACAAATCTGATACTTCGTCCATCATAAGGTGTCTTTCATTGTAATGTGCATACAGGCTTTTTGCCCGTAAGATGTATTTAGATCCAAAATTAATATTAATACAAAATAAATATAATGTCAAATTTACGTAATGAAGTATTTGGCAATAAAAAAAGAAAACTATGAAAATATTTGCTCGCCTTACTGTGAGCTAGAGCATTTTCCGCTATAGAAATCTGTTGTGGAGCACTTCAAACCGTTTTTAAAAGTACATACGGATTGAGCCGTGGTCGTTGTTTCCCCGCCCGCCCACGCGCAATATTTTTGATCGATGGAATCAAAGCCTGTTGTTTTTACTCCGCCGACCGGACATTCTCCGCGCATCAAAGCCCATTCTTCACAGGCTTTATTGTCTTCAAAATAGCACAAGCCGTATTGTGCTCCGTCTTCGCGTGTGTTGATGCTCAATTTTCCGCCTTGTTTCGAACAATGTACCGATGCGGGATTTGCTAACCCGATTGGCGTTTGAGCTGTTTCTACTTTTTGTACGGTATTCACAATACAATCCTTAAAAGTTGTCGTAGCCCCTTCATTAACGAAAGCTGTGTCTCCCTTACTCCAAAAAATAAACGTTTCATCGCTATTTGCATATCGGCCTCCGTCTGCTGAAATCGTTTGTGGAACAGAAATATTTCGTCCGTCGCTCAGTAGAAGTTTTACGCTGCCGGTAGGAATTGGCCGTTCACCCGGCGTGACCGGTACACGTATTCCGTCATAAAAAGTGCCGGTAATTGTTTTGTCACCTTCGCATATGTAAGTCGCTTCGGCCACGGGTGTTGGAGATGATGTAGTTGGGGGATTGGGATCTTTATCGGCATATCGGATCCATACTCCCGAAAGAACTATAACTCCAAGAAAAATATAAATAATTTTATCATTCATTTGAAGATAATAAATAAATAATAAAATATATGCCCGTTATAATAAACAAAATCCACCACAGCCAGATAAGGCCAACAACAAAATTATAAAAATAAATACCAATCAGCATGCCGAGAGAAATAAGACATACCTTTAGTAAACTCGCCTGCCACCATGTTAACGTGTAATCCTTAAATATTTTCATACAAGAGGGTGATTAATTATTTCTACCGATTGTAACATTTATTAGTGTCGATTATAAGTTTAACGCACTATATATATATATATTGAAAATCGTACGGCCGGATGTTCGAATAATTATATCAGTGTAGTCCGGAAGTGTTGCAATTGCTGGGTTATTGACATTTTATGGCCTAATAGCGTAAAAAATCGATTAATGTGACTTCAAAACTTGACAAAACTGATTAGAAATGTTACTTTCTTGCGAGACAACGTTAAAGAAATACACTGTCAAAACAAACCGTGGAGGTAACTTGAAAAAAATAAATAAAAATATAAAAAGAGCAAAAAATAAAGCAAAAGTGGTTACGGGTTTTCTATCCATAATCGTGGCAATCATTGTCGTTTACTGTTCTAAAGATAGTCAGATTATAAAATCGGTAACGGGCCGACAGGCGGATTTATCCGACTTGTGGCAGAAAGTGGAAATGTTTCCACCGCGCACAAACGATCTGGTTAATGAGATCCTGGATGACTTTGAGAGGGGTATTGGTAAATTATCGGGTGTTCAGGGTGATACAAACCTTACTCGATTAATTACTAATTATCAAAGTAAGAGATTCGGCCGCGAACAGTTACACGAAGACTTGAAAAAATTGAGTGGCTTGGAAATCGACTTCATAGGCCAATTCCATGAATCGCTCGATTCGGAAGGTTTAGATATCGAGGGAATGCAAAAGCGGATTGCAAACTTCATTATTGATAAAAAATATGAAGTTGTGTGGGTGGAAGATTTTTCCGGCGGTGCTGTTGTTACGGCAGATACTGTGTTGGCCGAAATAAATCGAGAGATGTCGGAATCGGATCTGTCCTATATTAATCAGGTATCGAACCCGGCAACTAATCCGGACAAGATGGCGTCGAAGCGATTTATTGAGGAAGCCACACCTTTTCACGCAAGTTTTCAACTGATGCAAAATCCGGAATTTCACGGACTGGTGCGTGCGGTTGATTACTTGCCTGTTAAAGCGGTTCAACACCATCTCATGGAATATAGTTTGCCTCCGGACTTGAGATACGGTATTCCCAGTCCGTTAAATGATGAATAACAACATTTAATTCCGGAATTAATGAATTTGTTATGCGCGTCACGCGATGTGTACATATTGCAACATTTGGCTTTAAAAGCAGATCGTAGCAAAAAACAAGTTTTAGTACTTGGCGCATTTCATTCATGGAACATCATCCAACTATTGTCGGATTATGGGGCCAAGTGCCCGCTAATTATGGTGCCTAATAACACACGATAAAAAAAATAGTCACCACACACCCGCATTAAAACTGCGGGTGTTTTATTAATTATAAAAGTGAATACTTTAGAAACAGGAGAACGTGTAATCGGGAGTATGTAGTTTTGAAATCATTTGATTCGGTTTTTCAGGTGGTGTGAACGTAAATATTTTTAAATAATTAGCATCGATAGATTGTAGTAAATGAAGGAATATTGTACACAGAAATAGTTTTAAATATAAAAAAGCCTCCTCTGTGTAGTAGGAGGCTTGGCTGTTACGAGGATATTCTATTTTTCCCATCTTTCTTCGCATTGTACATAATCTGGTCGGTGCGATCGATAAAGGATTTTACTTCCTCTTGATTATTGTGCTGAGCGACACCGATGCTTACGGTTACTCCGGCGTTCGGTTCACGGAAAACTTTTCCTTTTTCAATCGCTGTACGAATTCTCTCCGCCATAGCGATGCCGTTTTCTTTTGTAGCCATAGGCAGAATAATGGAAAATTCATCCCCACCATAGCGATACAGAGTGTCTGTTTTTCGTAGGCATGTTTTCACTACCTGACCAAATTTCAGTAAGAGATTATCTCCCTCAATGTGGCCATACGTGTCATTGACTGACTTAAAATTATCAAGGTCTAAAATTAAGATGGTCAATGGCTGTCCGGTCTCATTAGAACGATCGACTTCTGTTTGTAGCCGTTCGTAAAAATGCAGTACGTTGAAAAGTTTTGTCAGAGGATCGGTGACAATTAATTCCCGATATAGGTTTTCGATATTTTTAAACGATTCTTTATTCCTGAGCAGTTCTTTCTGTTTCGTTATGAGTGGTATTAATAGCGCGGTTGCTGTACCGGTAATCACTATGCGGAGAAGAGTCGAATAGGTAAACAATTCTCCGAACGACCAGTTTGGGCTATGAAATTGATTTACAATAGCCAGATGGACGACCGCAAAAACTATTCCCGCACCAATGCTAATACCCAGATTTCTGGCGGTGTACTTCCATGTACTACGTTTCATTTACACACTCCGTTTGTTGTTTATTTCAAGTTACAATTACTTTTATCTATGAATAGCATGTACTGTTTCAACCTCTTTGTAAAGAATCCCGGAGATATTTTAGAGCTTTCATAATTATAAATAAATAGAAATTCGTTTAGCCATTACTAATTCAGTACTATTTAAAATACTTACACACCACACACCGCGCGTTCAAGCGCTATTGATTTATCAATATTTGAGAGTCGAAGTTTGGCTTTTCAGATTCGTTAGTCGATTTTTTTCTGTAAACGTTTATACAATGAGCCTGTAAAAATTAAGATAAAAAGGCCGAATATAAAAACAACGATAGGATGGTTACTGAGTAATGGTATTTTAAAAATAATTTCATCAAAACCGTGCAAGACTGACATGACACCAAAAAGTACTAAAAATGAGAAGGTTGTGGGGTATTTACTAAACACACCCTGAGTTTTTTTCTCCATAAAATCGTTTACCCTCATTGTGGTTTGTTCAACTTCGCGTAGCGGATCTTTTATCATACTTACATTATATCATGTTCTCATTCGGTATTAGGAATAGGGTAGAGGGAAAAGAGAAATAGAATCAGGCAGAATATTTATTCAGTGTATTATCGTACTATCGATGAATTGGTTTTTTGACGTATATATTTGTATTGAAACATTACAGTATATTTTCCCGAAGTATAATCCGCCCGGCCCATTATTCTGACGCGGAATTTTAGTGATATGTACTTTTGAAAAAGAAACCCGTCTCTGGTGGAGACGGGTGAAAACCTAGGTGGCTGTGATGTTTAGAATGTTATCTGCTTCCATTGTGCCGATAATGGCTCGCGTTTGACCCTCAAGACTCACAAGAATTATAAAGTTTGTTGATATCATTGCTTGTGATTGGTCAATAGTATATCCGATCTCTTGAAAATACTGTTCAATAAGAGTCCGTAATATTTCCATTGACGTTGGGTTTTTCAACTTAAGTCTGATGTGTTCAAAAGTTGATTGGTCAATATTGTCAGCTATGGTGCTGTTTCCGTCAGGCATATCTAACGCCGCAAGGGCGGGTATGTCTGCGGCGTGGAGCGGTGTGCATATAATTTGTTGTACTAAGTACATCTGTAAAGTTAAATCAGTCATAATGTCGCCTTTTCAATTTCAATCTGAGAGTAGATTACAATACAGATTTTCAGATGTCAAAATTTGATTTGGATGTAATTGTTCGTGTTGTATAGAAGTCGGCGTGGTAAAAATGAGGAAAGGTGACGCGCTATCCGGAATAGCGCCCAAGTCATATTTTTTTGAGTAAAAAATATTGGGTGAAAGTCTAAGATTTTAGCTTACTGTTTCACCAATAAAATTAGTGTTGTTTGATTGGGGCAAGATAAAGCGAGAAATATAAAACAGAAGGTTTGGATTAAGATTTATTGTTAAGGTATTTACCGGCAACACTTAATGCAAATGAAGGAAGAATAATGAAAACAGTCGTAAATAAAAGCCGAATAAATATTTGACTGAGTATAGAATCCGGCATATCCGGCCCGGAACCCGTTATAACGACACAGATGCCGATAATACCGAAGAAGATTGACGACCCGATAAAGATTTGTGTAGCTAGTTTTTGCATGATTTTAGTGTAACAATAAAATGGATTATTGCAAAATTGTATCTCTATTTGTGTAACTACTGTTGGGTCGATGGGATTATTATCGGGAATATATTTGTAAGTGTTGAGGTGTAAGCCCGGTACTTATTTATGTACAATTGGTGAATAAAAAGAAAGTCTATGTTTCAAAAAAAAGATTCCGGGTAGTGATTACTGGGCATATTTTATAAATTTGATATGATTTTATACTATGAAACTAACCAATGATTGCTATATTATTTCGATGGGAACAAAAAACTTCACAGAAAAATATTTTCGTGATGAAGATGGCTGGGTTAAGATTTCATCGAAGGGTAGAAAATTTCGCATGACGGCGGAACAACTTCTTAATCATCTGTTGCCAGCTATAGCTTATATAAAGCCGGGTCTGATATGGAAGGTTGAACATAAAAATCAGAAAAATTTAGCTATTCATAATTTTACAAAAGATGAATTAGAAGAAGCTCTTCGTTCTATCGTTTCAATGCGTGGTAAATGTAAAAAAGTGCAACCAAAATTAAAGCAAGGTTCTTCCCAGCACACATTACTCAAACGAAGAATACATGCATTCAATATTGCCTCGGCATTAATAGAAAAAGAAGTGGGGTGTTCTCAATAGGATGCTTCTTTAAAGTACTCGTGCTAATGGTGGAATTCGAAATTTAACGGGGGGTCGGTACACTTTTTCCAGTTTGTTCACACTTAAGAAAGTGTTTGCACATATTCGGAACAGGAATTTCAAACTGTACCGGTTTAGTACCCCGATTGGATTTTCTTTTCGCGAAGACGCTCAATGAAATGCTCAATCGGGCTTCGAATCCTGCGCGAAAGTGCCACCCGGCACTTTCTTCCCGTGCAAAAAAAGTAAAAGCGCCCGTGAAGGCGTTGAACTTTTTATGCTCCGGACCGTTGAGGCTATTAGAACTTGGATTAGTAGTGAAAGTATTTTCTATGTGCCTAAACTCGCCTAAAATTTCGGCCAAGACGGCAAGGGGCCATTCCTTCCTAAATGTTTTGGATGTGTGCTATAAACGCGCATAAGCTATCTATTCAAATATGTGATCGTCAACTGAACACAAGTTGCAAACGTTCCCCACAGAAGATACGGGATATTGGCGTAGACGATCCAACGGAGATCAGGCACATTGTGCCAAACCGCGTAGAGTGCCCACACTAGCGTACCAACAACTAGCAAGATATCGATTGATGCGAGTAAATTATTTACCAAACGGAATTGTATTGGCGGGAAAGCGAAGTTGAAAAGTAGATTAAGGGCAAAAGGCAGAGCCACCATCCACGGAATTTGCTTAGTAAATGCTTTATAAAACACCGTGCCGAAAGATACGGCAATAATCGCATATAGCACCGTCCATAACGACCCAATGAGCCAGCCTGGTGGCGCCCATGACGGTTTTATTAATTGTGCATATTGGATTTGTTCGTTCATGGAATTATTTTACATTTTTCTGCCCGACTTGTCATATAATTTTACTTAGAGGTTCTACTATCCTACTCCGGTATACAAAAATCACCAATGTTTAATTGGTGATTTTTGCTGGCTTCGCGACTTGGGTCTCTCCCTCGAAAATTTCAATTCCGGCGAATTACAATTTCCCGGACACCAGATTTGAGACACCCGCTACTATGGGTGTAGACCGCAAATCTGCTCGAGCCCAAACATAAACTGATAACATAAGTTTATTGTCGTTTCGCAAATAAAAAACACCACGAATGGTTTTTTTATTTGTTCCGGGAACAGGAATTTCGAACCTTACAGGTTCAGTACACCTCTTCTGTTTTCTCCACGCTCGGAAGCTTGAGAAAATCTATCAGAGGTCTTCGAATCCTGACGAAAGCGCCACCCGGCGCTTTCTCTCCCGGAGCCAAAAAATTAAAGACCCTCGGGAGAGGGTCTAAAATTTTAAGGGCTCCGGGAGCAGGATTCGAACCTGCGACCAATCGCTTAACAGGCGACCGCTCTACCGCTGAGCTATCCCGGAATATATTGAGGGGTATTCTGTGTAGAGAGGCTTATCGGTTTTTTGGTATTTTTGAGCTTTAAAAATACTGCAACTAACGATATGCTATCTTTGGCGCTTCGGCTACTTCAGAATGGAACCATAATAACAAAAAATATGGAGAATGCAACGGGGGTGGGGGATGTTTAGTTTTGGAATGAATCAGGGTATACTATTTGGATGAAAGAAGAAATGAATACGTATCTGGCATTCTTTGTGGTTTTTTTGGCTTTGGTTGCGTCGGCGTCGCTTGTTTTAAGTTCGTTTGTAGATAATAGTGTTGCTGTTACAAATAATTTTTATGCAAAACATAGTATGAAAATTACCAGTGAGGCATTTGTAAGTCGCGGTGAAATACCGGCATTATATACATGCGACGGGGAAAATGTTCTTCCGCCTTTGTCTGTTGCCGGTATTCCGGATGGGGCTGAAACCTTGGCGATTATCGTCACGGATCCTGACGCAATGAACGGAGAGTGGGTACATTGGGTACGTTTTAATATTCCGATTGATACGAAAGAATTTTCGATGAATGAAGGAGAAGCACCGTCGGGTATTTCCGGAATGGGTTCGGGAAATAATTTGAAATATGAAGGGCCGTGCCCGCCGAACGGGGAACATCGGTATGTTTTTTCGGTGTATGCTTTGAATGCAAGCTTGTCTCTGGATAGCGGTGCAACAAAGGCGGATGTATTGAAAGAAATGAAAGGAAAATTGTTGGATCAATCGGCGTTGGTTGGTGTCTATGGAGCAAATAGGAAAAAGTAAATATTTTATCATGTATATTAAAGTGAAAGTTACTCCCGGTGCCGGAAAGGAAACGATAGCGGTTCTAAGTGATGATTTATTTAGAATTTCGGTGAAGGTGCCGGCTGAACGAAATATGGCTAATGCGCGAGTTATCGAAATGCTTCGCGAATATTATGGCGGAAAAGCGACACATATTCGAATTGTATCGGGACATCATTCCGGCAGTAAAATATTTGACGTTCAGATGGCAAAAATACAGTATAAGATGAGAGAGAAATGTTTCGCGTTTTATTAATGTACTATATAATGAACGAGTCAAGGCAGATATATTTATTATCGATAATTAAAATACCATGAGAATAACTACTAAGGCGACAAATATCGAAATTCAGGGAACGGTGGCGGATTATCTGGAAAAGCGCTTGATTCAGGGTTTGGGGAAAATGATTGATCCAAAAGATGATAGTATTTTGCTGGAAGTTGAACTTGGCAGGACGTCAAATCATCATAAGGCTGGTGATGTTTTTCGGGCGGAAATTAATTTGAATATTGGCGGGGAGCGACACCGTGTCGTGTCTGAAAAATCAGATTTGAATTCGGCTATTGATGAGGTAAAGGATTTACTTTTGCAAAATCTCGAACGAAATAAGGACAAAAAAATTACGGCCATAAAAAAGGGCGGTCAGAAAATAAAGAAGATTATTAAAGGTAATAAGTAATATAATTAATTCTCATGACGCCGGATGTTCGTCGAAAAGTAAATATAATGGTTACGGTTGGGTTCATTGTTGCGTGTGTGGTAATGGCTTTTGTTCTTATTAAATCTGTGGGTAAGGCTGATTCAATAAATGCTACTATGGGTAAAAAAAATGAGGCAAAATTAATAACGGCCGGTATGGAGGGCGCTACAATCAAAACAAATAAAGGGACGATGGTAATAGAATTTTTGGAAGGGTATGCGACATCAACTATAAAGAATTTTGTGACATTGGCTGAAAAAGGTTTTTATACCGACACAAAGTTTCATCGGGTAATAAAGGATTTTATGATTCAGGGCGGAGATCCGAATACGAAGGGAACAAATATTGACACGTGGGGAACGGGCGGTCCGGGTTATAAATATGATGACGAAATTAATCCGTTGCCAATTGTGAATGGCGTCGTTGCGATGGCTAATAGCGGTCCGAATACCAACGGTAGTCAATTTTTTATCGTGACCGCCGGTAACGCGTCATGGCTAAACGGCAAGCATACTGTTTTTGCGAGATTAATTCAGGGAAAAGACGTTCTCGATGCAATCAACAATGTTCCAACCTATGCATACTCGGTTATGGTGCGTGATGTTCCCGTTAGTCCTGTCGTCATAGAAGATGTTCAGATTTATTAATGAGGGAAAATTTATAGCAACGCATTTTACGCTCTCATAGACACATGTGGAAAGTGAGTATCTAATACGTACGGTTTTATTGTTGCATGTGCGGATAAAATTTTTTTATTCCCTTCTATTTTGATAGATTGGAGAGCGTATTCTAATCCTTAATAAAGCTTGAAAGGGCCAAGCTTTTTGCCGTTTTGCCGTTTAAAAAAGTAAGAAACGGTACGGACATAATGCATTTGAAAATATCTGTTTTGAGAAATGCTAATGTCTATTAACTATCGCGGTACTTTTTTACACAAGCGCTACTGTTTCTTTATTTATTATTATTGTTATAATAAACATAAATTCAATTAAAAGATTTATCGCAAATATTTACATAAATTAAAATCAAGTGAAAAATAATAATGCCAGTCGCCGAGTTGTAAACCAACTCACTCAAAAAACGAGTGAAGTTTTTTTGCAGACGTTGAGGAATACGTTATTTTTTTTGAGACCGCTCATTCTTTTCCTTCTTATGTTTTCAGGGTATGGCGTTGTCAGTGCCACTACCTATACTTTTACTCCTTGCTCCGCGACAGGTTCATCAGGCCCTTCTCAAGCTGCGTGTAATTCGGCGTATACATCAACATCACTTGCCGGGCAGGTAACAGTAACAAGCGGTATTCAATATTGGACCGTACCTTCGACCGGAACATACACGATTGATGCATATGGAGCTGGGGGAGGATCAGCAAACGGGTATCCCGCAGGTTATGGAGCTGAAATTAAGGGAGATGTATACTTAACTTCAGGAACAGTATTAAAAATTATAGTTGGACAAGTGGGAGGTAGTAATGGTTACAACAGTACAAATTATGCCGGTGGCGGTGGCGGCGGATCGTTTGTTACCGACAATTCCAATAGTCCGAAGATGATTGCCGGCGGCGGTGGCGGGGCTGGTATGGAATATCAATATGGATCACCTTATTCCGGGAAATCCGCCTCGAGTGGTAATTGTGGGGTCGATCAAAGTGGAAACAGTAACGGTGTCTGTTCCGGAAGTGGTGGAGTTGGTACAGAAGGCGGTAACGGTGGTGGCTTAACCGGTAATGGTAATTCAAGCTCCGGTTATTATGGAACAGCTTTTGTAAATGGAGGTATGGGTGGTGCTCAATATGGTAATCCGAATGGCGGTTCCGGTGCTGGTGGATTCGGCGGTGGAGGTGGTAATTATGATTCCGGTGTCGGTAATCGTGGCGGTGGTGGTGGTGGATATTCCGGCGGTAATGGCGGCTATGGAGTTGCGGGCCAAGGTGGCGGTGGCGGTGGCGGTTCATATAATTCCGGTACAAATCAAACCAATATAGGCCCTAATCGTGCCGGTGACGGTCAGGTCATTATCATATCTACCACACCTGTTGCGCCTTCTCTTTCAACACCGACTGCAACCGCTGTCAGTGATACGACTGCTACGCTTGGTGCGACCATTACATCAGATGGAGGCTCTGCTATAACCGCCCGCGGTACGTGTTGGGGGACAACGGCTTCGCCGGTAACCAATTGTACTGCGGAAGGTGGAACCGCCACTGGCGTTTTCACTCAGGCCAGAACCGGTCTATCTTCGGGGACTTTTATTTATTATCGAGGGTATGCAACAAATGCTTATGGTACTAGTTATTCCGCCGATGGTACGTTTACAACGACGGCTCCGGTGGGTTCTCTCGTTGCGACTGGTGGAACCATTACCTATTCCGGAAATAGAAAGATTCACACATTTACTTCCGGGGGTACGTTTACGGTAACAACCGGCGGGAATGCGGAAGTGTTGGTGGTAGCTGGCGGAGGTGGAGGTGGAGGGTCGATGGGTGGAGGTGGAGGAGCTGGTGGATTATTGTATGGGGTAGTCAATGTTCCTGCCTCGACATATACAATTACTGTTGGAACAGGTGGTGCGGGTTCTAATGCTTATGGCTCGAATGGTACCCAATCAATTTTTAATACATGGACTGCCGTTGGCGGAGGCGGAGGCGGTTATTTTTATGCTATTGCCGGTTTGGCCGGAGGTTCCGGCGGAGGTGGAGGTGCATATCCAAGTAACGGCGGTAGTGGAACATCGGGGCAGGGATACGCTGGAGGTGCATCTTATGCATCGTATTATATGTCAGGAGGCGGTGGTGGAGCCGGTGCCGTGGGTGAGACTGGTCAAAGTGCTCGTCCGGGAAATGGTGGGGCGGGTCTTTCATATGCCGTTTCAGGATCGACCGCCTGGTATGCGGGCGGCGGAGGCGGTGGCGGGTATTATGGTGTTGCCAGTGTTTACTCTACGGGTGGTTCAAGTATCGGTGGTGTAGGTAGTTCATATTCAAATGAAAACGGTGGAAACGGTACTGCAAATACCGGAAGTGGCGGTGGCGGTGGCGGCTATAGCTCCGGTGTTGGCGGTACCGGCGGTTCGGGTATTGTCATAATTAGTTATTTGAGTACTTCTGCTCCTCTCATTTCTTCGCCAACGGCAACTTCAATCACAAATGCCGGCGCCACGCTTGGTGCCACGATTACGTCCGACGGGGGAGCAACTGTTACCGCCCGCGGTACCTGTTGGAACACCTCAAACTCGGTTGCAAATTGTACCGCCGAAGGAGGCACCGCCGTCGCTGCTTTTACCCAAGCCCGAACCGGTATGCCAAACGGGACACTTATATATTATTGGGGCTACGCCACC
>CAJBMK010000068.1 GCA_903954165.1 uncultured bacterium | reverse complement strand
TTCTTTGAGCGATTGTAAAGCTTTCACTATTCGATGCGGAGATTCATAAAAAACAACGGTTCGCTTGGATTCGGCGATTTCGGCAAAGAGGGTTGCTCGGCCTTTTTTGTGCGGTAAGAAACCGAGAAAAACAAAATCGGAAACCGGCAAACCGGAAATGGAGAGAGCGGCTACTAAAGCGCTTGGACCGGGAATGGCCACCACCTGAACCGCGTCTTTTTCAAAATGAGTATGAACCTGAGAAACAATAAGACAGCCGGGGTCAGAAATACCGGGCGTTCCGGCATCAGAAACGAGTGCCACATTCTTCCCTTCCGCGAGGAGTGCAATGATATGGTCGGCCTTGGCGCCGGTGGCGTGAGAGGTATAACTAATGAGCGGTTTTTTTATTTCAAAATGATGAAGGAGTTTTCCGGCAACACGAGTATCCTCACACACCACAGCATCAACTTCACGAAGAACACGAAGTGCTCGAAGAGTGATATCTTCGAGGTTGCCGATTGGCGTACCGATAACGTAGAGAATACTCATAAATAAAGATTAATTGCTAATATTTTCCTCGCACGGTTCCGCCTTTTTGGCACTTTTTTCATCGTTTTCCGTCCCGACCGCCTCCGATATTTCTTCTTTTTTCTTTTCACCTTTTTCAACTTTTTTCCCCTTTTCTTTTTGCGCCAATAGCTCGGATGAAAGTGTGTAAATATCTCCCGCCCCAATCATAACAATAACATCATCCTTTTCCGCATGCGACAAAATGTATTCCTTTATAATAGAAAAATTATCAAAACTTTTTGCCTCTTGGCCGTGTAGTGAAATTTTTTCCGCAACCATAGCCGACGTAACGGAAGAATCGTTTGACTCACGGGCCGCATAAATCGGCGCAAGCACCACTTCGTTTGCGTCCGCAAAACATGCGCCAAATTCCTCCAAATGTTCTTTCGTTCTGCTATAGAGATGCGGTTGGAATACGGCAATAATTTTTTGTTCAGGATACATTTCCCTCGCTCCGGAAAGCGTGGCTCTGATTTCCGTCGGATGATGTCCATAATCGTCATACACCAAAGCGCCTTTCACGGTCTTGCCTTTCAAATCAAACCGCCTCCACGTACCTTCAAACCCGGACAATGTTTTCTTTGCACCGCGAGTGGAAACTTCAAGCACGTGAGCGACAGCCAACGCCGCCGCCGCATTTTCCCTATTATGCATTCCCGGAATTTTGAGCTGTAAACGCTCGTCTTGAAATTGCGTATAATCAATTACTTTTGCCCGAGCGCTGGCCAAAACCGGCTTCACATTCTCGTCACGAGGATTACACACAATATATCCCCCGGGAGAAACGCGTAAAATCATCTCTGTAAACGCCCGCTGAATATCCTTCATGTCTTTATAGTAATCCAAATGGTCGGCGTCAATATTTGTAATAACCAAAATGGACGGCTCAAGATTGAGGAATGAACGCTTGTATTCGCAGGCTTCCACCACAAAGTATTTACTGTGGCCAAACACAAAATTACTTTGGGTCCGCTTCATCAAACTGCCGACAATCACGGTCGGATCGAGTTTGGCGTCCATCATAATTTCGGCAATCATTGACGTGGTGGTTGTTTTGCCGTGAGTGCCGGAAATGGCCACGGTATATTTACTCTTCGAAATTTCCCGAAGCGATTCGGCATAGGTTAAAAGCAAACCGTTTCTTCGAACAGCTTCTTTCAATTCCGGATTATCTTTCGGTATGGCAACCGTATACACAACCGCTTCCACATCTTTCCCAATATTTTGAGCTTTATGGCCGATACATATTTCCGCCCCAAGAGAAACGAGCTCGTCCGTAATGGGAGATTGCGTTCCGTCAGAACCGGTCACTATTTTCCCTTGTTCCAATAGCATTCGAGCCACGGCAGACATGCCAATACCGCCGATGCCGATAAAATGCACCCGTTTGGCTTCAAGGAATTCGTTTGTTTCATTTCCAAGTTTCATAAAGGCTATCATAGCCAAAATAGGAAAAAAATGCACCTTGACTAAAATTCATCCTCGTGCAGAATATACAATTAGACCACAAAAAAATGAACTTTACCATAAACCTATGAATACAACCTCGGATATTTCTCCAATCAAACCAACCCGATATTTTGATTTTGTTGACGGAAAAATCAGCATCTCCATGTTTGGGAAACCGAACAATTGGGACAATCGAACCATTTCCGACGCCGACGATCTCAACATCGTCAACCTAAAGGAACGGTTCGAACGGATTGCCGCCGTCTGTAAAGCTGTCGGTGTGCACAAAGTCTTCTGCCCGAATCCGACGCAATTTAACGCCACCGTCATTCAAGGAAAAAAACTTACCAAACTCATTCGAACGCGTGATAAATCATTTACCATGTGTCGCGGACAAAACGCCGACGGAGTTATCCTGAAGGAAGATGACGCCTACTGGATTTCGAGCGCGGACTGTCCAACTATCGTCGCCTATTCCCCATTATCGGAAACAGCGGTTGCCGCACATGCAGGCAGAGATTCTCTCGTCAACCGAATGTTTCTTCAAAGTGGTAGACGAATTGGCGACCGACCGGCGGATAGCGTTGTCGAATCAATCGTCAAATGTTTTAGCCAAAAAGAAATCGGCAATCTGCACATCGCGGTTATTGCCGGCATTGAGGCTGACCTTTTCCAGCATCCGTTGGAGGACGCCAAATACGGCGTGTATAATCGACAGTTAAAAAAATATCTGCAGAAAACGGCCCCCATCGCAATCTCAGAATCGAATAATATACTCCGTATCAACATTCCGGCACTCATCAAACAACAGTTCCTAACCTTGGGTGCCTCGGCCGACTTCTTTGAGGTTACAAGCTGTGGAACAATGGCAGAGAAGGATAAAAATAAATTACTCGTATGGTGGAGTCACCGACGCGGAGACAATGAACGAAACGGAACACTGATCCGTCTCAATAAATAATCCGCGTATGTAACTCAAACAACGACCGTTTCTTTCTAAAGGAAACGGTCTTTTTTATTTAGTGTGTTTGGCCGGACGAAAAATTATCCGTCCAATAGATCTTCGTGATTGCCCGAATCGGTTTTCCCCCCATCTCTCCAAACGTAATATGATGCTCCACCGGCGTTTTTTCCTTATCAGAATTACTTATAGCCGTATCCTTGTTCAAACAAAAACCGATATGAGCATGACTGCCGTGCGGACCTGTTTTTTCTTCCCACACGATAACCGCCCCGGGAAGAACTTCGGAAACTTCTTTCCAGCCGGATTGAATCATGTCAGAAATAGTACTCGAAACTCTCGCATGCACCTCCCTCATAAAACCAAGAGAAACAAGAATATTTGAAACATAAAACGCACACGACAATTCACCGTCAGACAAAAGATCCGTCTTTTCTCCGTTCACCTCGGCAAATAAATGAGCGAACTGCCGTGAACCGATAGAGCCTTCAATCATGGCCATGTACGTATCAAACCGAAGCGGAATAGGTTTTTGATTTTGTTCCATTTTTATTACACTAAATTTGAAATTAAAGCGGTAAACTGATCCCCCCGATCATACTCATTTTTAAACATTCCAAACGACGCAAAAGCCGGCGAAAAAAGAATCGTGTCCCCCGATCGAGCTTTTTCAAAGGCCGCCGAAACCGCTCCGGAAAGTGAATCGGCATTCACATACGAAATCGACAAAGAATCCAAAACGGGCTTCAATTTTTCGCTTCCCGTTCCCGCGAGCAAAACGACAAAATTACAGTATCGCGGTATTTCCGGGACAAGTCTTTCCATCGAAAGACCTTTATCCGAACCGCCGAGAATCAGAATAATTTTTTTCTCTTCTGCATTACTCGAGTGATGCAAATCCGCCTCCAATTTGTTTATTTCAGATTTCGATATTCGATATTCGGAACCTCCCCCCAACGCTCGAAGGGCGGCAATAGTTGCGTCCGGCGTTGTTGCGGTCGTGTCGTTATATATCGAAACACCCCGCACTTTTTTCAATAACTCCAAACGTCCAGGCACACCCTTGAAATCTTCGACGGCCGCGCGAATACTTTCTTCCGCAATCCCAAGCGCCCGGGTAGCCTTCACCGCACAGGCGATATTATCCCGATTATGCTCGCCCGGAATTTGTATATTCCAGTCGACCGGAACATCTTCCGAACCGGCAACACATACATCACTTATCGGCTTATCCTTCATGACATAATCAAAAACACCTTTCCCCGCCACACACACATCCCCCGTTTTTTGATAACGATAAATGGCGGACTTATCATTATAATACGCTTCCAAATCGCCTTTATAATAATTCAAATGGTCCGATAAAAATGTGGTAAAGACGGCAATATGCGGAGAAATCTTTTCTTCGGCAAAACCCTGCAGTTGCCATGAATCAAGCTCAAGCACCGCAAAATCTCCCGGCTGTACTTCAGGCAAAAAAGCCAAGGTTGAAACGCCTTTTATATTCCCGCCAAGCCATACACGCTTCCCCGCCCGTTTCAAAATTTCGTAAATAAGATAGGTGGTGGTGGTTTTTCCGCGCGTGCCGGTAATACCGACAATCGTTGCGGGCGATAGTTCGGCAAAAAGAGCCGTGCTCATCTTCACGGGAATAGCGTGCTTTCTGGCTTCGGCAATAAAGGGAGAATCGAGCGGAACTCCGGCCGCTTTGATAACTAAATCGCAATTTCGAAAATCCTCCAGCCGATGTTCGCCGAGCACATACGTAATATCAGAAAACCGTACCAATTCCCGAAGAGACGGAGCCAACACGTCGGTCGACTTCAAATCAGTCACTACAAGCTTCGCACCGCATGAAGCCAAGAAAGCAATATCATTAATCCCCCGCCCAAGGAGTCCCAGCCCCAGTACGGTGATTTTTTTACCCTGAAAGTATTTTTTATATTCAATCATGCTTTTTATAGAATCCAACAAACATATAGTAGCAAAAATTACGGAAAAATGCGCGGAATACAAAATAGGAAATAAAAAACCCGGCTCTCTTTCGAAAGCCGGGCGAGTAGACGCAACTGTGCGTCACTCTTTTTTGTTTTTCGTGTAACCAGCCAACGCTTCGTCCGAGGACAAGGTTAACAATAGAGCAATATCGCTCCATCTATTTGCCCCGATGGCTTCCTTGACGCGCTCCCGCGTCATCTGAATACCATTTCGAGTAGCGAGATCAGCTAGGATCATTGGAAGAACCCTACCATTACTCACTTCCGTAACCAGTTGGCAATCCCGATTAATTCGGGTAGATAACAAGTCCGCAAGCCAAATATCATGACGTTCAACAAGGTATAGATATGCCTCGTCGGTTGTCACTCCTTTCTGCTTACAGAATACTTCATACGACTCAATCACTGCTTGAAGCGTCCATGCTTTTGAGCAGACATGAGCCATGCTTCCGAGATGTTGCATCTGAGGCAGCCCTCCTCCATCTTGCGCTAACCGTAGCACAAGACTGGAAAAATAGTGCGGACCCGGCCATTCCGCCTTATTCTTTATCGAACGAATCGATTTGAGCAGTGCTATGCAGGAATCGACATCGCAGTACTTGATGTAATCCATCACGTACAGTTCAATCATAGACCATTCGCAACCACCCACCCCGGTTAATAGACTCTTTCGAGTCTCCTCCAATTCTCGTTTCTTCTCGTTAAACTTAACAAGGAATTCCTTGGGAGAGCTAACAAGCGATGCTCCCCGCGAACGATGTTCACGGATTTCTCGCTCGATATCTTCCAATTTCCCAAACAACTTACTTGCTATGTTTCCGTCCTCGGCCATTCGGAGACCGGAAGTGACAGGAGTCGAGACCTTTGGAGTTCGACATTCACGCTGACTCAGAAAGATATCATATTCTGACATCCCTCTTTCTATTTCTTAATTAAGCAGATCACGAACCGAAAAGACCGGCATGGAAACCTCCCACCCGGCGGAAACGCCTGACCTGCAAAACGTCCTCCGCAATTCTATATAAAAAAAATCACGGGGTCAATTCCGTGATTTTTGTGTGACCGAAGTCACAATTAATTGAGTTGGCATGGGCCAAGGACATGATCCCGCAACGCCCAAGCCCTATCGAGCCTTTTGTATCGCTCATCTTCACTTTCACCCGAACGAGAAACAAAACCGTCTCTTAACTTTTTTTCAGCCAAGGCCGCCAAATCAAATTTATTTTTCAACGCGATTTCCATAGGAAACCCCTTTCTTTTTCTTTGTGAACTATTTTTATACTGAACTCATTATCGCCGATTATTCCCCCATAGTCAAGAGCCGCCATAGAATCGAGAAAATAGCTTATACTAGGCCGTAAATTGGGCACACCTTAAAAAGTACCACAAACAGCACAGCATATGTGTGTGCTTATTGACCACTATCTTTCACCTTCAATAAACCCCCTATTTCTTCTCCGAAACGCTCAATAATTCATACACCCCGCCCTTTTTTACAAGAGAAACATACGCATATTTATTATGGACCCACCCGTTTTTCCCGGTAATTCCGTTCCCGACAAGCCAATACGTTCCTTTTTCTTCAACAGGCTTTACCGAAAAATTCACCCGCGACTTTATGAGCAAATCATCATTCCCTTCCAACCGAACACTGTCGAGCGTAGCACCGGACAATCGGGCAAGCGTGCACGAAGCGTTTGTTTTATAAAATGCCAACCACTGTTCAAATACGTTCCGAACTATTTTTTCCGGCACCGCATTCGGCCATATCTTGGCCCGCAACTTTTGCCAAAAACCACTTACTTCAAAAGAAGAAGCCGGAACTGAAATCTTCGGCGACACACACACATCCGCTTCATCAAACGGTTTTCCCGACCCGGCCAAATTAGATTCAAAACTCTGCACCAAAACAACAGCACTCTGATTTGTCCCCGTCGCTACCGTGAATATTCCAAGCGCCCGAAACGCGTTGTAGCCGTCGTCATAATATATCTCGGCGGATGTTGTAGACATCCATTCAATTCGCGAAACGATAAACCTGCCTCCTAATGTTTCCGGATTTTTCTTTGATAACACCGATATATTCGCGCGAATATACTTTTCCAAAATCTCTATCGGAGAAGTTGTCGCTGATTTTATCGGAGTTATCTGCTGTTCCTGTTTGCCGTCGTTTTCACACTTTCCGGAATAATCAACGACGGTATTATTACACAATGCTTCCGGTAATCCGCAGGTATAATTTTTACCGTCTTTACCGCAAACCGGGTCTGCCCGAAAACAGCGGATCTCGCATTTTTTTTCTCCACCACCGATTATTCCTCCCTCAGATTCCGTCGGCGACACTACCTGCTTTGGCTCTTCACTCTCACATTCCCCCTTCGAAGCCACCCCGACATCGCCCGCCATACATGCATTTGAGTACGTTTTGCCGTCCTTCCCGCAGACCGGATTATATTCCATAGTGCACACGCGTGCCGAATTGATTGCGCCGGATTCAGTCTCAACTTCCGCATGCACAACCTGAATTCCAACAAAAAACAAGGCGGTAAAAAATACGATTTTAAATTTCATTGGCCTAGTATAGCAAAAAATTCATAAAAAAATACCCGAAGTGATTCGACCTTATGTGATAATACGTAACTGTAATTATAGAATATAAATTGACATATTGCTAAAAATCATGTTACTATTTTAGCCGGAGATACTCACCCTCCCCACACACGGGGAAAAAAGACCTTTTACAATGAAACCAAAATTAAAAAAAACGCGAAGCGGTATGTTTTTTCTCGTCCTTACCACGGTGATTGTGATTTCAATCATGACACTGGTAACCGTTATTTTCAAAAATAATTCAGACAACCAACAAAAAGACAGGGAGAGGCGGGAAAAACTTGCCGTCACACTTAAGCGTTACATGCAAGATTGCCCCAATAAAAATGACTGGTGGATGTCGGACATCGAAGGCTCGCCCGAGAATGAATATCTACGAATGCGACTCGCATACACAAATGTGCAAAATGCGATATTTTCCATTCGGAATATAAATCCGTTATGTAAGGAAATATCTTCAACCTTCTCCAACATTGTCATATCACGATACGGAGATATCGGATCAAAAAGAGTATACGCCCGGGGAGAAATTCAAAGTGAAAACATGCCAAATGTGACGGAAATTTGTTTTATTTCGCAAAAATATTTTGCCATCCCGGAATTTCCCAGCTTCTTTTTCTATTATTCAACATGGAGATCGTTAATGATAGCGGGAGTTTCCTGGCCACAGACATGTTTCCATGGAATACTAGCCCGTGAACTCGGCCACGCATTGCGACAAAAAAACGGCTCTGATACCGACCCCCACTCGGAGGAATGGATCAAAGAGGAAGTGGAAATGCATGAATTAGAGCTTGATGTTATTAATCACGAAACAACTAATTCCTATTCGCGAGAGATAAACAAAATCCTCGACAGATACGCAACTCGTACACCGACAAAAGAGATTCTTGCTTCACTAACAGACAATGATCTCACACAGCTTGACCGAATTATGGGAACACTATCCTACGGAAAAGAAGTGCGCGGAATGAGTGTCGCAACACACCTTGTTTCACTTGGTTTCAAACAGATTGACCGCCAAAAAGGAGTCATAAAAGAAAAAATCGACCTCTACCTTTGGATAGTCAAAACCAGCTAACGAAAAATTCAAAATCCCCGACCATTATGTGGCCGGGGATATTTTTTAATATTTACAACTCCACGTTTTCCGTTTTGACAAGAGAGAGACTTAAGAGAATCCCTCAAAACACTTATCAATCTGTATTCTCACCCCGCATTCTTTCCCGATATTCAGTGTCCTCAATCCGGTCAATCACACTCTGAATATGATCGGAGTGACAATCCATATCGTAGTTTTTGTCACTAGTCGCTTGTGTCGCTTGCTTCACAGCTTTAACGATTAACCAAGAATCAAGATACTTCTTGACCAATCGAGTTCCGTAGTCCTCCAAAAGAACTGTCCGCCACGACTCAATCCGTTGAAGCGAACAGGTAGCCTCCTCCCCATTCTCCTTCTTTTGAAAAGAATAGTAGCCGTCGGCAAAGATGTGCGTGAGGTGCAACTCCTCAATTACTTTCAGGAACTGCCTGCCCGACCCACAAAAACTGCGGTAATCCATTCTCCCAATTCCGTATTGAGAATCGCTATACCGCACCGGAAAACTGAAGGTGAACTTTTCAACACTCATATCAATCGTGTATTTACAAGAACTGTATCCGCCTCGCGTGCGTGAACCAACAATGAAGGCGTACTGCGTAAAGTATTTTGGCACAAGCACAATATCACCCTCTTTGCTTAAATCGATGGTGCCATATTGATTATGCGACAAATAATACACGTTTGGCCTGATTTCTTCCGGTAGAGACGCAACCACATCCACCAGATTGGACGCCTCAATATTCTTCTTAATCGTTTCAACACCCTGTATGTGTTTTTTCCATTTCTTAATTTTCCCGGTAATAGTATCGTGCCTGCAATTTGTCTCTATTTTATTCATGGGTTTTCCTTTTTATTACATTTTTCAAAGATCTTCTGTTTCGTCCTGAGCCGACTAGGCGAAGGACTCATCAGGCAAGGAACATACCTCGCGACAGAGGGAATTTTTCGATCCCCGGTAATTTCCGCTTACCAAGCGCTTCGGAGCTTCCCCGAAGGATTACAGGAGTTAAAGACGTCCGTAGTCTCGTCAAACAAACTAATGAGCAAGAACCTCCTGTGACTCCAGGCGACTCGCCAACTCTTTTACTAAGTCGGTACCGACCAGAGGACAATTTCGATTGCCTTCCAGTCGCATTTTGTCCGCCCTGAAAGAAATTCGGTGAATTCCAATCTGGTCCGCACCTCGGTTATGAGTCACGTCACCGGTCGCAAGATAATCCCAATCGGGCCCTTCCACTTCAATATCCCAAACCAGCCGGTCACCGTACTGAAGAGCATTTCTCCCAGCAAGCTCTTGCTCCATCACTTCTGCGGCTTGGAATAAAACCGCTCCAAGAACCTGTAATGTCTTGGCGCTCGTCTCCTGTCCGCGACAGGTAATTTGGATAACAGAATTGTTCATAGATTGGTCCCAACAAACAGCCGCCGCGCATCTTCTGGAAATCTCTCAGAGATTCTCCGGTTAATGTTGTTCGGTTTGCGATTCGTTGCGGGCTCGGAGTATTTTCTCTCCCCGAGTCCGCAACGAATCCGCTTTTCTCAAAGATCTTCTGTTTCGTCCTGAGCCGATTAGGCGAAGGACTCATCAGGCGAGGTACATACCTCGCGACAGAGGGGATTTTTCGATCCCCGGTAATTTCCGCTTACCAAGCGCTTCGGAGCTTCCCCGAAGAATTACAGGAGTTAAAGACATCCGTAGTCTTCGATCGGATCACTCGCAACATCATCTCTCGATTTTCACATCGAGCACGTCTCGAAGAAGCTGTAACGGATCCTGGTTATTCTTTAGGGGTAAGAATAACCAGTATGCACCGTCGTCACGGGTCTTCCATTGGTGAATGATGTGTGCTTTTTGAGCCACCGTTACGTCCAACTGCTGGACCCTTGCCTGACAGGTCACACAATGACTACACCCGGGCATCGTCACCTGAAGAGCCACCTGGTCGGACAACACCTGCACGAAACGACGATTCCGCCAATTATTTACGTACACACGGATCCGCCGATTCCGTTTTTTGTTTTCTTTTGTTTTTGTCATAGGAATGAAATTGGAATTATTTCCAAGCTCACTCCTATGACAAAGTCTCAAAGATCTTCTGTTTCGTCCTGAGCCGACTAGGCGAAGGACTCGTCAGGCGAGGTACATACCTCGCGACAGTTTTTCCTCTTTACCCTCTTCCGATAGTTAGCTTGGCAGTTTGTGGCGTCAAAAAAACGGCCTGTGGCCGTTCATACTCTGTCATTACCCGTTCTCGAATCTTTAAAAGATGTGTGTGGAAGTGTCCCGGTATCGATTTTTGCTTGTGTGTATTTTCCATAATAAGGTCGTAAGTCTCATGAGTGTCCGGCTTAATGTCCGCTAACTCTTGTATTTCTTCGACCGTAAGCCCTTCTTCCTTGCTGTGTCTCTTCGGAACTAGTATGTGACTTTCTGTCGCTACCTCGTCGTAAGGAAACTCGTTTTGTATGATATTCCAGTGTTTGTATTCTCGTATCGGTACCGCCTTGCACAAATAGCACCCGGGATTCATTTGCGCAGCGCAGTGCGCTTCGTAGCGCGCGTGTGTCCCAAGTGTCCGCAAAGTTTTTACCAGTTTCATTTTTTGTTGTTTGTGGTTATTTGTTAATTTCTCTTTCTCGACCGTCAAGACAGTATACGGGAATCTATTGACAATACTTGTATATCATTATCTTTTTTGTACTACAAAACCCCACGATGCCAAAAAACCTCTATTTCTGGCCGTTCTTAATCATCATTCTATGTAACTAAATATTACGTTTTATATATTTGATTACTCTATAATACTAATAATCTTTATTATACTTGCTAAATTACACATACTTGTGTATACTAAATGTAAGATTAAATTACAAACACAAAGAAAACTATGGATAAACACGAAACCTTACAGAAAATAGGGCTCTCCAAGAACGAAACGGCCATATATCTGGCTCTTTTGGAACTTGGCCCGTCCCGCATTACTCAGATATCGGAAAAAACTTCAATCCATAGACCGCTTATATACAAAGCCCTCCCTTCCCTTCTCGAGAAAAAATTGATTACCGAATCGGAACGCACCAACGGTACGTTCTATATCGCCGAACCGCCAAACCGTCTGGAAACACTATTTGACGATCTCAAACTGGACTTCTTCGAAATTCTGCCGGACTTGGAAGATTCATACTCAGCTAACGAACAAAAACCGAAAGTTCGCTTTCTGGAAGGCAAAGACGGCACCAAACGAATATTTGATGACGTGGTGCGTAGTCTCAAAACCGGAGATGTCTTCTACCGCTTCAGCTCCAACAAAGACGGCCAGGAGAAAAAAGATAAATACGTGCCGAAGATTTACCGCAAAATGCGCGACGCCAAGAAATTACAACGCGAAGTCATCACCAACGAACAAACCGCCAAACATAAGATTCCAAAACTGGACCGCTTCGCCAAAACTATGCCGACCGATTTCGGCCCATTCGACCACAACGTGACCGAAATTATTTACGGCAACCGCGTAGCCTTCATAGACTACAATTCCGAAACCGCCATGATTATCGAAAGTAAACGAATCGCCGAGTTTCAGAAACAGATATTCAAAACTTTTTATAGGAAGCTATAATATAACAATAAACAGGGACGAGGGCTCAAAAATCAAAAGCCAAAGTTCAAAAGGAATCAGAGAGGAAAGAAAAAAGAAATGCAGGAACAATTCAAAAATCAAAAGAATAATTCCTAAACATCCCTCTTGAGAAGAATAACCACGTATCGACCTTGATATCGACCCGCCCAGCTAACATCATCTAGATCACCAGCATCGCGAAGGAATTTAGATCCATTCCAGCGCGCATTCGGCACAAGAGCTTTGCCATCGGAGTAACGCAGAACAGAGCCGAACATAAAATAATAATAATTATCATCTTTGAGTTTTTGAGGTGCATTAGCACCTTTTTGGAACATCCACTGCCAGAAAGATAGGTCAGAGATGATATAATCTTTGGAATACTGTTTTATGATGTATGTGCCAATTTGAGCTAAATCTGTTAGCTTGTTGTCTTTGATTTCTTTCTCTGAAATCTCTTTGATTGTGATTTTGTCTTCGATTTGGCTGAAGTCTAGGTTGAGACATTCGGGATTGAGGCTGAATTCGCCTAATTTGGCTGGGTCTATGTCTGATTTGAGAATATTTAGGTTTAGAGATTGGGGGTCGGTGAAGGATGGTTTTTGGATGACCTTATCGAAGTTAGTAACATTCCAGCCTTGAAAAGTTTCTTTGATGAAGGGTTCTATTTTGAGTGCCGCTATTTCTAATTTTTTTATTTCTTCAAGAGCAATTTCTTGTCCCGTCTTCTTTTGAGCCTCATTCTCAAGCTGGATAAGTATATTATCCAACTCGTCCCCCACTTTTCCTGCTGCGGCAATTAAAGCGGCTTCGTCATCGGTCCATGATCGAGAGGTGTTGAATGAAAGGACTTTTTCTGTCTTTTCGTTAAAGTCGAGGTTTAGAGATTGGACTTGTTTTAGTTTATTTACTAATTCGGGGCAGTTTTGTTTATTCATATAAGTTACTCAAATTCTATGGAATAATTTTAGCATGAATCAAGATAGAAACCACCAAATAGTGACGCATTGGATACGAGTATACTTACCGAGATTGAACCTCGGTATACCA
>CAJBMK010000067.1 GCA_903954165.1 uncultured bacterium | reverse complement strand
TAGCTCAGTTGGTAGAGCATTTCCCTGAAGAGGAAGGGGTCGCCGGTTCGAGCCCGGCCCTCGGCACACATGAAAAAAACCGCTATTCGAGCGGTTTTTTTCATGTGTGCCGAGGAGGACATGCCGGGGGCATTTCCGGCCCGGGCTCGAAGCCAGTTTGAGCATTTTCTTAAGCTTCTGAGCGCAAAGAAACTCCAAACTGGGGACTGATGCTGTAGGCATCCAGCCCGTTACATCCGGTTCCCATCAATAATGTCTTTCTCCATTTTAGCAATTTTGCATACATTAAAAAAATGTTTTAGCTCAAATCAAATGAACATATTTTGAAATTGAGCGAACAAAATATTCAAATACCACTTATGGTGCCACTCTCAATTTTAGAGTAAAATATTAGAACTATGGAAAACGTTCCAACTAAATCAGAAATTAATTGTTTGGATGTGGTGTCACAATTACGGAAGCTCAATACTTTGTTTTCCGAATATTCAGTCGCTCTGAGTAGTCCTGATATTCGAGATAATCTTCCTGCAGGAATTAAACGTGCTCAATCTGTCGAAACGGCCATTCTTGAATTGGAAGCGTTATTTCCTATCGAAGCCGAGCGGATGGAGTCATTGAAATCCTTTTTAGTAGAAACGTGGAAAGAATGGAAGACGGTTAAGCCCGAAACTATTGTTCAAAAAGCCTCTCTTGTTGTCCCAAAATCACTCAATATTGAATTCCTCAAAAGAGATATAGATAAGACTAAATTTGGCGAATACACACTAAATCCTGAATGTCTTGGTCTTGACTTCGACGACGTCAAGATAAAAGTTCTCGATATAGAGAAGGAGATTAAAGACAATAATCTAAGAAACCTGGCCCAAATCTTCGACTATGTGATAAAAACGTATTCCGATAAATATATCATTCCCGACTTGTCTTTCTGGCAATGGATGATTCAAAAAGCTCCCGCAGTATTCAAGGATGTTGACTATAGTCATTTCTGTTTCGGCTCTATTCTGCGCCACTCCGGTGGTGAGGCTTTTGTGCCGAGTATGGTGTGGAATGGTTCGAAGTGTCTCCGCGGTGCCGCTCTTTTGGGCGGTGGCTGGCCCAGTCACTCTCGGGTAATTCTTCTCGAGAGATAAAGTATTTTGAGTCGCATCCTATTTTATGATTTATGGAACCGCTCTGTATTTTAGAGTAAAATAGTATCACTATGGAAAACAGCTCAACTAAATCGGAAATCAATTGCGTGGATATGGCAGATAATCTGGGGAAGGTCAAAGCTTTATTTACCGAATACGAAGTTGCTCTGAGTAATCCTGATATTCGAGACAATCTTCCTTCGTCGATAAAACTGAGTGAGGAAGTTGAATCAATTCTTCTTAAACTGGAAGCGATATTGAATCCCGAATATATATTAGAAATCGATCGCAGTATCAACCTTGTCGATTTCATCAGAAAACCCCAAACAGAAGGCGGTCTTGGTTTATTGTCGCGGCCTGATCCAGAAAATCCGATTGCCGGGTCTGACGAGCGAAATGAGGGGATAACCGAAATTGACTTCTCAAAGGTTAAGTTGGATATGAGTTGGTTGCCGGAGGGTGAATCTAGTGTTGATGGCGGTATGCGTTTGGCGTCGTTGATGGCCAAATCAAATGAATTTATCCGCCTCGATCTCTTCGTCCTCGCTGCTTTATGGAAACTACTCAAAGGTAATGAAGAACAAAAGGAAGATTTTGAAAACAAGATGTCTATCTTGGCGAAGGTGAATGGTCTGAAAATAGAAGAGCTTTATAAGTGCTTTATTTCTTTTGACGGTACGATAGTCCGCAACTCTGGTGGTACCAGATACTTAATTTATCTCCATTGTGAGGGTGGTTGGGGTTGGGGTGCTGGTCGTGAATCTCTTCAAACTGGAATCGATAAGTCCCACCCATCGCTGGTCCTTCCAATATAATTTTATATTTGCGCTTTGGATTGCTTAATTAAAAGTTTCCCCCGAATTCATATCCCAATTCGGGGATAGTTTATTAATCTAACTTTCAACGTCAAAATTTCTTCCCCTCGTCATTGCGAGCAAAGCGTGGCAATCCAGTCTATAGCGTTGTAATTCCCGTTATGGATTCCCGACAATACCGAATCCTGGATTGCCACGGACGAAGCGTCCTCGCAATGACGAAGTAGGCGAGAGTGCTTCGAAGGTAATGAACGTATGTGAATTATCGTAATGACGGAGGGGCGTTTCGATTTTCGACCATTCCGAATCCTGGATTGCCACGGACGAGGCGTCCTCGCAATGAGAGAGTGGGCGTGAATACCCCGAATGTAATGAACGTATGTGAATTATCACGATTATAAAATGTGATATTTTATCAGAAGAAGGCGATTGGTTATTTATAATATAATCTTTAACGTTGTAATTCTTTCTTTTTGTCATTGCGAGCAAAGCGTGGCAATCCAGTCCATATCGTTGTAATTCCCGTTATGGATTCCCGACAATACCGAATCCTGGATTGCCACGGACGAGGCGTCCTCGCAATGACGAAAAGGGAAAAGGAACAACACGAAGGTGATGAATGTGTGGAATTATCGCAGTGACG
>CAJBMK010000066.1 GCA_903954165.1 uncultured bacterium | reverse complement strand
TCCCCTCCGTCATTGCGAGGGCGTTTTGCCCGTGGCAATCCAGTCCATTCTGTTGTAATTCCTCCCCTCCGTCATTGCGAGGGCGTGGAGCCCGTGGCAATCCAGTCCATGTTGTTGTAATTCTTCCGCTGTTTTGAATCCCGATTCCCGAATCCTGGATTGCCACGGACGAAGCTTCCTCACAATGACGGAGAAAAAAGGATCAGCATGTAGGTGTTGTAATTCCTTTCCTCCGTCTTTAGGAATCCCGACTATTCCGAATCCTGGGTTGCCACTTGCCCGACTCTCGGTGGGCGGATAAGCGTCCTCGCGATGACGGAGTAAAAGAGGGCTACACGAAAGTATTGTGATTTTTTCGACAACAAAAAACCGGCCAGAAGGCCGGTTTTTTTTAAAGTTAAATTTTCAAATCGTCAAGGGCATCGTCAACCGTCTTAATAGCCTTCTCGCGAGGAGCAGCACCTTCTGGTTCGTTAATCTTCAAGTTAACACGAGCGTTGTTCTTCATACCAACAACACGGAGTAACGTACGAATGGCCTTTGCTGTATTGCCCATTCTGCCAATAATCTTTCCCATATCTGCCGGATTGAGTGATAGGGTCAATAATACCCCCATTTCATCTACCGTCCTCACAATCTTCACATCGTTTGGGTTCTCAACGAGAGCCTTTACGACATATTCAAGAAACTGGACATCTTGCTCTTGTGTCATATAGAGTTCATCCGCTAATTAGTAAGTAACGATAACCAATGTCGCTTTAGGCTTCATTCAAATTACCGCTTGGGTTATTTTATACGAAAATAAGGATTTTGCAACAGAAGAAATCAATCGAAGTTATACACAGCCGCCAAAAGACTCACCGTTCGCCTTTTACCCATCTATCTTTCTTTCTCATAAGAAAACACACCTTTCGGTGTGTTTTCAACATTGTTATGCTTGGACCGGTGCCGATTCTGAAACTGCTTCAGGTTTTGCGGGAGCGGCTTCTTTGACCTCCTTTACTTCTTTAACGATTGGGCGCTTCTTCGGTAATTTATTGATTTTGACTCCGGAAATGATTTTTTTGCCGACAAGATGATTGTGGAGCGTATCGGTTAATTTTGCGCCTTTTGAAATCCAGTATTTTATGCGTTCGCTGTCCATTTCTTTTACATTTTTTACAGGATCAAACATGCCGAGTATTTCAAGAAAACGGCCACTTTTGGTGCTGTTTTTTGAGTCCGTCAAAACAACGCGAAAAACAGGAATATTTTCTCTGCCCACTCTTTGAAGTCTAATTTTTAACATACGCGTTATCGTATCAGATATGGGTAAAAAGGTCAAATAATAGAGCGAATTAGGGCTACTATGACAAAATTCATCCGTTTCTCTATTCTTTCCATCAAAAAGCACGTGACCATACAGTACTATATTTTTCGACTTCCGGCCACCAAACCTGTCGCCGTATAGCCCCTACCATTTGACATTTTTCATACTTCTTTTATAATTCAAACTGAATAGCGATTTAACACATCACCATTCAGTATGCAGTATTTTAGGCAGATTATACTGCAATACTTACAGCGCAACACGCGCCAACATCCGTCCGAAATCTCGTGGTTTCGGACGGTTTTTATAGAAAGAAATCGACAAATAGCTTGTACACAAAAAACCCTGTTTTTTATTCAGGGTTTTTTATTTTCCTATGAGAGATTACTATTATTTTTTTGCCTTAAATTTCTTTGCAACATCTTTCCAATAGCTCTTAACTTCATCCGCCCAGCCGGCAATATCAGAAGCATCTATCCCCTTGACCGTACTGTATTCTTTGCTCACCTCGTCCACGACTTTATGATATACGTCTTCGCTGACCTCACTTGCCTTCTCCAAACGCTCCATGATCTCCCCTTTGGCCTTCAACATCCATGCTTTGACCTCCTTTCGTTTCTTAGTTCCCTTCTTTGTCCCGTATAAAAAATATGCACCCAGCGCCCCGGCCGCAACCGCCGCTGTGGCCACTACCGCAATCGCCCCTTTTGACACCGACTCTTTTTTCTTTTGCACCATATGCTATAGATTATTTTTATAAAAAAACTCGGCACTATTCGTCTATTTCCTGCGCTTACGGCTTCCAAACCAATGTGAAATATATGAAGCAAACTCAAACGCTACACGCTCCATAACTTCACGTATCGTCTTGGCTCCTCCGACAATTTCATCAGTTCCTTTTTTGACCGAATTAGAAATACGAGTCAAATTTCTAATGAAAATTGTCACATACACAATCACAACCAGCAAGCCGGCTGTGATCAAAACAACCGCAATTGACGCAATGAAAAAGAAAATATCAGCATGAATTAAATTTTCCATGAATAAAGTATACCACAAAAATAATCGGCTGATAAAATAATCAGCGTACGGACCGACCAAAAAACTCGACCGTATATTCGACTTCTTTGCCTCCCACCAAACCGACCGCGGTACCGACGCCAATTTCCGTATAATTAGGATTCAGGATATTACTTTTATGCGCCCGGGACATCATCCACGCATTATGAACATCGGCCGATTCGGTATAATTCATCGCCAGATTTTCTCCGGCATAATCATACCGATAGCCGGCAATAGCGAGCCATGTCCATGGCCGTTTCCCGTCCGGGCTATTATGCGAAAAATACCCGTTTTGTGCCATATCATCCGCCTTCATTTGAGCAGCCGACGCCAAAATTGGACTTTCGCGGAGCGCCTCGGCCGAACGTAACTCACGTTCATTATTTGCCAAACGAATAATATCACTCGCAATTATTTGGGATCCGTTATTTATCCCTTCCCCAATAATAAGAATGCGACTCGCAATAGTGACCGAACATGCGAGTATAAGTACAAGAGTAATTATAGGAACAAATCGTTTCATTGATTTCATTATACAGCAAACGGCCACATCAGAAAATATCCGAACGATTCGGAAAAATAATTTTTATTGCAAAAGCGATAATTCAGCTTTAAGACGGGCGATTTTCTCGGTAAGAATTCGAATCATTATTTCGCGAGAAATTGTTCCGCCACCATCTCCGTTCAGAACCGAACGGGTAATCGAACCGACATAACCCGTCATCCGAATACCGTTTCTTTCCTGATAGGCCAAAACCGCCGCTTTTGTGCTCGAGCCAAAATACCCGGTCGGATTGACGGTCAGAAAATTTTCGGCGACCAAACGCTTTTGTAGTTCCATAACGTCATTATTATTTATTCCGTACCACATATCATTCAGAAAAAAGAATGTACTTTCTCCAAGCACTTGGCCTTGCGAAAAGGCTTCCGCCGTTATTAATCCGGTACTTGAAGCCGTAGAAGTTGAAGTTGCCGAAACTGAAACCGGCACCGAAGAAGCTTTCGGCAATTGTCCCCATGCCCAAATTGGACCGTTTGAAGCACTGTTTGTGCTTCCACCGCCTGATGTAGTGGTCGTCGTCTGATTATAGACAACAAAAGTACTGAAGTGTTTGGTCCAAATCACCAAATCAAAACCGCTATTCATCGCACAATCACCGGCGGGGGCGAGCGCATCTCCCGCAATTTGAGTATCGGCTACACAGGCGTTTGTTATTTTTGTAAGCGGACCGCCGTTATGCGAATACGAAACGTATGAATCGGCCTTTCCCGGAAATAGAATACGAACAGCGCGATCAAAGGTCAATTGACCGTTTTTGAAACCAAGAGCAATACCAACCGCACCGGCATAATCAACCGTCTTACCGCTATCCGCTGTAATGGACGGAACTTCTGTAATAGTCGGAAGACTAAGCAAACCATTCCATCCGTCTTCTCCGCCTTCTCCGGAAATAACTACTCCGGCCGGTATAGATAATGTTGTCGTGCCAAACGTAGTGACCGATTCAACAACAATTGGACGAGGGACAGTTACCGTTGTTTCAGTCACGCCAAAATAGCTATTCGTTCCGAAATCAAGCTCCGTGCTTGTTGCGGATAGACCAGTTACTATTGTTGACGTCGCGCTATTCGTTTCCGGCTCGATAAAGACACGCTCGGAAGGCGAAACTACCGTAACGGTTGAAGAAGCGGTATTCCCGCCCGAGATGACCCACTGAAAATTTGCCGTATCCAACTGGCTTAAACCGCCCGCAGTAGCCCCTCGAACCGAAATCCGATGAAATCCAAGAGGTAAAGCTGATAGCTCGATGGCGGTCGTTGTCGATTGATTACCGCTCCATTCATGCCCGTCAAAACTGTAGATATACGAAGCAACTGACGGACCGGAGACGTATATATTTGTAATGCGATCCTCTGTTGGATTATTTGGTAAACCTGTAAGAAGAGCCTGCGGATACGTGTCTACGGCAATATTTTTGCTTCCTGCAAGTGATAAATGACTATCGGTATTTGGGAGAGTTACTTGAGCCCCATTTCCAACGGCATCAAGAATAGTTGGTACAGAAGTATCACCGGATATGGCGTAGACAAGTGATGATGTGGATGCGTAATTTAATCTTGAAACAATATCACCCTCAACTGCCGTATAGTGAAACGTTAGCGTCCTTCCGCCGGAACCGGAAAAATAATCGGCGTATCGCGGAGTTGTAGATGCGTTAAGAAGTATTTTCGGCAGACCGACAACAGTGACGGTCTCGTTAAACAATACCGAAATAGCGACCGTTTCTCCGGTTCGGTAAGTTTTTTCCGTCGATAGCGAAGACACTGAAACGACGCTTCCCCGATACAAACCATCAACCACTACCGGTGTTTTGAGAGCAAGAGAGTCGGCGGACCCGGGAATTGGCAGTGGTAATTCCGCACGATTACTATTGAGATCGCGAATCGTGACCACTGTTTCATCAACAGTATTAAATTTCAATCCATCCGCCGAGGCAATATCAAGCGGGTTTGCCATATCACCGTCCCCAACGACATATTCAAACAATAAAACCTTACTATCCGAACCTGACTTGTAAAAAGCCCGCGCCGTACTGCTTGCATTAAGAATGATTACCGGATCGGCAAACGCCATTTCCGAACCAACTGGATACATATATGGTTCGACTTTCACTTTTTCAGAAAAATGAACTCGAATAGGCACAGTCTGACCCTTTCTGAAAAATGTCGTGGTTGTGGCCACTTCAATTCCTGTCACATACGGCCTTTGGCTGTCCACAACGTCTATCAAGCGCGTTGATGTGGCGCTATTCCCCGCTCTATCAGTAACGGCATAGTCAAAACGGTAGGTCACACCCGCTTCTTCAGTATCAAAATTAAAATCTGTTGAAGAGGCAATAAATGCGGTCAAATCACCGTCCACGTCGTCTGTGGATGTCGCTCCTTCATCCACAAATTCGGTACCAAACTCCAAAACAACATTTCCATTGCCAAGCACCGTGACCACCGGAGGAACCGTGTCAATGACGATATGTTTATTTGCACCAAGCGAGCCCGCAGTGCCCGGTTCCGGTAAAGTCAGATTTTCGGCGTTTCCATACAAATCAAATATGGTCGCCTCCGAATTATCGGCAGAATTATTAAGAAGCGCCGTGGTCGACGCATAATCCAAACGAGAACTCTTGTCGCCACTGAGCACTGTATATTTGAAACGGAGAGTATCGGTACCTGATCCGTCTTCATAGGAAATTTCTTTATCTCCACTGTTTAAACGAAGAATAAGTTTTGGCAATTCGCCACCATAGGGAGAAACAGTAACAGGTTCATTAAAAGCAACCGAAACAAAGATTTCCCGCTCGGCTTTGTAGTGTCCGTCCGCAACCGAAGTATTCACGCCGGTTATATGACCGCGCAATAGACCGTTGACGGAAATAGATTTGCGTGCGCCAAGAGAATTAGTTTCGCCAGGTACGGGAAGATCGATAACTGCGGGATTACCAATCACATCGACAATAGTAACCTGACTATTATCAAGGATATTAAAAACGAGAGCGGAAGAGCTTGCAATATCAATCTTATCGGCGATGTCGGCACTATCGACAACATAATTAAATATTAATGTGTCGGTGCCTGAACCGTTCGAAAAATCAAGCTGTTTTACCGCCGAGCCGACGGCAATTGAAAGTTTCGGACCTTCATCCGAGTACAAACTAACCGTAACCGGTTTACTAAAAACAACCGCAATGGGGATAACTTGCCCCTTTCGATAAACTCCGTCGGTCGAAGTCGACGTAACACTAACAACCGATGCTTGTACGTAATTATTAACAGTCGTTGAAATTGGTGAAGATGTAGCTACATTGCCTGAATTATCGGTAGCTACTGCGTAAAAATCATACACACCGTCATTCACTCCGGAAGAATTCCATTCGAAGGAATACGGAGCCAAAGTAAGCGTATTCAAAAGGGTTGAGCTTGCAAAGAAGGAAACAGAAGCAACTCCCGTTCCGCCGGAATCGTCGGTTGCATGAGCCGAAATGGTTATTAATCCTTTAGTGGTACCGCCGGTAGGCGCAGTCAGGTCTACAGTTGGCGCGACAGTATCAGGCAATCTATTGTCGGCGCCGGGAGTCTTTGCCGACGTGATTTGCCACGTACCGCCAATGTATGCTATCGACTGAATATCGGTCGGTATTTCCGCAAGATGGTTTGAAACTATACCCGCCTCATCCTTGTTACCGTACGAAACGGCGGTAGTCGTCGCACCGGCCGGGTCAATAAGATAAACCACATCACCGGGATTGTTTAATTTTGGTGTCGTAGTGCTATACCAATGCACCAAATATCCGCCCGCGGATATAATACCGCTCAAATCGGTAAAATTCAATCCGCCGTCGCTTATTTCATCCGCCAATTTCCAACCGGCCAAATCCTGATCCGAACCGCTCACATTCTTCATTTCAACCCACTCGGGAGACGACAAAGGAGATATTTCAGTGATTACCATCGGGAATTCTCCAGCTTCAACCACCGACAAAACAAAGAAAAATAGAACGGAAACAACCAGCACCTTCACGAAATTTTTCCCTTTAATCATAGATATTTTCGCTTAAGCCACCTATTAATTGCCATATTTTGCCATTATATACCGATTAGGTCTTTCGACAAGCGATACAAACGTCTATAGTATGTATAAAAAAAGGCGCCCGCAAAGGCGCCTTTTTTTATTAAATTAATACTATCTTCGGGGGGCTGTTTTAACCGGAGTTTTTACCGCTGGTTTCGGTGTTGCGGTCTGTGCGGTTGCTGCTTTCGCCTCCTCTTCAAGATAAACCGGACCGACATTAACAATCAAATTTCGTGACGGACTATAAATATATGCCTTTCGAGCTAAACGATAGAAGAAAATAACATCACCATTTATTGAACCGTTATAAAATGGCTGTGTTTTGGCAAGCTCATCCGCATTAGTCACCTGAACAATGGTCGGTTCTTCACCCGCCGGCAGTATAGTAAGTTTGGCAAGGCGGTCCTTTAGCGATTCTACTTGTTTCGCGACGGCGGCCTGATTTTCAGCTGCACCGGGATTTTGGATTATTTTTGAAGCCGTAAACATCGCCCACGCATAATACGCAATCACTCCAAGAATAACCAAAATAATGATATACCAAAGAACTTTGCTTTTCTTTCTTGGGTTAATTGGTTCTTCTTGTCTAGGCTCCCGAACAATACCATCATTCATTTCTCCCATAATATATGAACTTAATTAATTATAGTATCTGTATAATACCACGTGTAAAAAAAATAATGCAAGCCGTTAATCAACAATGCGCATACCTACAAAATATTGTAAAGACCGAAACAGGATAGTATGCGGAACATCGCGGAGAAAAATTGCTTTTATTCATTTTTTGTTGCATAATGAACAGACATGAGAATTCAAAAATATTTTTCAGAACAAGGCATACTTTCCCGACGTGAAACGGAGGAGTATATTCGACAAGGCTTTATTGCCGTCAACGGAGGTATTGTCACGGATCTTGGCCGTCAAATCGACCCGGCGGTTGATCGCGTAGAAATCGTAAACAGAACGAAATCTGAGGAAAAAAGAACTATCGCCTTCAACAAACCCATCGGTATTGTTTGTTCCAGAGAGGAATCAGAAGGTCAAACAATTTTCGACATCCTACCTGAAGCTGACGGCCTCAACACTGTCGGGCGTCTCGACAAAGAAAGCGAAGGTCTTATTCTGCTTTCAAATGACGGTATCATCACAAAAAAAGTAACGGGAGAAGACCACACAATCGAAAAAGAATACGAAGTGGAAGTTCGCGAAGACATAAAACCGTGGATGCTCGCGGAATTACGTTCGGGACCAATGCTTGACGGTAAACCAACCATCCCCGCAACGGTTGAATTTATGGATAAACATTCGTTCCGTATTATTCTCAAAGAAGGCCGTAAACACCAAATCAGACGCATGGCGGACTTTGCGCGATTGAATATCTCTAACTTAAAACGAGTTCGTATCGGCCCGGTCAGGGTCAAAGGAATCCGCCCCGGTTCATTCCGCCCGCTTACTGCGGAAGAAATAGCTGAACTAAAAAAGTAAACGCATAGCGCGTTAAAAATGACGCAATCAATTTCAAGCGTCACAGAGACCGCCTCTCTCGTATAACAAAAGCCGACCGGCTGATTATTTTTTCTTTGATGTTTTTTGAGAAACTTTTTCTGCGATTGCGGTACTTTTTTGAATAGGACTATCTGTAGTCAAAATTGGACCAATATTAACAACAATATCTCGGGATGGGCTATAAATAATAACTTTCTTTTGGCTCATAAACGCCACGACTTTATCCCCGTCAAGAGTATTTTCATAAAAAGACTGTTCTTTTTTTAACTGTGCCGCATTTGCAATCGTGGCCACCATCGGCATTTCATTTTGAGGAACAAGGACATGACGGGCAACTTTTTTCAAAAGATTAATCGCCTCTTCATTTGTTGCAAAATCCGGACTAATCGAGTCGGAAGAAACCGGTGCCGTAAAATACCGCACGCCTCCATACCCGCCAATCGTTATCACAAGAGCAAAAACAACAGCCTTATACATCATAGGAATTCGGGAAAAGTAGCGGACAATTTTCCACGGATTATTACCGGGGGCAACAACACGACTTCCGATATTCTTTTCCGTGATTATACTACTTTCCTGAACCGGTATTATGCGATACGCGTCCGTATCATATGATTCCTCAATAGGAGCGTATGCCGGAAAATCGGTTTGAATCAAAATGGTAGGAGGAATAACGGTATCAATGACGGCGCTTTCACTATTCTGAAGACCCGCTTCAATAGCGGGCGTTTTTTCCTCTGCCAAAATAAATTGTTCAACCGTCTGAGGAACGGGTTTAATTATTTCGCTCAAAACCTCATTTTTTGTTTCCTGTGGGGAAAATTTCACGGATAAAACCGGTACATTTTTTTTATGAACCTTCCCTTTTTTAAGTAATTTTCCTTTTCTTTTCGGCATTGTAAATAAATAAAATTGTGTTTCCAGTATAACACAACCGCATCAAGCATCTGTTCCCCAGATAAAAGAATTACTTGCACCGCACACTTTGTTTATTGAATTTTCATCCAAAACATATTTTACAAACTTATATTTCTCACAACCTCAACATCCACAAGAAAAGGCAAAATTATACGATGATATGCTTTTAAGATATCAACGACTTCAAGAGCAAGTAAGACTAATTAAAGCAAAAAGTTTTGAAGTTGATCTGTTCCCCAAAAACAAAAAAGAATTCATAGTGGTAAAAAAAGGCCAAATTATTGGTTATGCGGGCAATTCAGGCTCTTCGGGCGGGGCGCACCTGCACTTCGAACTCAGAAATACTGCCACCG